>NZ_JARRAH010000001.1:1854774-2163903 GCF_030553305.1 Halomarina ordinaria | reverse complement strand
GCAGTGTTCGGTGGTGAGACCAGCGACGACGAGCGTCTCGTGGCCGCGTGCGCGGAGCCACGCCTCGAGGTCGGTGCCGACGAACGCGCTGTTGACGGACTTCTCGAAGACCGGTTCGTCGGCCTCGGGTTCGGCGACGGGGAGGAAGGCGAACCCCGGCCGGTCGGGTCGTAGCGGGGAGTCCGGGTCGGTCGAGGCGTGGCGAGCGTGGACGACGGGCCATCCGCGGGCGCGCCAGTCGGCCAGCAGCGAGGCGACGGTCGATTCGAGCGTGGGGGTGTTTCGCTCGCCCCAGGACGCGTCGTCGAACCCCCTCTGGAGGTCGATCAGCAGGAAGACCGGCACGTCCTCTCCGGCGTGGTCGGTCGGCCGAGTACCGGTCATGAGCGGGGGGTCGTGATTTCTATCGGACAGCGCTCGTGACTCCCCTCGCCCTCGGGGAGGAGGTACTGCGTCCGCTCCTGGGTCTCCCCCCAGTCGCCGATGTCGGCGTGGGGACAGACCGCGTCGTACGATTCGAGCCGACCGCGGATGACCTCGCGGGCGCGGCGTCCCGCCGCCGTGTCGCCGGTGATACCCGCGAAGATGGCTCGCGGCTGGAACGTGATTTCGAGGCCGTGTGGCGTGTAGCGACTCCGGCGGTCCTCGTAGAACGGCGCGCGCGCCGTCGGGAAGATGGGCTCGCCGCCGAAGCAGAACTCCCAGTGAGGGTCCGATGGGTCGGCGGGGAAGTCTGCGGGCCAGGGCACGGGGTCGTGGTCGTGGAGGTACTGCAGGACGCCCCAGAAGCGCTCGAAGTACGCGCGTTCGTCGAGCGGGCGCTCGGGCGGTCGGAAGAAGGCGACGAGCGAGGCGCGTTCGGAGTGGTTCTCGAAGACCCGCGTGTACTCGACGAGCGTGTCGCGGAGCGTCGCCAGCGCGGCGGGGTCGGTCGTCGACGCGCAGGCGGTGTAGAGCGCCATCCCGGTGCGCTCCGACTCGACACCGAAGTAACAGGGGAAGGCGTCGTCCTCGTCGAGCATCGCGGCGCGGAAAGCCTCGTAGTGGTCGCACACCCACGCGGGGAGCGACCCCTCGCGGACGCGCCGCCTGATGGTCGACTGGTTCCACAGCCCGAACGGCTCCGTCATGGCCATGGTTCGACTAGCGACCGGAGGAGAATGAGCGTTCGTATCCAGCCGTCTCGGGTGGATGTCCGGCCGGACGGCGGGGTCGGTTGCGGGTACGGAGATGACACGGCTTTTCGCCCCGGGGCGGCAGGCCCGAGTATGGAGGTTAGCGAGGGGGCCGTCGTCGTCGAGGTACCCGAACAGCCGGACCACGGTGCGGGCGACGTCGTCTTCTTCAACCCGAAGCAGGAACTGAACCGGGACGTCACCGTCGCCGCGCTCCGCGCCCACCGCGAGTCCGACCACGGGCGCGGACGCACCTACCTGGACGCGACGGCGGCCAGCGGCGTCCGCGGCGTCCGCGCCGCTGCGGAGGGGTGGGAGGTGACCTGCACCGACATCGACCCCGAGGCGGTCGAACTGGCGCGCGCGAACCTCGCGCGCAACGACCTCGACGGCGAGGTCGCCCGGCGGAACGCGAACGCCCACATGCACGAGGCGCGCTACGACGTGGTCGACGTCGACCCGTTCGGGACGGCCATCCCGTTCGCGGACGCGGCGTTCAACAGCGCGACCGAACTCGTCTGCGTCACCGCCACCGACACCGCGCCGCTCTGCGGGGCGCACTTCCAGAGCGGCGTCCGGAAGTACGGCGCGATTCCGCGCAACACCGACTACCACGCCGAGATGGGCCTGCGAATCCTGCTGTCGGCGCTCGCCCGAACCGCCGCCCGCTACGACGTGGGCGTGACGCCCGTGTTGAGCCACGCGACGCGCCACTACGTGCGGACCTACCTCCGCGTCAGCGGCCGGGCGACCGACGCCAACGCCGCGCTCGACGAACTGGGCTACCTCTATCACTGCCCGGAGTGCCTCTACCGCGAGCACGACCCGGGGCTCGTCGCGGACCCACTCGACGACTGCCCGAACTGCGGCGGCGAGCAGGTGCTGACCGCCGGGCCGGTCTGGCTGGGCCGAGCCCACGACCCCGCGTTCGTCGCGGCGACGCGCGCACACGTCACCGAGGAGATGGGGACGGCGAAGCGTGCCCGACGGTTGCTCGACGCGCTGGAGGGCGAACTCGACGTCCCGACACACTACGACCAGCACGTCCTCTCGAAGCGGTGGGGCATCTCCGCCATCGGGATGGACGAGTTCCTGGAACGCCTGCACGACGCCGGCCACGAGGCCTCGCGGAGTCACTTCGGGGGGACGACGGTCAAGACGACGGCCGACGTCGAGGAGATTCGGCGCGCGACCACCTGAGCGAGTCCCCGGAAGGTCCCCCGTCATTATATGTAATCCACCCTCGATAGGGGTAGCGTGAGTCAAGCGGCGCCACGCGCGATCTCGATCACGAAGGGGGTGGTGGAGGGGGTCCAATCGGAGCGCATCACCTTCATCGCCGCCAGCATCGCGTACTACGCGTTCATCTCGCTGATTCCGCTGTTGCTGTTCGGCGTCCTCGTCGCCACCGTCGTCGGCGGCGAACAGTTCGCCCAGGAGATGGCGGCGATAGCCGTCGACCAGCTCGGAAGCGAGACGGCCGGCGAACAAGTCGAGAGCATCCTGTCGAACCAGGCGGGCGCGGGCGGCGCGACGGTCCTCGGGACCGTCGCGCTCCTCTGGAGCGCACTGAAGCTCTTTCGCGGCCTCGACATCGGCTTCTCGGAGGCCTACCGGGCGCCCGGCCCGGAGGGGTTGCTCCAGCAGGTCAGGAACGGCCTGGTCACGCTCGTCGCCGTCCTCCTCGGCATCGGGTTCACCGTCGGTGTCGGGACGCTCCTCGCGCTCCCGCAGTTCGACCTCGTGGTCGCCGGCGTCGACCTCCTCGGGATGCTCGGGACGCTGCTGTTGCTCGTCGGCCTGACGCTGACGTTCCTCCCGCTCTACTACTTCCTCCCGTCGTCGACGGTGACGCTCGCCGACGCGCTCCCCGGCGCGATGTTCGCGGCGGTCGGCTGGACGGTCCTCCAGACCGGGTTTCGCTACTACGCCGAGGCGGCCGGTGCGAGCAACGAACTCTACGGCGCCATCGCCGGCGTGCTGTTGCTGGTGACGTGGATGTACTTCGGCGCGCTCATCCTGCTGGTGGGCGTCGTGCTGAACGCCGTCCTCGCGGGGCGTATCGAGGCCGACGAAGACGACGACGGTACCGGAGACGAATCGGAGACGCAAACGACATCACCCTCGCTCATGGCAGACGAAGACTTCGACCGACTGGAGACGGAACTGGACGACGAAGAGCTAAAGGCGGAGGTCCGCCGACTGCGCGAACAGGTCGCCTCGTTCGAGCAGGACATCGAGGAGCGGACCGTCCACCGCGACGACATCGAACGGGACCTGAAGCGATACGTCCGCGGACGCATGCGCCGCGGGAAGGCCCGCGGCTGGGGGCCGTACCTCGTGTTGCTGTACGGGACGGCGATGACCCTCGGGGCGTTCTGGCTGCTCGACAGCGGCGCGTGGGCCGTCGCCGCCATGCTCGTCATCTGGCTCTCGACGCTCGGCCTCTACGTCGTGTTCGTCGCCGTCGGCCTCGGGTTCAACCTCGTCGGCGTCCCCGGCCGTCTGCGCGACCGCGTCCAGCAGTTCCGGAGCTAGACGCGACACACCACAGTCCTATTGTGACGGCGAGTGCAACTGCCGAGTGATGTACGTCTCGACCGTCGCCGTCGGCCGAAACCTCGGGGTAACGGCGGAGATACGGGACCTCCTCCCGGAGGTCGCCGTCACCCTCTTCGCCGTGCTCACGCAGCTCGGCGACCCGTGGCTGCTCGGGCTCGTCACCGCCGGCGCCTACGTCGGCGCCGAGCGCGTCCCGTGGCTCGACCGGCGACGGGCGGCGCTGGTCGTCGCCGCCGCCATCACGGCACTGGCGCTCACGACGGCGCTCAAGGGACTGTTCGCCTTCCCGCGCCCGACCGTCGAGGCCATCCCGTTCCGCGACGCCCTCCCGTCGGTCGTGGGTGCGGCATACGTCGACGCCGCGACGGCGACGGGCTACGGCTTCCCGAGCGGTCACGCCATCGGTTCGACGGTCGTCTGGGGGACGCTCGCGCTCGTCGCCGACGTCTGGACGCCCCGGCGGCGGGCGCTCGCCGTCGCGACGCTCGTGGGCGTCGTCTCGTTCTCGCGGCTCGTCCTCGGCGTCCACTACCTCGTCGACGTGGTCGCCGGGGTGGTGCTCGGTGTCGCGCTCATCGCGGTGTTCGTCGGCCTCGACGCCGTCGAGCGACCGGTCCGCGCGCTGTGGCTCGCGCTCGTGGCGGCGCTGGCGGCGGTCTGGTTCGACGGCGGGGTGACGGCGGCCGCGGAACTCGGCGCGGCCGCCGGCGCGCTCGTCGGCTGGACGCTCGTCTCGCGGGCCGACTGGCGGTCGGCGACCGCGCTGGTGGCCGGCGGCGGGGCACTGGTACTGGCGGCCGTCCTGCCCGTCGTCCTCGACGGGTCGTGGCTCGGCGCGCTGCTGGCGGTCGGTGCGGGTGCGGGCGTCGCCGCCGCCGTCGCCCTGCCGGTGGTCGGCCGGGGACGGGAGGCGGTGCGAGCGCCCGGATAGCGGGAGGCAGCGCTGGCGGGGTGGGGTCGAGCGCCGAAAGAAGGGTCTCGTGGTCGGTTCAGAACGTCTCGAGGTAGCGGTCGAGTTCCCACTGGGAGACGTCGACGCGGAACTCGTCGTACTCCTGGGTCTTCGCCGCGACGAACTTCTCGACGACGTGCTCGCCGAGCGCGTCGCGGACGACCTCGTCGTCCTGGAGCGCGTCGAGCGCCTGCCCGAGGTTCGCCGGGAGCGTGTCGATGCCGTACTCCTCGCGTTTCGCCTCGTCGAACTCGTAGATGTTCTCGCGGACCGGGTCGGGCGCCTCCAGGTCGCGCTCGACGCCGTCGAGGCCGGCGTGGATGATGACCGCGAGCGCGAGGTAGGGGTTACACGACGGGTCGGGCGAGCGGAGTTCGACGCGGGAGGCGGCCGGGACGCGGGCGGCCGGCTTGCGGATGAGCGCCGAGCGGTTGCGGTCGGACCAGGCGACGTAGACGGGGGCCTCGTAGCCGGGGACGAGGCGCTTGTAGCTGTTGACCGTCGGGTTGCAGATGGCCGTGATGGCCGGCGCGTGTTCGAGGACGCCCGCGAGGAACGAGTGGGCCGTCGACGAGAGGTTGAACTCGTCGTCGTCGTCGTGGAACGCGTTCTCGCCGTCCTCGGTGAACAGCGAGACGTGCGTGTGCATCCCCGAGCCGTTGATGCGCGCGATGGGCTTGGGCATGAACGTCGCGTGGTAGCCGTGTTCGGCCGCGATGGCGCGGACGACCATCCGGAACGTCGCGACGTTGTCGGCCGTCGCCAGCGCGTCGTCGTACTTGAAGTTGATCTCGTGTTGGCCCTCGGCGACCTCGTGGTGGCTGGCCTCTATCTCGAAGTCCATGTTCTCGAGGCCGTAGATGATGTCGCGGCGGACGTCGCTCGCGAGGTCCTTGGGGGCGACGTCGAAGTAGCCACCGGCGTCGTTGGTCGTCGTCGTCGCGGTGCCGTCCTCGCCCTCCTCGAACAGGAAGAACTCGGGTTCGGGCGCGGCGTTGACCTGGTAGCCCATGTCGTCGGCGCGGGCGAGCGCCTGCTTGAGGACGTACCGCGGGTCGCCCGTGAACGGTTCGCCCGTCGAGGTGTCGATGACGTCGCACATCAGGCGGGCGGACTTGCCGTCGCGCCACGGGAGGATGGCGAACGTCGCCGGGTCCGGGACGAGTCGCATGTCGCTCTCCTGGATACGGACGAACCCCTCGATGGAGGAGCCGTCGAAGTAGATGCCTTCGGTGAACGCCTTCTCGGCCTGTGAGGCCGGAACGGCAACGTTCTTGACCGTCCCGAGGATGTCAGTGAACTGGAGCCGGAGGAAGTCGACGCCTTCCGATTCGATCTCGTCGACGACCGCCTGGGCCGCCGTCGTCAACCCCCCATCCGGAGTTACGTTTGGGTTTGTCATCTTTGCGCGTTGTGCATACATCCGTCTATTCGTATAAAGCGATACTGGTCAGTGCAACCCTCGCCCGCGGTCCTGTGGAAATGGATAAACGTAAAATTATAGTCCCTCCACTCACTGGGTAGGTGTAATGACGTACGAAAATCTAGACGAGAAGCTGGTCAACGCCCTCCTGGAGGACGGACGCGCCAGTCTTCGCAGTCTCGCCGAAGAACTCGACGTCTCGGTCACGACCGTCTCGAACCACCTGAAGGACCTCGAATCGAACGGCGTCATCCAGGGGTACGCCCCCATCGTGGACTACGACGCCGTCGGCTACGACGTGACCGCCGTCATCCAGCTGAAGGTCGAGGGCAACGCCCTCCAGGACGTCGCGGACACCCTCCGGAACGCCCGGCAGATGATCTCGGTCTACGAGGTCACGGGTGACCACGACATCATCGCCATCGGCAAGTTCAAGGACACCGATGGGATGAACCGACAGATCAAGGAACTGCTCACCGACGCCAACATCAAGGAGTCCAACACCAGCGTCGTGCTCAGCGCGGTCAGCGAACACGAGCAGTTCCCGCTGGAAGTCCCGGAGTAAGCGACCACCCCCTCTTACAGCGCGTCGAGGACCCACCTGACGAGCGTCGCGGCCAGCAACAGCACGCCTTCGGGCCGCGAGAGGCGCCGGCCGGACGCGAACAGGACGACGACGACCACGGAGAGTCCAACCAGCCACGTCGCGTCCGGGAGCGCCGCCGGGGAGACGTCGACGGGGTGGACGGCCGCCGTGAGGCCGAGGATGCCGAGCGCGTTGAACACGTTGCTGCCGACGAGGTTGCCCGCCGCGATACCGCCCAGTCCCCGGCGGGCGGCGGCCACGCTCGCGGCTATCTCCGGCGAGGAGGTCCCGACCGCGACGACGGTCACGCCGATGAGCCACTCAGAGAGGCCGGCGAGGCGCGCGAGGTCGCTCGCCGACGCGACGAGGACGCTGGCCCCGACGACGACGAGGACGAGACCGGCGACCAGCGCACCGACGGTCCGCGGGACCGACGACGAGGTGGCGGGAACGGCCTCCGTCGGGGCGTCGTCGCTCCGCAGGAGGAGGGCGAGGTAGGCGGCGAACCCGAGGAGCAACAGGAGGCCCTCGACGCGGGAGACGCGGAGGTCGAGGAGGAACGCGAGGACGAGGAGCGCCGACCCGACGAGGACGCCCCCGTCGCGTCGGACGAGCGCGCGGGAGGCACCGACGCCCCCGAGGAGGGCGACGAGGCCGAGGACGAACCCGATGTTGAACAGGTTCGAGCCGACGACGTTGCCGACGGCGATGTCGGGGCTGCCGACCAGCGCCGCCTCGACCGAGACCGTCGCCTCGGGCAGGGAGGTGCCGGCCGAGACCACCGTGAGACCGATGACGAGGTCCGAGAGGCCGGCGCGGCGCGCGAACACCGCGGCGCCGTCGACGAACAGGCGCGCGCCGAGCCACAACCCGACGACACCGACGACGACGAGGACGACGTCCACGGCGATACTCGTGACCATCTCAGTCGTCGAGAGTAGCGCACCCGGCACAATAAAACGCGACGAGTCGGCAGGCGCCGCGGCTCGTCGAGGCGAAAAATCGGAGAAGTGGTCGAAGCGCGGTGCGAGTGACGTGTGGGGTCAGGGGGACGTAGTGGGTGCCTGTTCGGCGCTCACATCGCGCCGCCCATGCCGCCCATACCGCCCATGCCGCCCATACCGCCCATGCCGCCGCCCGGCATGTCCATGTCCTCGTCGTCGTCGTCGCTGCCGCCGCCCTTCAGGTCGCCCGCGGCGATGACGTCGTCGATGCGGAGGATCATGACGGCCGCCTCCGTCGCGCTCTCGATGGCCTGGGTCTTGACGCGGAGGGGTTCGACGACGCCCTCGGCCTCCATGTCGATGACCTCGCCGGTGTAGGCGTCGAGGCCGGAGGTGCCCTCGCCGCCCGAGTGCTTCGAGCGGAGGTCGACCAGCGAGTCGATGGGGTCGAGGCCGGCGTTCTCCGCGAGCATGCGCGGGACGACGTCGATGGCGTCGGCGAACGACTCGATGGCGAGCTGCTCGCGGCCGCCGACGGAGTCGGCGTAGTCGCGCAGTTCGAGCGCGAGTTCCGTCTCGGGGGCGCCGCCGCCGGGCAGCACCTTCCCGTCCTCGAGCGTGACGCGGACGACGCCGAGCGAGTCGTCGATGGCGCGCTCGACCTCGTCGACGACGTGCTCCGTGCCGCCGCGGAGGACGAGCGTGACGGACTTCGCCTCCTCGACGTCCTCGACGAAGATGCGCTCGTCGCCGCCGATGTCCTTCTCGGCGACGCTGCCGGCGAAGCCGAGGTCGTCGGCCTCGATGTCGTCGAGGTTGGAGACGACGCGGCCGCCCGTGGCGCGCGCGAGGCGCTTCATGTCGGACTTCTTCGCGCGGCGGACGGCGATGATGCCCTCCTGGGCCAGGTAGTGCTGGGCCATGTCGTCGATGCCCTTCTGGCAGAAGACGACGTCGGCGCCGACCTCGACGAGCTGGTCGACCATCTCCTTCAGCTGTTTCTCCTCCTGGTCGAGGAACTGCTGGAGCTGGTCGGGGTCGGTGACGTTGACCTCGGCGTCGATTTCCGTCTCCTTGACCTCGATGGCCGAGTCGAGGAGCGCGATGTTGGCGTCCTCCTTGAAGTACGGCATGTTGTCGTGGACGCGCTCCTTGTCGATGATGACGCCCTCGATGAGTTCGGACTCGTCGATGGAGCCGCCGACGACCTTCTCGACCTTCACGTTCTCCGTGTCGATGCCTTCCTCGTCGGCGATGGCCCGGACGGCGTCGACGACGAGCGCCGCGAGGTGGTCCTTCGCGGACTCGGCGCCCTTGCCGGTCATCGCGGTCGAGGCGATCTGCTCGAGCAGTTCGGTGTCGTCCTCGTCGACCTCGATGGCCATCTCCTCGAGGAGTTCCTTGGCCTTCGCGGCGGCCTGTCGGTACCCCTGCGCGAGGATGGTGGCGTGGATGTCCTGTTCGAGGAGGTCCTCGGCCTTCGCGAGGAGTTCGCCCGAGATGACGACGGCGGTGGTGGTCCCGTCACCCACCTCGTCCTCCTGCGTCTGGGCGACCTCCACTATCATGTTCGCGGCGGGGTGCTCGATGTCCATCTCGTCGAGGATGGTGACGCCGTCGTTCGTGACGACGACGTTGCCCGTCGAGTCGACGAGCATCTTGTCCATCCCTTTCGGGCCGAGAGTCGTCCGTACCGCCTCGGCCACGGCCTTCCCCGCCGTGATGTTCATCGACTGCGCGTCGCGCCCGGAGGTGCGCTGGCTCTCCTCCGAGAGTACGATGAGGGGCTGGTTGCCCATGTGTTGGGACATAGTCAGCCGAATGATTGAATGTGATTCTATATAAAAGCGTCGGAGTGATATGCGAAACCGGCACACAGTCCCCCCGAGAGACGGCCGATATCGTCGGTTTCGTCTTCTTTTAAATACTCAAACGGGACGGGTGTAGACGTGTTCGGGGTACGACTCCCCGCCGATGGTCGTCGTCCCCTTGCTCGTCCGCTCGAAGCCGTTGGCCTCGTAGAACGCCGTTCCGGGGTCGTTCGCCGCGAGCGTCATCGCCTGGACGCGCTCGACCCCCCGTGCAGCGAGTTCCTCGCACGTCGCTTCGAGCAACTGGGTCCCGACGCCGGTCCGGCGGCGGTCCGGTTCCACGTAGAGGCGCAGGACGGTCCCCGTGTCGCCGTGGACGACGGCGTGGGCGAAGCCGATGACCGCGTCGCGCATCGCGGCGGCCAGCACGAGCACGCCGGGACTCTCGACGTCGGCGGCGAGTCGCGACTCGTCGTACCACTCCTCGACCGTCTCGGTGGCCGTCTCGCGGGTGAGCACCTCGTCGCGCTCCCAGGACGCGCGGGCGATACGTCTGAGCGCCGGGACGTCGGCGAGCGTCGCTTCCCTGACGTTCATGTCCCGTGGTACCACGGGTGGCGGCTTAACGCCTACCCGTCAGCCCATCGCCTCGAACGGTTCCTCGCAGTCCGCACAGAAGTGAATCGACCGGCAGAGCGACGGTCCCTTCGGGTGCTCGCGCTCGGTGTTCGTCCCCCCGCAGTACGGACAGCGCGCGGGCGCGCCCTCGCCACCGGCGGCCACGCTCGGGTCGAGGCCCCTCATACGCTCACCCCGAACTCGCGGAGGTCCTCGCGCCCCGCCTCGGTGACCATCTCGACGGACCACGGCGGCGACCAGACGAGGCGCACCTCGGCGCTCGCGACGCCCTCGGGCGAGGCGGCCGCCTCCTCGACGTCCGAGAGCAGCATCTCGCGGGCCGGACAGCCGGTGTACGTCAGCGTGAAGTCCACGACGACGTGCGCGCCGTCCTCGCGGTCGTCGAGCGCGACGCCGTAGACGAGACCGAGGTCGACGACGCTGACGGGCATCTCGGGGTCCTCGACGTCGTAGAGCGCGTCCCAGACCGCGCGTTCGAGGCCCGTCGTCCCCGTGCCCGTCCGGGGGAACGCCTCGTGGGCCTGCCCGCGGTCGTAGCTGGTGTACGCGCACGCGCGCGACTCCGTCGGGTCGTCGACCCTGACGTCGTCGTTCGGGTCGGGAGCGAACTCGTCGTCACTCATCGTCGGGGTCCCGCATGATGCGCCGGGGCTCGCGCCGGCCGAGTTGCTCGTAGGTGTAGGTCATCTCGTTGTAGAGGCGCTGCCAGTGGTCGGTGTGCGTGCCGTCGCGCCCGTGGGCCTCGGGCACCAGCGCGGCGAGGTTCACCTCGCCGTCGGTGACGCGCAGGCCGAGCGACTCGAGGAACGGGACGACGATGGCCAGCCAGTCCTCCCGGAGCGTCTCGATGGACTCGGTCCGGACGCCCAGGTCGACGATGGCGTCCTCCTGTTCGGTGGGCTCGAACAGCGTCAGCGCGTAGGGGAACAGGCGGTCGAGCGCCGCCTGGACGCGCTCGCGGCCCGGGTCGTCGTCGCAGAGGCGTTCGAGCCAGTTCTGGGCGTGCTCGCGGTGGTAGGACTCCTCGGCCTGCACCTTGGCGACGCGGTCGGCGATGCGCGGGTAGGAACTGCCCGCGAGCGCCTCCAGTCGGAGGTGTTCGGCCACGTCGTGGAAGTACGACCGGAGGACGCAGTCGGCCCAGTCGCCGCGCTCGAAGGGGAGTTCGAGCAGCGTCGCGTGACGGAAGTCGTCGGGCGCGCGTTCCCAGATGAGGTCCTGCTCGCGGTAACCGAAGTCCTGAAGCAGGTCGTACCAGAGACGGGCGTGACCGAGTTCGTCCTGTGCGATGTTGGCGATGGAGATGTCGGCCTCCAGCGTGGGGCCGCGGACCTGCCAGTCGATGTAGCGCTCGGCGGCGACGTACTCGTCGTCCGCGAGCGCGCGCAGGAGCGCCTCGACGGCCGCCCGCTCGCGGTCGTCGAGTTCGTTGGGCCCGGGGAGCGTCGCTGCGCTCATCGCTCACCCCGGGCCTCGCTCGCCGCCTCCTGCTCGCGCTGGGAGGCCTCTATCTCCGACGCGAACGTCTCGTCGGTGGCGAACGTCGGTGCCCACCGGTAGCTCTTGTCCGTCGTCCCGCCGAAGGCCGTCTCGCTCGCGTCCACCTCGGCTATCTCGTCCTTGGGGACGACCCACAGCGAGTTGGCCGGCTTGCGCCGGGCGTGCATCACCTGCGCGAAGGTGAGCGCCATCTCGCGGTCGGGGGCGTGGACGTTGCCCACGTGGACGTGGTAGTCCTTCTTCTTCTCCTGTCTGAACACTTCCCAGATCATGGTCAGTCGGCCGCCGCGCCGGTCACCCCCGGCGCCCCGGGCGTCTCGAGCGACTCGCGGACCCACTCGACGGCCTCCTGGGTCCGGTGGCGCTTGGCTATCTGGCCCGCCCCCTGCGGGTACTCGTTGCGGGCGATGAGGCCGAACTCCTCCCAGTCGAGTTCGTCCTCGGCGACGCGGTAGCGCTCCTCGTAGTCGTCGTACCAGATGCGCGGCGTGTCGGGGACCTCGAGGCCGTACTTTTCGGCCTTCGGGAGGTAGACGTTGAGGAACGCCGTCCGGAGTTCGTCGTTCCCCATCGTCTTCAGGCCCACCGCGCTGGAGAAGTCGCTGTGCGTCGAACGGTCGTTCGTGGGACCGAAGAACTGCAGGATGCGGGGCCACCACAGGTCGAACGCCTCCTGGAGGCGCTGGCGGTCGCGCCGGGACCCGGCGGCGAGTTCCTTCAGGATGTCCTCGCCGTGTTTGATGTGGAAGCCCTCCTCGAAGCAGATCTTGTCGATGGCGTGCGCGTAGGGTTCCCACGAGGTGCGCTTCAGCGTCGCCTGCCGGCGCATCGCCGCCCCGTCGACGAAGAACATGATCATCGGCAGTTCGTACCAGTCGGCGAGGGGGTAGTGGAAGCAGTTGAGGAACTTCCCCTCGCCGTTGGCCAGTTCGTCGAGCATCTGCTCGCGCGTCTTGATACCCAGGTTCTCGGCGGCGCGGTAGAGCAACTGCCCGTGGCCGATCTCGTCCTGCACCTGCGCGCTGACGGCGAGTTTGCGTTCGAGACTCGGCGACTGGCGGATGAACGGGCGCTCGATGTACGCCCCCATTATCTCCGAGTTCGCGTGGAACTGTATCATCCGGGTGGCCGCCTTCCGGTACTCCTCCGGCATGTCGTCCTGCGGGCCGAACTCACGCGGCCCGGCCCGGCGCTTGACCTCCTCGATGTCCATACCGGATAATCTGTAACGGATTGGCATACCGGTTGGCCCGTCCATACACGGCCTTTATATGTACGTCGTGCTAACTCGTCACGTGATTCCGGAGTGCCTCGTCGTCGAGGTGGGGGTGCGCGGCGACGACTGTCCGCTGGCGACGGCCACCCGCGAGGTGCCGGTCGTCGTCGACGCGCGGCCGCCGCAGTTGCGCGCCGACGGCTACGCGCTCCTCCAGTTCTCGGCGCCGGCCGACGACCGACTCGCGGACGCCCTCGACGACGACGACCGCATCCGCTACCTCCACCGCTCGCGCGTCGACGGTCGGGACAACTACCGCTGTCTGTCGAAACACCCCTGCGTCGTCCACGAACTCGTCAGCGTCGGCCTCGTCGTCGAGTCGCTCACCTACCGCGCCGGCGACGCGCGTATCCGGGGGGCGGTGGTCGGCCACGACGTGCTGGAGGGGGTGATGGACCGCGCGGGCGAGACGGTCGGTGTGAGCCTCCAGCGCGTCTACCCCCTCGGCGATGACGACGACCACCCGGTCGCCACGCGCTGGGACCTCACCGAACGGCAGGAGGCGGCCCTCCGGACGGCGTTCGAGATGGGGTACTTCGACGTCCCGCGACGGACGGACGCGGCCGCCGTCGCCGGGGCGCTGGGTATCAGCAAGTCCGCGTTCCTCGAGCGACTCCGGCGGGCGGAACGGACGCTGGCGGAACGGATGTTCGGGTGAAAAGGGCTACGTGCGTCGCCTGGGCATCGTCGAGTGCATGTCCGAGCGGGAGTCCTGGGACGGCATCGTGGAGAGGCTCGAAGTGAACCGCGGCGGCGCCTCTTTGTCCTCGTCCTCCGCGTCGTCCTCCTCCGCGTCCTCGGCTTCGTCCTCGTCGTCACCGATGTCGTCGAGCAGGGCGCTCGTCTGGTCGACCGCGTTCCGGAGGGAGTCGAGCGGCGAGGACTCCGCTCCCGCCTCGCTCTCCGCGTCCTCGTCGGTACCGTCGGATGCGTCGTCCGGCGTCGACTCCTCCTCCTCCGTCGCTTCGCCGTCGGCGAAGAGGTCGGTGAGTTCCTCGCGGAGACCGGAGGCGGCCTCGTCGTCGTCCCACGAGCGCGAGAGCTTCGAGAGCTTCAGCAGTCGTTCGAGGTCGAGGACGCGGCCCTCGTCGCCCTCGGCGAGCGCCTCGGGGATGGACCCGTAGTCGGCCTCGCCGTCGGGACCCGTCACGCCGACGGCCTCGAGGAGCGCCACCGAGTCGGCCTCCTCGACGACCGCGGCGGCCTCCTCGGCCGTCTCGCGGAGCGCGTCGCTCGCGTCGCCCCCGCTCTCTTCCCCGTCTTCGTCGCCGAAGAGGGTCCCCGCATCCGCGAGCACCCCCTCGACGCGGTCGGCCAGTGAGTCGCTCATTCCTCGGAGGCTTCGTCCTCAGCGTTCGTAAACTGCTCGACGATTTCGTCCGTCATCTCCTCGCGGCTGAGGTTCGCCTTCACGTCGACCTCCTTGGCGATAGACTGGAGTTCGCGGTACGACATCACGTCGAGCAGTTCGCGGAACGTCTCCTCGCGCAGCGAGGCAGCGTCGTCGGGGAGGAGCGACGACGCCTCGGATTCGGCGTCCTCGGCTGCTTCTTCGGCCTCCCCGGCCGCTTCCTCCGCTCCCTCTTCGGCCTCATCGGTTCCTTCAGCAGTCTCTTCGGCCGCTGCTTCGGCCTCCTCCGCACTTTCCTCGGCCGTCTCTTCGCTCTCCGAAAGGGCGGCGGTCACCTTCTCTGCCGCTTCGGCGACCGCCCCGTCCGCCTCTTCGGCGGTTGAAGTCGCCTGGTCGGCCGCGTCGGAGGCGGCCTCCTCGACTTCCCCGGCGGTCTCCTCGGCCTTCGACTGCGCCGCGCTCTTGAGCTGTCTGGCCGCCTCCTCGGACGCGATGTCGCCGACCGCCTCCGAGAGCGACTCGACGAGTTCGCGGTCGGTCAGCACCTCGCGGACGCTCTCGACGAGGCGGTCCTTCGCGTCGGCGAGTATCTCCCGGATGGACTTGCCCTCCTGGATACCCTCGACGACCGCCGCCTCGATGGCCGCGCCGATCTGTCGACCCAGTTCCCGTCCCACGCGCGCGCCGAGCTGTCGGCCGACCTCCTCGGCCACCTCGTCGCTCGCGATGGCGTCGTTCAGCCCCGAGGCTACGAGGTCGCCGAGCGACGAGTCGTCACTCATCGTGGCTCACCGTCACGCGTCGTCACCCTCACCGTCGCCGCCGTCGTCCCCGCCGAGCAGTTCGGCGAGGAGCGACTCGCCGACGAGCCGACCGACGGCCGCTCCGAGGAGCGCGCCGAGGAGTTCGCCGAGGTAGGCGCCGAGCGACGCGCCGATGCCGCCCTCGGCGTCACCGTCGCCCTCGCCCTCGCCCTCGCCGGGGGCGAACAGCTCCGCCAGCGGCGTGTCGGCGAACAGCTCCGCCAGGTCGACGTCCTCGAGCACCTCGTCGAGGTCGATGCGGCTGGTCAGCGTCTCGCTCATGCGCTGGCCTCGTCCCCTCCGTTCCCGTCGTCGGACGACCCGCTGCTCAGCAACTGCTTGACGACCGAGACGAGCACTTCGACGAACAGTTCGCGCAGCGGGAGGCTCCCGAGCGTCCCCGACGCCGAGTCGCTCAGCCCCTCGAAGGCGTTCGAGAGTCGCTCCCGGACGTCCTCGCCGAGTCCTTCGAGCGGGTTGAGCAACCCGTTGAGCAGGTCCTGGAGCCCGCCGTCGAGCAGGTGTGCCACCGCCGAGAGGAGGTTGCCGACGAGGTTCCCCTCCGCCTCGACCGCCTCGACGTCGAGGTTGACATCGTCGAGGTGGACCTCGAGACCGAGCAGGTCGAGGTCGAGACCGTCGAGGTCCAGGTCGAGGACGCTCGTCGTCTCGCCCTCGCCACCGCTCTCGCCGTCATCGCCCGATTCCCCCTCGTCTTCCTCCTCGCCGCCGTCAGTGAGCAGTCGCCCCTCTACCACGTCGTCGTCGATAACCGTCGGGTGGACACCGTCCATGTCCTCTGACGTGCACGCGAAACGCCGATAGCAGTTGGGGTTGCGCTCGCAAGTCCGGCTTTATCAGGGGCGACCGAACGCCCGTCGGCGGGTCGTGGGGGCGAAACGGGAGGTGGACTCGGGAGAACGCTTATGCCCCCGTGGCCGTGCGAATCGGCTATGGGATACGCAGTGCTGGCGGGACCGAACGGCGTCACGCTCCGGGGAAGCGGCGACCTCATCGGCGCGCACTTCCACCGCATCGAGGAGGCGGTCCGAGAGCGCTACGACCTGGCCGGGGTGACCCGACCGCGACACGTGGGGTACGCACGCGTGGCCGAGGACGACGACCTGGCGCTCACCCTGTTCGACGACGCAGCGCCGTCTCGCCCGTCCGCGAGGGCGCGAGCGACGGCACTCGCGTCGGCCGGCGAGTGAGACGGCATAAGCTTTCTGGTCGGATGATAGACATGTTTAACATCGCCCGGACGCAGGTGAGTGCATGGTCACTGACAGCGAATCGCACTCTACCCCCCTCACTGTGACCGTCGCCGACCACCCTCCGGCCCCCCGCCGCACGGGACTCCTCGACCGGTTGTGGGGTCGTCCCGGACGGACGCGCAGGGTCGTCGGGTCGGCCGACGGTATCGTGTTCATGGACGCCGCGACCGGACGGCGGCGATAGACGCCGCACGTCGACCGGCCATCCGTCGGAGAGACATCGGTCGCGTCCACTCAATCGACCGGCGGACCACGGGCGGAACGGACCACGGACGGAGACGTGCCCGATGGGTCGAGCCTGTACGTCCCCTCTTTTGTACGCCCGGGGCCGACGCGACGACGGAGACACGCCCGCAGTTCACGACGAGTGCCGACCATCAGCCCTACCCACTACGTTCGAGGGCCCGAGGAGCGCCGTCTCGTCGTCTCTCGGGGCCGTATGGCAGTCCTTAACCGGACCTTTCACGCGGTAGCAACCGCTTATCCGATACGAAAGGTCCTGAATCGGGTCGAAACGTCTTCGGTACTTAATATCAGTACTGGTGAGATAGCATCAATGGCACCCGACAGGCGTCAGACGCGCTCGGGCGGTTCCCGCGGCGCAGACGACAGCATACTCGAATCGATCGGCGGGATGACGGTCGCGGCCGTCGCGGCCGCGGTCCTCCTCGTCGCCGTCGGCTCCGTCGTCGTCTGGGGCGTCCTCCCCATGCTCGACGACCGGGCGGCGGCGGGAGACGAGAACGACACCATCGACACGACGGACGACATCACCGACGCCGCGAGTTCCGAGACGAACGGGACCGACGATGGAACCGAGAGCGAGTCGGGCGAAGGGGTCGCCGACGAAGACGACGACGGGACCGGTGACTCTGACCCGCCGGACGGCGCTGACGACGGCGACACCTCCAGTTCGGACGACTCCGATTCTTCCGACGGTGCGAGCGACGACGGTGCGGACTCCGACGACTCGGACTCGACCGACGACTCCGTCACTGACGAGAGCGACGACGGGTCGGACGACCCGGACGTGAACGACGACGGGTCGGACGATTCGAACACCGACGACTCGACCGACTCCGACGACTCCGACGCTGACGACGGTGATTCGGACGACGAATCGAGTGACGGCGATTCGGAGGGTTCCGACGACTCCGATGATTCCTCTGACGACTCCTCCGCGGACGACTCCGACAACTCTGACGACTCCGACGACTCGGACGACTCCGACAACTCTGACGACTCCGACGACTCGGACGACTCCGACAACTCTGACGACTCCGACGACTCCGACGACTCCTCCGCGGACGACTCCGACGACTCCGACGACTCCGATTCCGACGACTCGGCCGCGAGCGACGGGGAGACGCACACGCTGGTCGTCGACGGCCAGCAGGCGTCGACGAGCACCTACCAGGTGACCGTCTCGGGCGAGTTGACGCCGCTGCGTGGTGGTACCGACGACGACACCATCGGACCCGACGGGAGTACGCTCTCCGGGCAGGTCGACGACGGCTACGACGCCTACGAGTTCACCGGCGACCTCCGGCAGGTCCAGGTCTCGGGGAAGGCCGTCGTGAAGGTCGACGGTGAGGTCGTCGCCCGCGCCGGCGGTGCCACCGACCAGCGACCCGACGACCAAAACGACGAGAGCGAGACGTCGCCGTACGCCGTCCAGTTCGACGGACACGAGGGCGTCTGGGAGGGCGAGATGACCGTCGACGGCGAGTCGGAGACCGTCCCGAGCCAGGGTGCCCGGTTCGAACCGGCCGCCGACGCGGAGACGGTGCGCGCGGAGGCGACCAACTACGAGTACGACAGTCCCGTCTCGCTGGCGTTCGAACACGACGGCGAGACGTACTTCGACGAGACCGTCCGCGACAAGTACGGCGCGGTCGGCTTCGACTACGAGGCCGGCGCGTCCGCCTCCGGCGACGCCGTCACCGGCGACCACGAGGTGACGCTCGACCGGGACGGCGTCCTCTTCGTGACGAAGGAGTACCAGACCGACGACGGCGTCCTCACGACGATGGAGAAGCGCTACCCCGACGCGGGCGAGACCACGACCATCGAGGGTGACGCCGACCTGCGGGGCGTCAGCGTCGAGTTCGGCTACCCCGACGGGGTCCCCTCCGACGGCGAGTTCACGGGCACGCTGACGTACCCCGACGGCTCGACCGAGACGGCCTCGGGCGACTACAGCGCCGAGTTCTCCCTCGGGACGGCGCCGAGCTACTACTGAGGACCGACGCGAGCGCACGTGCGCTCGTCGCCACTCTCATCTTATTTTCACTCCCTCCTCGCGCTTCTTCGCCGCCGGGAGCGGCGACACCTGAGAGTCGGCCCAGGGCGTACGACTATACCCGCGGGCGACGAGGAGGAGGGCGTGTCACGCGACCCCCGCAAACAGCTAGCGACGAACGTACTGACAGCGCTCGGCCTCGGCACGTACTACGGGCTCCGGGAGGACGAGGAGAGCTACCGCACGCTGGTCGTCGGCTACCTCGTCGCGGCGGTGAGCGTCGTCGTCGGGTATCGACTCGCCCGACTGCGGAAGTGAGGGAGGGTCTACTCGCGGCGCTTGAACATGAACTTCATGTCGCCCGCGAACACCTCCTCGCCGTCCTGATTGGTGGTGTGGGCGTCGATGACGACGAGGCCGGCGTCCTCGCGGCTCTCGAACGCACGTCTCTCGGTCACCTCGAACTCCGCCTGGACGG
This sequence comes from Halomarina ordinaria, assembly GCF_030553305.1. NCBI lineage: Archaea > Methanobacteriati > Methanobacteriota > Halobacteria > Halobacteriales > Natronomonadaceae > Halomarina > Halomarina ordinaria. Next base: position 2,144,887 of record NZ_JARRAH010000001.1, on the reverse strand, counting down.
TGTCGCCGATGTAGACGGGGTTCGGGATGTCCATGTAGTTCATCCCGAGGAAGGCGACGACGGTGCGCTCGACGAACCCGCAGCGCTGGACCAGGCCCGTCGTGAGGATGAACGTCATCGGGCCGTGCCCGATGCGCTCCCCGAAGGGTCCGTCCTCGGAGTACTCCTTGTTCGTGTGGAGTTCCGTCCAGTCGCCCGCGAACGCGGAGTGGAAGACGAAGTCCGCCTCGGTGATGGTTCGACCGGCGCTCTCGAAGGTCGTGCCGACCTCCATGTCCTCGAAGTAGTGCGGCTCGTAGCTGTACGCCATGCACTACGACTCCGACGTGGAGGACATGAAGCTACCGCCGAGCGAGGGGTTCGTGAGGGGTCCGGAGACGCGCCCGGACCCCGACCGCTCACTCCACCTCGCGGTGGTCGAACACGCGCTTGACCTTCCCGGTCTCCTGACGCTCGATGCCGCCCGGGTCGACCATCCTCACGGCGTCGGGCGAGAACGCGAGTTGCGCGTCGAGTTCCCGCTGGACGCGCTCCCTGAGCGCCCTGACGTCACCGTCGTACTCGCTGGCCCGTTCGACGGTTATCTCTATCTCGTCGAGTTCGGCGGCGCGGTGGAGGTCGATGCGGTACTGCGGTTCGACGCCCTCGATGTCGAGTATCGTGGCCTCGATCTCGCTCGGGTAGAGGTTGACCCCGCGAACGATGAGGAGGTCGTCGGCCCGGCCGGTGACGTTGTCCATCCGGGCGGTCGTCCGTCCGCAGTCGCACTCGTCGAACCGGAGGCTGGTCATGTCGCCCGTCCGGTAGCGCAGGACGGGGAGGCCCTCCTTCGTCAGCGTCGTGAGCACCAGTTCGCCCTCCTCGCCCTCCTCCAGGACCTCGCCCGTCCCCGGGTCGACGACCTCCGGGTAGAAGTGGTCGTCCCAGAGGTGGAGGCCGGCCTGTGCCTCCGCACATTCGATGGCGACGCCGGGCCCGATGACCTCCGAGAGCCCGTAGATGTCGACGCCGGTGACGTCGAGGCGCTCCTCGATGGCCGCCCGCATGGGTTCGGTACACGGCTCCGCACCGAAGATGACGGTCGAGAGCGGGAGGTCCGCGAGGTCGACGCCCGCCTCCTCGGCCGCCTCGGCGAGGTAGAGCGCGTAGGAGGGCGTGCAGGTGAGCGTCTCGCTCCCGAGGTCGGAGAGGAGCTGGAGCTGGCGTTTCGTCTGACCGCCGCCGATGGGGATGACCGTCGCCCCCACCTCGTCGCAGCCGTGGTGGACGCCGAGGCCGCCGGTGAACAGCCCGTAGCCGTAGGCGTTCTGGACGGTCTGCCCTCGCTCGACGCCCGCCGCCGTCAGCGAGCGGGCCATCACCTCCCGCCAGAGGTCGAGGTCCGAGCGGGTGTAGCCGATTATCTTCGGTGCGCCGGTCGTCCCCGAGGAGGCGTGGATGCAGCGCATCTCGTCGTCCGCGACGGCGAACAGCCCGTCGGGGTAGGTGTCGCGGAGGTCCTCCTTGGTGGTGAACGGGAGGCGGTCGAGGTCCGCGACGCCGTCGACGTCCCCGGGGGAGAGTCCGGCCTCGTCCAAGCGCTCGCGGTAGAAGGGGACGTTCTCGTAGACGTGCGAGAACACGTCGGCGAGGCGGTCGTCCTGACGTTCGCGGACGCGCTCGCGTGAGGCGGTCTCGATGTCGTTCCAGACCATGCGAGGGACTTGCAGGCAGATGCGAAAAAGGTGCGGGACGCGGGGACGAGGTGTAGCCGGGACGAAGCGAGGGGCTACCCCGAGAACTCGTGGTAGCTCAGCCCCTGGCGCTTCATCTCGCTGCGACGGCGTTCGAGGAACGAGTAGACCGCCCCGTGGGGCGCACCGTCGAGGAGCATCTCGACCGCGCTCCGGACGGTACGGACCTGCTCGGGGCCGCCGATGATACCGACGGTCGAGCCGTAGATGACGACGGACGCGCCGGAGAGTTCCTGCATGAGCTGACGGGTCCGGCCGTCCTCGCCGATGAGTCGGCCCTTCTGTCGCCGGAGGTCGTTCTTGTTTCTGGTCGCGGCGTCGAGGTCGACGAGTTCGAACATCCGCATGTCGTCGTCGAGCAGGGAGAGCGCCTCCTCGGGGGCGAACCCGCGGCCGATGGCGCGGACGATGTCGGGACCCATCAGCCCGGTGACGGGGTCGCCGACCGTCTCGACGGCGACCGCACCGGTCTCGGAGTCGATGTCGAGTCGCACCTCGGCCCGGTCCTCGATTCGCCGCATCGTCTCGCCGCCCTCGCCGATGAGGGCGCCGATGCGGTCCTGCGGAATCGTCACGTGCTGCATGGGCCTGCTAACGGGTGGGTGCGTTTCAAGCCTTCGCCAGCGCACTCCGGACCGGGCCGGCGTAGACCACCTCACGGACGCGTTCGCCGAAGAGGTCGGTCTCCGACTCGATGACGAGTCGGACGCCCCGCCCAGCGTAGAACGACCGGCCGACCTCGTTCTCGGCGAGCACGCGAATCTCGACGTACTCGGCCCCGCGCTCGGCGAGCCGTTCGAGGACGGCCTCGAACAGCCGACTCCCGACCCCCTCGCCCCACCGCCCGGGGTCGACGTAGAGGGAGGTGAGGTGACCCGTCGCGCGGTCGAGGCGACCGGTGGCGTAGCCCACCACCCCGTCGGAGGCGGCGACGCGGTAGACGACCGACGGGTCCTCGATACCCTCGGCGACCACGTCGGGGTCGTACCACTCGCGCATGGCGCGCTCGACCGTCTCGGCGTCGAGGAACGCCCCGTAGGCGGCCTCCCATCCCAACTGGGCGACGCGCCGAATCCCGTCGACGTCGGCGGCGGCGGCCGGTCGGACGGTGACCTCTGTCATAGGAACCCCCTCGACGTGCCGGCGCTTCAGTGTTCGCCGGCGGCCGTCGACAGGTCGGGGCCGAGACCGACGGCCGCGAGCGCCCGTTCGCGCTCGCGGTCGGTGAGCCGGTAGGGCGCGAGCGCGGCGTCGAGGTCGGCGTCGCTCGGCCGGCGCGCCCGGTGGGCGTCGAGGAAGTCCGCGATGCGGTCTGCGGCGTACGCCTTCAGCTCGCCGGTCAGGAGGTCCCCCGAGCGGTAGTCCCGGGCCAGCCGTTCGACCGTCGCGTCGTCCGGTTCGAAGAACGCCCGGAGGTACCGGAAGGCGACGTCGACCTCGGGGTCGCCGCCGTGTTCGCGGTGGGCCGCGACGCTCGATTGCCCGCCGGAGTAGGCGTAGCGGGCCACCTTCTCGTGGACCGTCTCGCGGTCGTCGGTGAGGGCGATGGTCGGCGCCCCGTCGCCGCTCGTCGTACTCATCTTGCCCGGCCCGTCGAGCGCCGGGAGGAAGCGCGCGAGGAGCGCCCCCGGTTTCTCGACGTCGAACCGCTCCTTGGCGGCGAGGTCGCGCGCCAGGCGGACGTGCGGGTCCTGGTCGACGGCGATGGGGACGGTGGTGGTGTGAGGGCCGCGGACGAACTGGGGGAGCAGGAGGTGCGTCGCCTGCACCGCCGGGTAGAACCCCGCCCCGGCGGAGTCGGGCGCGCCGTACACCGCCTCGACGGTGGCCGGGGTGAGGTGCTTCGAGAGGGCGGTCGCCAGCGGGTAGACCACGTCCGCGTCGGCCGTGTCGACGACGATACGGGTGCGCTCGGGGTCGAAGCCGACCGCGAGGAGGTCCCTGAGGTTCTCGCGGGTGTACCACCGCACGTCGGCGAGCGAGAGGTCCCGCGTGAGGTACTTCTCGTCGTCCGAGAGCGGGAGGTAGACGTGCGCGCCGGTCGCCGCCTGCAACCACTTCGCGACGTAGAAGGGCAGGACGTGGCCGAGGTGCATCGGCCCGGAGGGACCGACGCCGGTGACGACCGAAAGCGGCGCCTCCGACTCGCAGGCGTCGAGCAGGGCGTCGACGTCGCGACCGGCGTAGAAGACGCCACGACGGAGCATCGGGTGCGGTGGCTGGGGGAACCGGGCGAGGTGGTCGTCGGTCAGTTCGGCGGCGCCGAAGCGCTCGACGGGCGTCTCGTAGTCGACGTCCCGGGGGTCGAGGGTCGTGGAGTCGGCGGCGTGGTCGGAAGCGGTACTGTCGGGCGCGTCGGGTGTGTCGGGGTCGTGGTTCGTCGGCATCGGAGTCGAGTCGGGGTGGTCGGCGGCGAGGCGAGAAGGAGAGCGGAGGGAGCGCCGACGGCCCGCCAGTCGCGGTTAGGCCGCGACGGCGACGCCGAGGGGACTGTCCGCTGGCGAGGGGGGCGACCAGCGCCAGCGGGACGGCCCGGTCATCGGGTAGAGAGAGCCGTGCGAGCGAAAAAACGGTTGCGGTCGTCGCGGTTGGAAACGCGAGGACGCCCGTCGTCAGCGGTCGGCGCGTTCGACGCCGGCGACGCGCCCCCGTTCGTCGACGTGGCCGGTGAGCGACTCGCCGTCGAGGGTGAGTGTGACGGTCACCCCGTCGGCGTCGACGTCGTAGGCGACATCGCGCTCGGGCAGCAGTCGCCACGACGGGGTGCGTGTCGTGTCGACGCCGTGGTCGTAGAGGAACCCCAGGGTGGCGGGGTGATACAGGAGGGGGACCGACGCCGACACACGGGCGACGTCGCCGCAGCGGTCGCAGGCCCAGGCGATGGACGGCCGGTCGTGCTCCGGTTCCAGTCGGCCGGTCACCCGCCCCGCACAACTGGCGCAGAAGCCGGCGGTGATGCGCCCGAACAGGGTGTACATCCAGCGGTCGAACGCCTCGGGGAGTTCGTCCGGGTCGTACTGGTCGAGCGTCCCCGGCGGGAACGAGAAGTAGTTGTACCACTCCTCGCAGGCGGGACACTCGATGGTGACGTGGTCGTCCTCGTAGGAGACGGCGAGCGGCGTGGCCTCGCAGACCGGACAGGGGTCGTGGACGTCGAGCGTCTCCAGTCGCCCCTCGGCGGTGTAGGTGCCGGCGAGCAGCGCCCCCACGACCTGCTGGCCGGCGAGCGTGAGGGCGTAGCCGTCCGCCTCGCGACGCACGAACGGCCCGACCAGTTTCCCGAGGTGGTAGTTGAACTTCCCCGAGTCACGTTCGCCGACGCGCTCGCGGAGCGCGGAGAACGTCCGCGGTTCCTGGCCGGCCTCGGCCAGCGCCCGGAGGACGTCCACCCGGAGGTCGTTGCCGAGGAGGGCGAACACCTCGCCGGGGGGCCGCCGGTCGACCGTGATGGGGGAGTCCGACGGTGCCGTGTCGTCCATACCTGCCAACTGCGGGCGGGGGAGAATAGCGTTGCGTCGCTCACTCGGACTCGCCGGTGACGAACGCGAGCATCTCCTCGCCGGTGACGTCGTAGCCCTGCCGCGAGAAGAAGTTCGCCACGTTCCGGCAGTCGCGTTCGAGGAAGTCGCGGCTGTTGGGGTGGTGGACCGTGACGGCCTGGCCGAGGTCGATGACGTACAGTTCCCCCTCGTGGACGACGATGTTGTACTCGCTCAGGTCGCCGTGGACCAGCCCCGCGTCGTAGAGCCGACGGGTGTACTCCCGGACCACCTCGTAGGCCGTCTCGGGGTTCTCGACGGAGACCTCCGCGAGGCGGTGGCCGCGCTGGCCGTCGTCGCCGACGTACTCCATGACGAGAACGTTCCGCTCGACGGCGATGGGGCGGGGGACGCGAACCCCCGCGTCGCGGGCGCGGCGCATGTTGGCGTACTCCTTTCTGACCCACGCCAGCACCACCTTCGACTTGTCGTTGCCGATGCCCTCGAAGCGGGGGTCGCCGTCGAGGTAGTCGCGCATCTGCTTGAAGTCGCTCGCGGAGATGCGATACACCTTCACCGCGACGGTCCCGTCGGGACCGAGCGCCTCGTACACCGACGCCTCCTTCCCCGACGAGAGGGGGCCGCCGAACGCGTCGATGTGGCCGTCCTGGACGAGTTTGTAGATGGCCGCGAACGTCGCGTCGTCGAACACCGACCCCTCGACCTTGAACTGCTCGGCGTCCTTGATGCGCTTCCGGAACTCGAGGAACTCGCGGTCGCGCTTGCGGGCGATGCGGTCGGCCTCGGTGTCGGAGACGTCGACCTCCTCCCACTCGTCGCCGACCCCCTCGACGTTCTCGAAGTCGAGCAGCCCGTACTCCTCGCGACTGCCGCTCACGGGCGTCCCCCCGCACGTTCCTCGTCCGGTCTCTCCCCGGCACCCGCGAGCGAGTCGCTCATACGCTCACTGCCGGATGTGCCCCTCGCGGCGGAGCTGGTCGGCGTCCTGCTTCTCGTAGCGCCAGACGACGTCCGCCTTCTCGTCCTGCCAGTCCCAGGGTTCGACGAGGACGACGTCGTCCTCGCGAATCCAGATGCGCTTCTGCATCCGCCCCGGGATGCGGGCGGTGCGCTCCGTCCCGTCCATACAGCGGACCTGCACGCGGTTCGCGCCGAGCATGTTCGTGACGACGGCGAACACCTCCCCGTCGTCCGGCATTCGGAGGTCTTTCCTCCCGTTGCTGTCGCTCATGTGCCCCCGTTCGTGGGGTGGACGGTTAAAACTTGCAAACCTGCGAGTGCCGTACGCTACGGGTCGTTCCCGGCGTCCGACCGGTCGGACGAGGGGACGAAACGACCGGCTGTCGGTCGGTTCCGGAGGCGGAGTCGAGCGGCCGGCGGCACCGTACCCGGCACGCTTTTGGCCGCGCGTCGGCCAGCGTGGCCATGTTCGGAAGACTCGGTCGGACCGGCTTCGCGGGCGTCCTCCTGGTGCTCGGCGGCCTCGCGCTGCTCGCGCTCGAGAACGTCGTCATCGCGGGGGGCATCGCGCTCGTCCTGCTCGGCCTCCTGCTGGTGGCGCGGGGACTCGTCGGGTCGATGCTCTCGGCGTTCGGGATGCGCTAGCCGCCCGTCCCGTCGGCGCGTTCGGGGTCGTCGACCCCCGCCCGGTGCTCGCTGATGAGGCGGTCGACCATCGACCCCTTGCGCTCGCGGCGGCGCGCCTCGGCGCGCTCCTCCCAGTCGTCGACGACCGCCTCGATCTCCGGTTCGCGGGCGACCGCGAGTTCGTCTATCTCCTGTATCGTCACGTCGTCCGCGGGGCCGACCGGTATCCCGTGGTCGAACAGCACCTCGTCCGCCACGTCCGAGAGGCCGCCCTGCCGGAGGACGACGCGCGGCTCCGTCTCGGCGAGGCGCTCGGCCGTGGAACGGCCGGCACCGCTCGCGTCGCGCAGGTACACCACGTCGCCCGTCGCGAGGCCGAAGCGCTCCTCGGCGCTCTCGATGGCCCCCTTCGTGAACTGCTCGACCACCTTCACGGGCACCAGGTCGCGCTGGTGGTCGGCCACGTCGGCGAAGTTCGAGTGGTCGAGCTTCCAGAGCGTCTTCAGGCGTTCGAGCTTCTCCGAGAGCGCCTCCGTCTCCTCGCGCTGGTCGTCGAGTCGACGTTTCAGCTGGTCGTTCTCGCGTTCGAGGCGGACGACCGCCCGGCGCTCGCGGGCCTCGCGGCGCTCCTCGCGGCGGGCCTCGCTCAGTTCGCGCTCGTACTCCTCCAGGCGCTCGTCCTTCGTGTCGATGGTCTCGCGGAGGCTGTCGGCGTGGGACTCGAGGCGCTCGATGCGCGCCTCCAGGCGCTTGATGCGCTTCTCCTCGGCCGTCAGTTCGCGGACGGTGTGTTCGTGCTCGTCTTCCTCGGGCGCGTCGTCCGCCGTGAGGTCGTCGACGACCGCCTCGACAGACTCCTCGCCGGTGAGGACGCGCGCGATGACCTCGCCGCGGTCCAGCGGCGCGGGCACCTTCCGGGCGATGCGGTCGAACTGGTCCTCGTGGTGGTCGAACGCGAAGAGGGCGGCGGCGGTGGCGTCGCGCTCGTGGTCGTTGTCGTAGCCGACCTCGCGGGTCCGGTGCTGTTTCGAGTCGACCGGGAGGTCGCGTTCGGGCGTCCACGGCGCGGCGTCGAAGCTCCGGCGGAGTTTCTCGACCGTCTCGGGCATCGGCGTCACGTCGGCGGCGACGAGGATGGGCCGCCCGCGCTCGATGATCCACTCGATGACGTCGGCGGTGTCGGCCGTCCGCGTCGAGAGCACGTCGAGGACCGTCCCGCCGAGGCCGACGACGGCGACGGCGGTGGTCGTCCCCGGGTCGACGCCGACGATGACGTGGTCGCGGCGCTTCGCCAGCGGCTGGAACTCGATGCCGTCGCGGCGCTCGCGTTCGATTTCGACGCGCACGTCGCCGCGCCGGACGCTAGAGACGGGGAGGTCGCCGGGGCGCGCCTCGACGGTGAAGACGGCGTTCGAGAGCCCGCCGTACTTCTCGGTCTTCTCGACGGTGAACTCCAGCCCGGCGTCTCGGAGGTCGGACTCGACCTTCCGGGTCCGGTTCTGCACGTGGCCGTGGATGCGCCGCGTGTAGCGGTCCTCCGACCAGCCGCCCTTGCCGGTCGAGCGACCGCGGGCGACCTTCACGGTCGTGGTGTTGGTGAACGCGCTCACCTCGTAGCCGACGTTGGCGGCGGCGAGGCGGGCGGCCGCCTCCGCCTCCTTCATCGGCTTCTTGCCGTAGGGGACGCCGTGGCGCGAGGCGACCCGCGAGAGCGGTTCCGGGCGCTCGGCACCGGTCACCTGCACCAGTGTCGTCTCCTCGGGGAGACTGCGGAGGAAGTGGACGAGCGCGTCCTTGTCGGCGGCCAGTTCGTACATGTTGTCCGTCGCCACGATGGCGGGCCGCTCGCGGTCGATGAGCCGTCGGAGCTTTCGCAGGGAGACCACGTCGCGGTCGAGGTGCTCGCCGTCGAACGCGACGACGGCGTAGGAGGGGGCGTCGCCGCGGACGTCGCCGCTCTGGACGTCGACACCGAACACGACCGCGTCGAGCGCACTCGTGCGGGTACTCACGGCGTTCGCTAGACGGCGCGGCGATAAAAACCTCGTGACGGTCGCGGGGGCGTCGACGGAGCGACGGCCGTCGTGGCCCGGCGGCGACCCGCGAGAGCGGTTCCGGAGGGCTACGAGTCCGGGTAGGGGACGTCGAGTTCCTGGCCGTCCTCGGCGACGAACACCTCGCCGTCGAAGGCCTCGCGGGCGTCCGCGAGGAGGGGGTCCACGTACCCCCCGTAGCGCGTCGAGACGTGGATGAGCGCGAGGCGTTTCGCCCCGGCGCGGCTGGCCACGCTGGCGGCCTCGCGAGCGGTCGAGTGGCCGGTCTGGGGGGCGCGCTCGGCGTTGTCGTCGGCGAACGTCGCGTCGTGTATCAGGAGGTCCGCTTTGGAGGCGGCCTCGACGGTGGCGTCGGTGGGGCGGGTGTCGCCGGTGTAGACGACGCGACGGCCGGGGCGGGGGGCACCGACGACCTGTTCGGGGTCCACGACCGTCCCGTCGGCCAGTTCGACCGCGTCGCCCGCGTGGAGTTCCGAGAACTTCGGTCCGGTCGGGACGCCGAGTTCCTCGGCGCGCTCGCGGTCGAACCGGCCCTTGCGCTCGTCCTCGACGACGGCGTAGCCGACGGAGTTCGTCCGGTGGTCGGTGCGGAACGCGCGCACCTCGTAGGCGTCGCCGCGGAGCGCCACCTCGCCGGGGCGGACCTCGTTGATTCGCAACGGGTAGGCGGGGTGCGTACTGGTCGCGCGGAGGAGTGCCTCGACGTCGCGGCGGGTGCCGGGCGGGACGTGGACCGCGAGCGCCGCCTCGCGGTCGTTGAAGTCCATCGTCTGACAGAGGCCGGGGAGGCCGAGGACGTGGTCGCCGTGGAGGTGAGAGAGGAAGATATGCGAGACGTCGAAGCCCGTCCGGAAGCGCATCATCTGGCGCTGGGTCCCCTCGCCGACGTCGAAGAGGAACCGCTCGCCCTCCCGGCGGAGGAAGACGGCGCTCGTGTTGCGCTCGGTCGTCGGGACGGCCCCGCTGGTCCCGAGGAACGTCACGTGCATACGCACACTGGCCGCGGCGGTCGGATAGCCGCTTCGAAAGCGCGCGAAGCTTTTTGCCCTCGTTCGGGCGATATCGAGGTATGAGTCCCCTCAGCGAGCGGACGCGGGAGACGGTCGTCGAGGTGGCGGTCTTCGTCATCTTCGGTCTCGGGTTCCTCGACCTCTTCCTCGGAGTCGTCCCCGGCGTCCCCTTCTACGTCGTCTGGGTCGTCGGGTTCGCCGTCGTCCTCCCCCTCCTCGCGATTCTCCTCGAGGACGACGACCGAGCAGACGAGGCGATGCTCGACGACCTCGACCGGAGCATGTCGCGCCTGGGTCGCGACCTCGAACGCGCGGCCGACCCGTGGAGCGCCCGCCGGCGCCGCGAGACGCACCGCACGGTCGACGACGACGGCGACCCCCCGCTCACGGACGCCGTCGAGACGCTCCGGTCGCGGTACGCCCGCGGCGACCTCACCGACGCGCAGTTCGAGCGGAAACTCGACCGTCTCCTCGAGACCGAGAGCCCGGAGTCGGCGGCGGAGTGGCGGAGCCGAGAGCGGAGGCGCGGGCACGAGCCCCCTCGGGAGCGCGAGTTCGAGGACGCCTGAACCGGCACCGTTCAGACCGTTCAATCGCCGGACGGCGGTCGCGCTGAACGCTCCCGAACGGTCGACCGTGTTTTGTCGGGGGGACGAGTACGGCGAGCCGTGATGGACCGACCACGAGCCACCCTCCTGCTCGTCGGCCTCGTCGCCGTCGCCGGCGTCCTCGGGGCGACCCCCCTGATGGACGCGGCGGACGACTCGGACGACTCGGACGACGACGGGCCGACACCCGACCCGGACGACGACACCACGGAGCGCGCGGCCGTCACCGGCGGTGACGACGCGACCGGCGGCGACGCGCTCGACCCGAACCCCGAAGCCGACGGGGCGTAGCCACGTCCGCCGGGAAGCGTCCCACGGTCGACGACCGACCGATTCATAGCCGTCGGGCGGCCAGGTCGGGTATGGACGGCCCGCTGTGGACCGAGACGCACGCGCCGACGCTCGAGGAGCTCCCGCAGGCGGAGGTGCGCGACGCGGTCGGGCGGGCGGTCGACGAGCCGATGAACCTCGTGTGCTACGGGCCGCAGGGCGCCGGCAAGACCGCCGCCGTCCGCGCGCTGGCGCGGGAGGCCCACGACGACACGGACAACGACCTCGTCGAGTTGAACGTCGACGACTTCTTCTCCCGGACGAAGACGGAGGTGAAGAACGACCCGCGCTTCGCGTCGTTCCTCGTCGGGCGCTCGCGCATGTCGAAGCGCGACATGATACACCACGTCCTCAAGGAGTCGGCGGCCTACGCGCCCGTCTCGGGGTCGTACAAGACCCTCCTGCTCGACAACGCGGAGACCATCCGCGAGGACTTCCAGCAGGCGCTGCGCCGGGTGATGGAGCGCCACCACCGCACCACGCAGTTCGTCATCGCCACCCGTCAACCCTCGAAGCTCATCCCGCCGCTCCGCTCGCGCTGTTTCAGCGTCCCCGTGCGGGCGCCGACGCACGACGAGGTGGTGTCGGTGCTCCGGACCGTCGTCGAGCGCGAGGACGTCGAGCACGACGACGACGGCCTGGAGTACGTCGCGGGCTACGCGAACGGCGACCTCAGGCGGGCGATACTCGCGGCGCAGACGACCGCCGAGACGGCGGACGCGGTGACGATGAACGCGGCCTACGAGGCCCTCGGCGACGTCGGCCTCACGGGGACCGTCGAGGAGATGCTCGCCGACGCCGAGGCGGGCGAGTTCTCCGCGGCTCGGAACACGCTCGACACCCTCCTCGTCGACGAGGGCTACAGCGGGCAGGAGATACTGAGCGACGTGCTGCGGGTCGCCCGCTCCCGGCACTCGGGAGCGGAGCTCGCGCGCCTGCACCGCCTCGCCGGCGAGGTCGACCTCGACCTCGCGGAGGGGGCGAGCGACCGCATCCACCTCGCGCACCTGCTCGCCGAACTCGGACGCTCGGCCTGAGAGGGAGCGCGGAGGAGCGGGGAAGTCGAACGCGTCGTTACTCGTTTCGCGGGACCGCGAGGTTCCGCAGGTAGCCGCCACAGCCCGGACAGCGCCGGCCGTGGTCGTCGGTCCGGTAGCGCTTCAGGCACCCCTGACACTCGTAGTAGGGCTGGTCACTGCTCATGCAACGGGGTAGACGTTCGAGGTGTGTTAACACTTGCTGTACCCCACCGCGTGGCCGACAGTCACGGCCGGCGACGACAGTCAGGGAGCGTCGCGAGAGAGGACGAGCACGTGGCGGTCGAGCGAGCGGTGGACCCGACGGCTGAAGCGCGCCTCGACGGCCCAGCCGGCGGTCTCGGCCGCCTCGCACCAGGAGCGGTCGGCGACGAGGACGCATCGCGGGGCGACCCGGCGCGCCTCGGCGAGGGCCTCGCCGACCAGTTCGTCGAGGCCGCCGACGACCTTCGACTGCCGACCGTAGGGGGCGTCGAAGACGACGGCGTCGACGCTGTCGTCGCGGAGGGGGAGGTGCGTGGCGTCCCCCTGAAGGGTCCGGGCGCGGTCGGCGCCGAGGTAGTGCGCCAGGTTCTCGCGGGCACCGCGGGTCATCTTCGCCTGAGCGTCGAGGCCGAGGACGTCGGCGCCGACGAGTCCCGCCTCGACGAGGACGCCGCCGGTGCCGCACATCGGGTCGAGGAGGCGAGTCCCGGGGCGAGCGCCGGCGAGGTTGACCAGCGCCCGGGCGAACATCGGGTCCATGCTCCCCGGCTGGAAGAAGGGGCGGTCGGTGGGGCGCCGGGCGCTGAAGTCGCGGGGCGTCTCGACCGCGAGCCACCCCAGCGCGCAGGTGTCGCCCGCGAAGTACGCCCGGAGTTCGTGGTCGGGGGCGTCGAGGTCGACGGCGAACCCGCGGGCGACGAGGACGCTCCCGAGTTCGCGCTCGGCGCGCCGGGTGTCCACCTCGCACCCCCGGAGCGCGCTCGCGCGGACGGCGACCGTCCCCTCCCTGTCGATGCCGGCGGCGTCGAGCAGGGCGCGGGCGCTCTCGACGCTCGCGTCGGTCGTCCCGACGAGGTCACAGACCCGGCGGGTGTACGCGAGCGACGCGACCCGGTCGGCACAGCCCCGGGCGGTGGCGAGGGCGGGCGCGAGCGACCGGACGTCGGAGCAGGCGCTCGCGGCCTCGGCGCGCGCGAAGGCGTCGTCCTCGCCGACGAGTTCGAGCAGGTACACGGAGGGGAGTCGCCGACGCGGTCGCTTGAGCGTACCGGATGCCCGAAGGTTCCATCCTCGACCTGTCAGGACATCCCCCTCATATTTATAAAGGTTAAATACGTGTTTTAAGTCGAAACACATGACCGACCCCAAGGAAACCATCAACATCGAGAACGTGGTGGCCTCGACCGGCATCGGCCAGGAGCTGGACCTTCAGAGCGTCGCGATGGACCTCGAAGGGGCCGATTACGACCCCGAGCAGTTCCCCGGCCTCGTCTACCGGACCCAGGAGCCGAAGTCCGCCGCGCTCATCTTCCGGTCGGGGAAAATCGTCTGTACGGGGGCGAAGAGCACCGACGACGTCCACGAGAGCCTCCGCATCGTCTTCGACAAGCTCCGCGACCTCGAGATTCAGGTCGACGAGGACCCCGAAATCGTCGTCCAGAACATCGTCACGAGCGCCGACCTCGGGCGCACGCTCAACCTCAACGCCATCGCCATCGGGCTCGGTCTGGAGAACATCGAGTACGAGCCGGAGCAGTTCCCCGGCCTCGTCTACCGCCTCGACGACCCCGACGTGGTCGCGCTGCTGTTCGGTTCCGGGAAGCTGGTCATCACGGGGGGGAAACAGCCCGTCGACGCCGAACATGCCGTCGACAAGATCGTCTCGCGTCTCGAGGACCTCGGCCTGCTCGAGTAAGCGAGCATGACACTTTCTGGTGCGGTCGGCGCGCCGGTACTCCAGGACGTAGTGCCGACCGCGGGCGGCCCGCTCGCGGTGCTGGGGACGTTCGTCGTCCTCACCCTCCTGTTCGCGCTCACCGCCCACATCGCCGCCCGGTACGTCCTCGGCGACGTCCCGTACTCGCGGGCGCTGCTGGTCGGTCCCGTCCCCGCGGGAGTGACGCTCCTGCTCCAGCAGTACCCCACGTGGGCGATGATACTCGTCGGACTGGTCGGCGACTTCCTCGCCATCCGCCTCGTCTACCGCGTCCGGGCGAAACTCGGGACGCTCATCACCGTCGTCCACTACGCCGTGACGGTCATCCTGAGCCTCACCGTCACGAACCTGCTGTTCATCCTGTCGAGCGCACCCGGGTGACCGTCACTCCACGAGACGTTCGATTTCGGTCACGAGGATGCCGCTCGCGCCCTGCTCGCGGAGCTTCGAGATGGTCTCGAAGACGTCGCGCTCGTCGACGACGACGTGGACCGCGAGCATGTCGTCGCCGGCGATGTCCATCACCGTCGGCCCGCCGAGACCGGGGATGACCGCCTTCACGTTGTCGAGGCGGTCGCGGGGGACGTTCATCATCAGGTAGCGCTTGCCGGCGGCGGCGAGCACCGACTCGAGGGCGGTGCGGACCTGCCGGACCTTCTCGCTCTCGACGGCGTCGGGGTGGGCGAACAGGCGGACGGAACTGGCCATCACCTCGCTGACGACACCGAGTCGGTTCATCCGGAGGGTCGTCCCCGTGCTCGTGATGTCGACGATGGCGTCGGCGATGTCGACGTGGGGGGTGAGCTCCGTCGCCCCGGAGACCTCCGCGACCGACACCTCGACGCCGCGCTCGGCGAAGAACTCGCGGGTGATGCGGGGGAACTCGGTGGCGACGGTGCCCCCGTCGAGGTCGGCGACCGACTCGACGGCGTCGTCCTCGGGGGCGGCGAGGACGAGGCGGCACTGGCCGAACCCGAGGTCCAGCAGGTCGACGAGGTCCGTGCCGGACTCGCGCTGCATGTCGAGACCCGTGACGCCGACGGCTGCGGCACCGTCGGCGACGTACTCCGGGATGTCGGCGGCGCGCGCGAAGAGGACGGTGACGTCGGGGTCGACCGTCTCGGCGTACAGTTTCCGGTCCGCGCCGTCGACGAGGTGGAGGCCGGCGCGTTCGAGGAGGTCGATGGTCGGGTCGTGCAGGCGGCCCTTGTTGGGCACGGCGATTCGCATACCCTCCGTCTCGCGGGCGCCGGGGAACTGTCTTTCCCTCGCTCGACGCTCAGACCGTCCGGATACCGTTTCGGACGCGCTGGGCGTCGAGGTCCGTCTCGGGGTGCTCGCGCTGCGTGTGGTCCTCGATGCTGTTCAGCACCTCGCTCTCCGTGGCTCCCTGCGCGGTGAACGAACAGCCGTCGACGGCGCAGTCGAACTGGTAGGCCATACCCCGACGGACGTCAGTGGCCGGGGAAAGCGTCCTGCCTGCCCATCCAGGTCGCTTCGGTGGATTGACGCCCCGCCCCCGGATAGTCGAGGTATGACGACCCTCGGAATCACCGACGGCCGCGTCCTCCGACCCGACCTGTCCGTCGAGGAGGCGGACGTCCTCGTCGACCGGGAGGGGGGCGAGGTACTCGACGTCGGCCCCGACGCCGGCCGGGACGCCGACGAGCGGTTGGACGCGAGCGGCGGCCTCGTCGTCCCCGGCCTCGTCAACGCCCACACCCACGCCGCGATGACGCTCCTGCGGGGGTACGCCGACGACAAGCCCCTCGAGTCGTGGCTCCGCGAGGACGTCTGGCCAGCCGAGGCCGAACTGACGCTCGACGACATCGCCGCCGGCACCCGACTCGCCGCCCTCGAGATGATTCGCTCGGGGACGACTGGCTTCGCCGACATGTACTTCCACGTCCCCCGGGTGGCCGAGGTGGTCGAGACGGCGGGCCTGCGCGCGCGCCTCGGGCACGGCGTCGTCACCGTCGGGAAGGACGAGGCGGCGGCCTGGGCCGACGTCGAGGAGAGTCTCGACGTCGCCGAGACGGTCCGCGAGACCAGCGACCGCATCGAGACGGCGTTCATGCCCCACAGCCTCACCACCGTCGGCGAGGAGTACCTGCGCGAGGGCGTCGCGCGCGCTCGCGACCTCGACGTCCCGGTCCACATCCACGCCAACGAGACGCGCGGCGAGGTCGACCCACTCGTCGAGGAACACGGCGTGCGTCCCCTGGAGTACGCCCGCGAGGTCGGCCTCCTCGAACCCGAGGACTTCCTCGCCCACGGCGTCCACGTCGACGAGACCGAAGTCGAACTGCTGGCGGAGACCGGCGCGAGCGTGGTCCACTGCCCGGCGTCGAACATGAAACTCGCGAGCGGGATGGCGCCGGTCCAGCGCCTGCTCGACGCCGGCGTCGGCGTCGGCCTCGGGACCGACGGGGCGGCCTCGAACAACGACCTCAGCCTCCTCGGCGAACTGCGCGACGCGGCCATGCTCGGCAAACTCGCCGCGGACGACGCGAGCGCCGTCGCCGCGCCGGACGCCGTCCGGATGGCGACCGCCGGGAGCGCCGACGCCCTCTCCCTCCCGGGTGGACGCATCGCGCCCGGCGAGGCGGCCGACTGCATCGTCGTCGACCTCGACGCGGCCCACCTCACGCCGGTCCACGACCCCGTCAGCCACCTCGCCTACGCCGCCGCCGCGAGCGACGTCCGCCACACGGTCTGCGACGGGCGCGTCCTGATGCGCGACCGGGAGGTCCTGACGCTCGACGCCGACGCGGTCCGCGCCGAGGCCGCCGACCGCGCACGCGACCTCGTCACCCGCGCGAATTGAACGTCGAGAGGCGTTCGTAAACGATATAAACGACGCTCGGAGCGTCCCGTCGGCTCGTGAACGCAACGAACGACACCACCTATTTATCTCCGTGACTGTCATCGAATCTCTCGTATGTCAGAAGACAAGACGCGGTTCGTGCTCACGGTGACGCTGCTGCTCGTGCTCTCGGTGGTCGCACCGGGCGTCGCGGCGGCGGAGTCGGAGGAAATCGACGTGACCGTCTCGCAGGACGAGGCGGTCACGGTGACCGTGACGGAGAACGGGAGCGCGGTCGAGAACGCGACGATCGTCGTCGCGCTCGACGGGAACGCGACCGCGAACGAGACGGACGGAAACGAGACGGACGGAAACGAGACGGACGGAAACGAGACGGACGGAAACGAGAGCGTCGACGCGGACGCGGAGGCTTACGCGGGCACGGGCGAGTACCGGACCGACGCGAACGGGTCGGTCGACCTGCCGACCCCGGAGACGGACGTCGTCGTGACGGTGACGGCGACGGCGGGCGACGCCACGGCGACGGAGCGCGTCACGCTGCGAGCGACGGAAGAACCCGAGTCGAACGCCTTCGGTCAGCGCGTCGCGCAGTTCGTCCACCACCTGCAGGAACGCTACGGGGACGGCGGCGACGAGGACCGCTCGTTCGGCGCCATCGTCTCGGAGTTCGTCACGGCGAACAACCCGAGCCACGACAACCGGCCCGACCACGCCGGCCCGCCCCACGCCGACGACCGGCGTGGTGGGGAGGACCGTGAAGGCGACGAACGAGGGGAGGACGCCGACCGCCGCGGTCCGCCCGCCGACCGCCCCGGGAACGGTCAGGGGCCGCCCGGTCGCTGACACTCGGAGTCGAAGCGGCCGACCAACCACGACTTTTCCGAGGACGACCCGGTAGGGTTTTCCCCGCCGTATTCGACGTATCGAGCATGTCCTATCCGTGCATCAGCGAGCAACTCGACGACGTCGAGGGCGCTCGCGAGGAGGGCCGACGGAAGATCGATTGGGCGAGACAGCACATGCCCATCCTCGCGGCGCTCCGCGAGGAGTTCGAGGACCTGCGCCCCTTCGAGGGCCAGCGCATCGCCATGGCGATGCACGTCGAGGCGAAGACGGCCGCGCTGACGGAGACGCTCGCCGCCGGCGGCGCCGACGTCGCCATCACCGGCTGCAACCCGCTCTCGACGCACGACGACGTGAGCGCCGCCCTCGACGCCAACGAGAACATCACCTCCTACGCCAAGCGCGGTGTCGACGACGAGGCGTACTACGAGGCCATCGAGGCGACCATCGACCTCGACCCGACCATCACCGTCGACGACGGCGGCGACCTCGTCTTCCGTATCCACGAGGAACACCCCGACCTCGTCGACGGCATCATCGGCGGCTGTGAGGAGACGACCACGGGCGTCCACCGCCTGCGTGCGATGGACCGCGACGGCGCGCTCGACTACCCGGTGTTCGCCGTCAACGACACGCCGATGAAGCGACTGTTCGACAACGTCCACGGCACCGGCGAGTCCGCGCTGGCGAACATCGCCATGACGACCAACCTCTCGTACGCGGGCAAGACGGTCGTCGTCGCCGGCTTCGGCGACTGCGGACGCGGCGTCGCGAAGAAGGCCGCGGGGCAGAACGCCCACGTCGTCGTCACGGAGGTCGACCCCCGGCGCGCGCTGGAGGCGCACATGGAGGGCTACGAGGTCCTGCCGATGGTCGAGGCCGCCGAGAAGGGCGACGTGTTCATCACCGTCACGGGCAACCGCGACGTGGTGTCGCGCGAGCACTTCGAGCGGATGCAGGACGGCGTCCTGCTGGCCAACGCCGGCCACTTCGACGTCGAGGTGAACCTCGACGACCTCTCGGACCTCGCCGCGGACGTCCGGGAGGTCCGCGACGGCGTGATGGAGTACGAACTGGACGACGGCCGCCGTCTCAACGTGCTCGCGGAGGGCCGTCTCGTCAACCTCGCCGGGCCGCTCGGCCTCGGCCACCCCGTCGAGGTGATGGACCAGAGCTTCGGCGTGCAGGCGGTCTGCGTGCGCGAACTCGTGGCCGCCCACAGCGGCGGTCTGCGCGACCGCCTCGCGGAGACGCTCCGCGAACGCCTCGGGCGTGCCGACCGCCTCGAGGCGGTCGGCGAGGACACCTACGGTCCCGGCCTCCACGCGGTTCCCGACGCCCTCGACCGCGAGGTGGCCACCGTGAAACTCGACGCCGAGGGCATCGACATCGACGACCTCAGCGACGAGCAGACGGAGTACATGGACGACTGGCGCCACGGGACGTAAGGTACCCGAGGCGCGCCGACCCGGGTCGACTCGACCGGCGGCGGCCCCACCGGGTGCAGGGGCGATACCACCGACCCGGTCGCCGAAATCGCGGGCGAGCGGCCGCGTGCTCGCCCTGAGTCGACTGATTTATCCGCGGTGCGGGGCGAATGAGAGCAAATGTCGAACTCGAAGGGGAACCGGCGCGAGCGCGAACTCGTCAACCTCCTCGACGACCGGGGCTTCGCCGTCATGCGCGCGCCCGCCAGCGGGAGCGCGACGACCCGCGAACTGCCCGACGTCCTCGCCGGCAACGGCGACGTGTTCTACGCCATCGAGGCGAAGGCGTCGGCGGGGCGGCCCATCTACCTCACCGGCGAGGAAGTCGAGGCGCTGGTCTACTTCGCGCGGAACTTCGGCGCGAAACCCCGCATCGCCGTCCGCTTCGACCGCGAGGACTGGTACTTCTTCCACCCCGCGGACCTCCACGTGACCGACGGCGGCAACTACCGCGTGAAGAAGGAGACGGCGCTCTCCGAGGGGACGGACGTCGAGGAACTCACGGGCGGACCGGCGCAGACCCGACTCGTGGACGGCGAGGAGTAGCGAAGTAAGTCGAAGCTGCCGGGCGCTCAGACCGTGAGCGCCGGCGGGGCGCGCTCGCGCGGGGCGACCCGTTCGAGGCGCGACAGCGGGAACGAGTAGCGCTGGAGGTCCTCGAACTCGCCGTCGGCGGGTCCCGAGAACGGGTAGACGACGCGGACGACGGGGTCGTCGGCCGGGTAGCGCTCGTTGCCGGGGTAGTCCGCGACGGTCGTCTCGACGGTCGGCAGGTCCCGCGCCACCTCGTCGAGGGTGGTCTGTCGGAGCGGAACGGGCGACTCGTCGGCCGGCACGTCCGAGGGTTCGACGACGACGACGAGCGCGTCGGTCTCGCGGTCGCGGACGGTCGTGCCGGGCGGGAGGTAGCAGTCGTCGCAGAGCGCGGGCCGTTCCTCGCGGACGAACGCCTCCCGGCCACAGCCGCGACAGGTGACGGCGCGGTAGCCCGGGGCAGGGACGCGACCCCCCGTTATTTCGAGTGCAACTCGGCGGATGTGTTTGCAGCGCTCCTCGCGGTACTGGTTGTCGGGACACGAGCAGACGCCGTCGACGAGGTCGACGGTGTAGGTGTGCCCGCTCTGGCTGTACACGTCGTAGACGCCGCCACCACGGACGCTGACGGCCATCCGCTCGGTCCACGCCCGCGCGGCTCTCGGGTCGAGTCGGCGGGTGTCGGGGGCGAGTGCGGTCCGCGGTGACGCTGGTGTGATTTCGGTTGGCGTCATGGTTTTCGGCTCCGGAGCGAGCGAATCGCTCCACGGGAAACGTAGGTCGCGCAGACGTATGAGTCGCTCGCCCGCCGGCGCAAGCCGAGTCGATTGGTCCGCTTCGAAGCGCTTTTGCTCCGGCCGTCGAAACCGCGGGATATGGCTCTCGAACGGGAGGCGTTGCTCGAAATCGCCGTCTCCATCGTCGCCGTCGGGCTGTTCATCGCCGTCATCGTCGGCATCGGCGTGACCTACAACGGGTCGACCGGCCTCTCGAACGAGGGCGCCATCGCGCTCATCGCCAGCATCGGCGGGTTCGTCCTCGTGATGTCGCTCGTCGGCTACTTCCTCGCCGGTCGGACCGGGCGATAACGGTTACAGTTCCTCCGCGTAGTACTCGAGCGGGTGCGAGATGGTCGCACAGAGGTCGTCCGGATTCACGCAGTCGCCGAGCGCCTGCATCGTCGCGCAACTCGGCGGGGCGTAGGTCCCGCCCTCGCTCGCCAGGCGTTCGAGGGCGTAGCCGAACGCCTCCCCGTCGCGACCGGTCAGCGCACGTATCTCCTCGTCGCTCATCCCGACGCGCGCGAGGAACGACACCAGCGCGAACGTGGAGTGCGCCGGGAGGTCATCGTCGTCGCGGGCGGCCGCGAGGAGGTGTTCGATACAGGGCGGGAACGCCTCGCTCGTTGGGTCGGCGTCGAACGACCGCGGGTAGTTGCGACTCGACAGCGCGCGCTCGACGTCGCGGGCGGTCGAGTCGAGCGCCGACGCGATGGGGTCGGGGACGTCGAGCGGGAGGCCGGCGGCGACCCGTTCCTCGACCGCCCGCCGGAGGAGTTCGTGGAGTTCGGCGCGCGTGACGCCGACGGTCCCCGACGCGAGGTCGCGGCGCACGAGCGCCCACCCCTCGCCGCCGGGCGCGAGGCGGAGGTAGGTGCCGACGCGCACGCGGTAGCCGTCGGCCGCCTCCCTGACCTCGTCATCGAGGCCGAACTCGCCGAGGAGGTCGGGGAGCGCGAGCGTCGCCCCGCCGGGGCGGGTCCCGGAGAACTCCTCGGAGAGGCGCTCGTAGGCGGTCGCCGCCTCGGCGGCGGCGTACTTCTCGACGGCGCCGGGGACCTCGAGCAGCGAGACGAGGACGCGCGCGACGGGGTACGAGAGCACCTCGACGCGCGGGGTGACCCGGCGGTCGGTCTCGACGGTCCCCGCGACGAGGGCGCGCTCGACGCGCTCGCGGCCGCGGTCGACCGCGGGGTGGTCCTCCTGGACGAGCGAGAGGAGGTCGACGCCCGCCGCGCCGACGGCCTCGCGGGCGGCGTCGAGAAACGGGTAGCGGGCGTGCGACGCGTCCATACCCCCCATCACCGGACGCGGCCGGTTAAGCGCTCTGAAGCCGCGGTCGACCGCCCGGGGGCGGCGGTAGAGGTTTACGTTCGGGTCGTCAATCGGGTCGGGTGAGTAACGACGTATGACCACGACCTGCTGTCTCCGGTCTCGGGAGACCCTCGACCGGACGACAGCGCCGGTATCACTCGCTCCGGACGACGCCGCTCGCCGCGGGCGTGGCCGCCGATGAGCGTCATCGCGGAGCTCCGCATCCCCGCGACGGCCTTCGAACTGGGTCGGACGCTCGACGTGCGCTCGGGGACCGCCCTCGAACTCGAATCCGTCGTTCCACTCGGCGACAGTGCCGTTCCCTTCGTCTGGATGTACCGCGTCGACGACCGGACGGGCGCGGCCGAGCGGGGGAGCGCAGTCTCCCGCGACGACGACTGCCTCGAACCGGTCGACGTCTACGACGACCGGGCGCTCTACGCCGTCGAGTGGAACCTCGACACCGACGACGTCTTCAGCGCGGTCCGCGCCGAGGAGGGCCACGTCCTGCGCGCGACGGCGGTCCCCGACCGCTGGACGTTCAAGTTCCGGTTCCCCGACCACGAGTCGCTCTCGGCGTTCAGGCGTCACTGCCGGAGCGAGCGGATACCGCTGGAGGTGCTGCGCGTGCGCTCGCCGGAGACCCCCGGCCGCCCGCGGTTCGGCCTGACCGACCGCCAGCGCGAGACGCTCTCGCTCGCCGTCCAGCGGGGGTACTACGCCATCCCGCGACAGTGTACCACCATCGAACTCGCCGAGACGCTCGGCATCTCCGACCAGGCGGTCACCGAGCGCCTGCGGCGCGCCATCGTCGCGCTCGTCGAGGACACCCTCGGGGCCGACGAACGCGACGGGTGGCGTGACTGACACCGGGGCTGGTGTACCATGCTCAACCCTGATTTGACCGTCACGTGTGGTCACGAGTACCCGGCGGGCGACAGACGGCCGCATTCGGTGTTCCAACGCGGTGACCGTCCCTCGCATCCAGCGGTCACCCGAATCGCTTGTGGCTGGTCGCCCTCCGGGGACCACGCGGCGCGTCGCCGGCCGACGGCGA
This sequence comes from Halomarina ordinaria, assembly GCF_030553305.1. Lineage (NCBI taxonomy): Archaea > Methanobacteriati > Methanobacteriota > Halobacteria > Halobacteriales > Natronomonadaceae > Halomarina > Halomarina ordinaria. Next base: position 2,122,266 of record NZ_JARRAH010000001.1, on the reverse strand, counting down.
CACCGTGAGTCCGCCAGCTCACCGGCCGCGTGGTGGACACGACCACACGGTCGCTCGCGTTCCGCGGCGACCATCACCGCCGACCGCGCGGCTGTCGGGGTGGTTCTCGACTGCACCCCCAGCCGTCCGGTTCGTGAGGTGTGTCCGCCGAGTCGAACACGCTATTACGCTCGCTGACCACGTACGGTCCGTGCCGCGGTTTCGCTATCCCTGTCCGGACTGTCGCTCCACGAACAGCCTGCACGACCCCGACTGCCGGTTCGACGGGACCGCGTGGGAGGACATCGAGCGGGCGTACGTGAGCATCCTCGGCGTGCTCTCGACGGGCGCGACGCGGGAGGGCCGACTCAGGGAGGCGGTCGACGGTCCGTGGGACCGGGTCCACTCGGCCGCGCTGAGTCGCCTGCGCCACGACCAGCGCGTCCAGGAGACGCCCGGCGGTGCCCTCGAACTCCTCTCGCCCGCCGAGTACAGGGAGGAGGTCGCCGTCCCCTCCGAGGACTCCCTCCAGACCATCTACGAACACGGGAGCGTCCCCGGCTGTCACGACCACGCCGTCTTCTCGCTGGTCGCGTACTACCGGAGCGTCGGCTTCTCGTGGCAGGAGACCCGCGAGCGGGTCGTCGACTGGCTGGAGGAGAGCGGGACGTGGGCGCGAGGGGGGTTCGACGAGGCCAGTCCCGGCGAGGTGGTCGACTCGAAGCGACACGTCTACGCGCAGGCGTACGGCTGGCGACAGGCCGCCCGGGAGGCCGCCGCCGTCGTCGAACGGAGCGTCTAACGCGGGGGGCGCCACGCCCACCGCGTCGCCCGGACGCCCGCGACGGCCGAGGCGGTGCCGACGACCAGAAAGAGCAGCGACCGGGCGGCGGCGTCGGCGTCCTTCCCGCAGGCCGGAATCGCGGTCACCGTCGTGAGACACCCGAGCGCGAACACCGTCCCGACGACGAGCAGGGAGACCCCGAGGCCGAGGCCGAACGTACCGCCGAGGAACCGGGCGTGCGGTGAGGCCATAGTGGCAGAGTGCGCCAGCCGACGCTTAAGCGCCGTGGCCGTCGTCTGACGGAGAGCGGACGTCCGTCCTACGACGTGCGCCACGGGACGGCCCGACGGCTCCGGAGGTCGGGTCGGTCGGAGAAGTGGAGCGTCGGGGGACGGGTCGCGTCAGTCGCTCTGGATGCGCGGGGCGAGCATGTAGGTGACCTGTCCCTGCCCCTCGGCGATTTCGAGGTGGAGTTTGACGGGGAACTCCTGGCCGAGTTCGATGGTGATCTCGCCGTCCTTCGGGAGCGCCTTGTTCATCTCCTTCAGGTAGTCGAGGCTGAACAGCGAGCGCGCCTCGCCCGCCGAGAGGTCGATGAGGTCCTCGCGGTCGAGTTCGAAGTGGACGTCGTCGGTGTCGCCCTCCGCGTCCACGTAGAACACCTCCTCGTCGACGTCGACGCCGAGGGCGATGTGGTCGCTCACCATGTCGGCGGCCTTCACCGCGCGGTCGATGTCGCGTCCCTCGACGACCACCGTCGCCGGGAGGTCGAGGTCGGGCAGGTCCGGTTCCTGACGGATGGAGTCGGGGTCGATGAGCGCGAGGGTGTACTCGAGGCCCTCGATCTGGATGTGGAGCTTTCGCGTCTCCTCGTCGAGTTCGAACTGGACGAGCTGGTCGGCGTCGGCCATCTTGGCGATGTCCTCCAGCCGCGTGAGGTTGACGCCGATGACGCCGCCGTCGGCCTCGTAGGACTCGAACGCCGCCGCCGACAGCGAGAGGTCGACCATCCCGACGTTGGCGGGGTCGACGGCCCGAATCGTGAGCTCGTCTTCCTCCAGTCGTATCTTGCACTCGTCTACCAGCACGCTCACCGAGTCGAGCGCGGCCCGGAGCGTCCCCGAACTCACGATAGCCTTGAACATGAACGCGGATTACGGCGACGGCATAAAAACATGAACGGTTCACGCGCGTGCGTGCGACGGTGCCCCCCGCTCGAAGCTACCCTCACCGGCTCGCACGTCGAGACGAAGCGCGTATCCGGCGGCCTCGCGTACCCGCCGGCATGGCTCGCAAGGACGAGTACTACAACCGCGCGAAACAGCAGGGCTATCGCTCGCGCGCGGCCTACAAGCTCGAACAGTTGAACGAGACGGCGGGGCTCGTCCAGTCGGGCGACACGGTCGTCGACCTCGGCGCCGCCCCCGGCGGGTGGCTCCAGGTGGCGCACGAACTCGCCGGGGAGGGGGGCACCGTCGTCGGCGTCGACCTCCAGCGCATCAAACCGCTGGAGGGCGTCGAGACGGTTCGCGGCGACATGACCGAGGAGGAGACCAGAGAGCGCATCAAACACGCGCTCGACGGCGAGGAGGCGGACGTCGTCGTCTCGGACATGGCGCCGAACATGAGCGGGGAGTACTCGCTCGACCACGCCCGCTCGGTGTACCTCGCGCGGATGGCCTTCGAGACGGCCTGCGAACTGCTCGGGCCGGGCGGCGACTTCGTCGCCAAGGTGTTCGACGGCCCCGACCTGAACGACCTGAAGCGCGACGTGGAGCGCGAGTTCGACTACGTCCGCGAGGTGCGCCCCGAGGCCTCCCGCAAGGAGTCCTCCGAACTGTACCTCGTCGCCAAGCGACGGCTCACCGCGCCGGTGCGCGTCGGGGATAAACTCGACGTCGAAATCGAGGACGTCGGGAACGAGGGCGACGGCATCGCCAAGGTGGAGGGGTTCACGCTGTTCGTTCCCGACACCGAGGCCGGCGACAGCCTCAGGGTGCGCGTCACGGACGTGAAGCCGCGCTTCGCGTTCGCGACGCGCGCCGACGGGGAGTAGGTCAGTCGCCGAGCGTCGGCGTCCCGTCCGTCCGCCGCCCGCGGACCGTCCCGACGACGGCGTAGACGAACGGCGTGTCGGCGACGGCGATGGCGAGTTTCAGGAGGTACTGGCCGACGGCGAGCGACGCGAGCACCGCGCCAGGGAGGGGGTCGCCGCCGAGGACCGTCGGCGCGGCCCAGAAGGCGACGCCGACGAAGATGACGGTGTCGAGCAGCTGGCTCGTCGCGGTCGACCCGACGTTCCGCAGCCAGAGCGCCTCGCCGCCGGTGGCCTCGCGCAGGCGGTGGAAGACGAGCACGTCCCAGTTCTGGCTGACGAGGTACGCGAGCAGGCTCCCGGCGACGATGTTCGTGCTCGCGCCGAGGACGGTGGCGAACTGGTCGGCCGGGACGCTCGTCGGCGCGGCGGGCGCGAGGATGGTCGACCAGACGAGCGCCAGCAGGACGAGGTTCATGACGAAACCGACGTTGACCATCGCCTGCGCGGTGCGCTTGCCGTACAGTTCGGCGACGCAGTCGCTGGCGAAGAACGTCAGCGCGTAGGCGAGCGCCGCCCCCGGGAGGACGAGCGCGTCGCCGGTGACGGGCAGCGCGACCGGGAGCGCGAACTGGAGCACCTTCGAGGCGGTCAACTGCGCCGTCACGAGCGCCGTCACGAACAGCGCGACGAGCGCGAGTGCGGCCAGCGGGACCGCGAGGGCGTGGTCCGGGTCGGTGGCGCGCCGGCTACTCATCGTCCCCGTCGAGTCGACCGTGGCGGGCGTCGATGTCGTCGAGGATGTCGAGCGTCTTGCGGATGGACGACCGGATGGCGTCGCTCCGGTTGACGAACTTCCCCTCGTCGCCGACGTGGTCGTCGAGGTCGTCGAGCAGTTCCTGCGGTATCTCGACGCTTATCTTGGGCATACCCGGAGAACACTCCGAGAGTACGAAACGCCATCGGTACGCCTGCTACCCCTGGAACAGTCGCAGGAGGTCGCGGGCCGCGTAGCCGACCGCGAACCCGGTGACGCTCCCGGCGAGACAGACGCCAGCCACGAGCGCGCTCCCGACGAGCGGGTCGTCGGCCGGAGCGAAGAACACGAACGCCGCGAACAGCACCGCCGGCAGCAGGCCGATGACGAGGCTGGCGGCGAGGCCGCCGCCGCGGAGGGTCGCCAGCGCCGCGACGACCGGCGGCGTCCCGACGAGGAGCCACGGGAGCGTCGCACCGTAGAGCGCGTCGCCGACGACGAGGCGAGACCCCGCGACCAGGGCGGCGGCGGCGACGAGGCCGGCCGCGTACGTCGCCGCGACGGCCCACCCTCGGCGGTCACCCTCCCTGGGGGTGACGTCGAACTCGGGCGTCATCGGACGCCACCACACGGGGACGGACGCGACGTGCGCGCCGGTGGGACGGTGGCGTCGGACGGCGTGAAGTCGAGCATGGCCCTACCTTCCAACGTCCTGACCCATAAGGTTTCAGTGACGTCGCCGAACGCCTCGTGGCCGTCGAGCGGCGCTCTCGAACCGTCAGACGGCCGTATCCGGCCGAAACGTACAATCACCCGACACGTTGACCGCGGGGGCGACCGCCGCGGCGACCGCCGAGGGTGTAGAGCCAGAGCAGCGCGAGGCCGACGAAGTACGCGATGGCGATGGGGATGGTGAACAGGAACATGGCGAACACGCCGCCGGGCGTCGCGAGCGCCGTCAGGGTGAGGACGGCGACGACCACCTCGCGCCACCGACCGCGCATGACCCGGAAGGGGACCAGCCCGGCGCGGTGGAGGAGGAACATCGACGAGGGGATGCTCGCGAGGAGGCCGACGCCGATGGTCGTGAAGAAGACGAGCCACCCGGCGCTGTTGATGCGGTACCGGATGATCATGTTCGAGTCGATGGCGTCCCACGCGAGCCACGAGATGACGTTCGGCGCGACGACGAAGTAGCCGAGCGCGCTCCCGGCGACGAGCGCGACGGCCGTCGTCGTCGCCCACGTGAACAGCGCCCCGCGAGAGCCGGTGACGACGCCGCGCTCCTTCAGCGCGGGCCACGCGTAGTAGAGCAACAGCGGGAGCGTCGCGATGGCGCCGAGGATGGTCGCCACCTTGATCTCGAAGATGAGCGCCTCGACGGGGTGGAGCGTCACGACGCTCACCTCCGGGCGCACCACCTCGGGGATGCGCGCGAGGAAGTTGTCCCGCAACTGGCCGATACCCTCGGTGTAGAACCAGAGGAACGTTCCGGCCATCACGACGAGGAACACCGCGACGAGACGGAAGGACTTCGAGAGGAGCGTGCCGGCGACGAACTGGATGTCGTAGAAGTAGCCGCCGATGTCGTCCTCGTCGCGCTCCTCCTCGGAGAAGGCGTTGAACATCCCGGTTGTCGTCCGCGTGACGACGCCGGCGTCCTCCTCCTCCGCTTCCCGGTCCGCTTCGGTCTCCGCTTCCGCCTCGCGGGCCGTCTCCGCGTCGTCGAAGCGGTCGAGGATGGCCTGGGCCTTCTCGCCGTCGTCGGCCGCCATGGCGGCGCGGGCGTGCTCCAGGGTCTCGTCCTCGCTCAACTCCGCGAAGACCTCCGGCGGGGCCGCCCGGACGCCGGCGGCGTCGAGGGTCGCGAGGTCGATGGCGGTCGGGTCGCCCATCGCCCCGACGGGGCCGGTCTCGGCGGTGAGCCGCTTGAGCGCGGCCGACAGGTGGACGAAGAAGACGACGAGCGCGGCGACGCTCCCGACGGCGACGGCGGCGACGACGAGCGCCTGCTCGCGCGGGAGGCCGAGGACCGTCTCGATGGGCAGGAAGGCGAAGGCGTAGTCGGCGGGGAGCGACAGGGTGTACTCGTTGACGGCCTCGCGAACGCCCGTCTGCAGGCCGTAGTAGGTGACCGCGCCGGCGAGCACCGCCGACCCGAGGACGGTGTGCCAGTGCGCGCGAAAGAGTCGCCGGAAGCCGACCGAGTCGCGGGAGTGCTTCAGCGTGACCACGACCTTCGTGAACCAGAGGCTGAGGACGTAGAGGAACAGCAGCGGCACCGCCCACATGATCTGCGTGAAGGGGTCCGGCGGGGAGAACAGGGCGCCGAAGACGAAGATGGCGACGACGGCGTAGCGCCACTTCTCGCGGAACGTCTCGTAGCGGACGACCCCCGAGTACGCGAGGCCGCTCATCGCGAGCGGGAGCTGGGCGGCGAGGCCGAACGAGAGCGTGAGGACGAGGACGAACTCCGCCCACTTGACGATGGAGTACGTCGGCTCGAAGCCGGCGGCGGAGGCGTTGTTCGAGAGGAACTCGAACATGATGGGGAAGAAGAGGAAGTAGCCGTAGGCGACGCCGAGGGCGAACAGCCCGAGCGAGAAGGACCCGAGGATAACACCCTTCCAGACCGGTATCTTCCCCTCGGGCCACCAGCCGCGCTTCCTGAAGGCGTCGCGAGAGAAGTACAGCAACAGCGGGAGCGCGAGGAGGACGCCGACGACGAGCCCGATTTTCACCTGCAGGAGGATGACGTCGAAGGGGGTGACGGCGACGATGATGGTGTCCTCGCTCGACCGGGCGAGGAGGTCCGCCTTCAGCATCGTCCAGCCCCACTCCTGGAGGTAGTAGATGGTCCCCATGAGCCCGACGACGAAGAGGATGAACACCTTCTGGAGGTGCTTCTGGGCCGCTCGCAGGACCGCCCCGAGCGCCGCCCTCCCGTCGTCGATAGCCCGTGCGGTGTCCTCGTTGACTACGCTCGACACACCGGACCTAGCAAACTTGCGGTTATCAATCTTTTCTGTCGCCGGAGGTGAGAAGGCTTACAACCGCCGGGATACCTACGAACGGGTAATGACCGGCGACGGGCGTCCCGGCCCGGGACGGGACGCGACCGAGGACCCGCCCGCCACCGACGGGGACAGCGGTCGCTACCGCGCCGACGGCGGGTCGTCCGAGGAGACGGACGGGGACGCGGAGCGCGCCGACCCGGTGGACGGCGACGCGAACGAGGACATCGACGCGAACGAGGACATCGACGCGAACGAGGACATCGATGCGGCGGGGGGAGAAGCCGACGACGAGCACCTCCCGGCCGACGCGGCGGCCTCCGACGGCGGCACGAACGTCGCCGACGGCGAGGCGGGCGCGGGGAGCGGGTACGCGCCGGCGGACGACGACCCGCTGTTCGACGGTCCCGAGAGCGACCAGGAGATGCCGCTGGCCGAGCACATCGAGGAGATGATAAACCGCCTCGGCATCGTCGCCGTCGCCATGGCGCTGGTCGCAGTCGTCGTCCTCCCGTTCTCCGACCAGTTCATCAACGTCATCTGGAACGGCATCCTGGGCCGGGTCCAGGAGGACGTGGCCCGTCCGCACGTCTACCAGCCGCTGGCGCTGTTGCTCGCGCGGCTGAAGGTGGCGTCGCTCGCGGGGTTCGTCATCGCGCTCCCCGTCTTCGTCTACGAGACGTACCTGTTCATGCGCCCCGGCCTCTACCGCCACGAGCGGCGCTACTACCTCGCGGCGGTGCCGACGAGCCTCGTGCTCGCCGTCATCGGCGTCGGCTTCGCGTTCTTCCTCGTCCTCCCGGCCATCTTCATCTACTTCGTCAGCTACACCGACGTGGCGGCGAACGTCGCCTTCGGCCTGACCGAGACGTTCAACCTCATGCTGTTGATGATGGGCTTCTTCGCCGCCGTCTTCCAGATTCCCCTGCTCATCATGCTCGCGGTGATGATGAACCTCACCAGCCGCGAGTGGCTGGCGCGCCGTCGCCTCTACTTCTGGGGTGGCTTCCTCGGCGTCGCGCTCCTGTTCAGCCCCGACCCCACCGGGATGGCGCCCATCATCGTCGCCGTGACGATGGTGACGCTGTTCGAGGGGACGCTCCTCATCCTGCGCTGGGCGAAGCGCTGAGCGACGCCACCGGCCGACGCCAACGCACATATCGCCCGCCCGCGAACCCCCTTCTGACCCGATGGCGACGGTGATACTCATGCGACACGGCGAGACGACGTGGAACCGCGACCGACGGATGCAGGGGTGGGCGCCCGTCCCGCTCACCGACCGCGGACGCGAACAGGCGCGGGCGGCCGGCGCGCACGTCGCCGAGCAGTACGACGTCGACCGCGTCGTCGTCTCCGACCTCCACCGGACGGTCGAGACGGCACGGCACGTCAACGAGGTGGGCGGCCTCGACGACGTCCCCCGCTCGTTCACCGACGACTGGCGCGAGCGCGGCGTCGGCGTCTACCAGGGGCTCGACTACGACACCATGCGCGAGCGCTTCCCGAACTTCGCGCTCGGCGAGGAGGCGGCGTACGCCCACGACGAGACGCCGGAGGGCGGCGAGAGCCTCGCCGGGATGCGCGAGCGGGTGCTCGACGGCTGGGACGCGGTCGCGGGGGGAGCGGGGACGACGCTCGTCGTCACCCACGGCGGCCCCATCCAGATGGTCCTCGGCCACCTGAAGGGGATGGACCTCCCCGAGTCGGTGCTCACGCACCACCTCGACAACTGCTGTCTGAACGAGATACGGGTCGACGAGGAGGCCAGGTTGCAGTACGAGAACGCGACGCCGTGGACCGACGAGGAGCCGTCGGTGGGGGGCCGACGGGACGGCCACGCCTGAGCCGTCAGTCGGAGGTGGGGTACTCGGCGTCGAAGACGGAGACGCCCCCCTCGGCGGGGCTGACGCTCCCCGTCCGGTAGCCCTCGAGGTCGAGGGTGACGTGGTCGAAGCCGGCCTCGCGGAGGTGGGTGCGAGCCGCCCGGACGAAGTCGGCGTCGAGCGCCCGGTCGAGTTCGTCGTGTCCCACCTCGATGCGCGCGAGGCCGTCGTGGTCGCGCACGCGGAACTGCGTGAACCCCCACGCCCGCAGGAGGCCCTCCGCGCGCTCGACGCGCGAGAGGCGTTCCTCGGTCACCTCGATACCGGTCGGAATGCGCGAGGAGAGACACGCCATCGAGGGCTTGTCGGCCACCGAGAGGTCGTAGTCGCCGGCCAGTTCGCGCACCTCGGACTTGGCGATACCGTGGGCGAGCAGGGGCGAGAACACCTCCAGTTCCTCGACGGCGCGCAGGCCGGGGCGGTGACCCTCGCCGGGGTCGCTCGCGTTCGTCCCGTCACAGACCGTCTCGATGCCGAGGTCGCGGGCCTGCTCGAACATCTTCCCGAGGCGCATCGTCCGGCAGTGGTAGCAGCGGTCGCCGTCGTTCTCGACGAAGTCCGGGTTGTCCAGTTCGGAGAACTCGACTTCGACGTGGCGGATGCCGATTTCGTCTGCGACGCGGCGGGCGTCGTCCAGTTCCTCGGCGGGGAGCGTCTCGCTCCGGGCGGTGCAGGCGACCGCCCGGTCGCCGAGCGCCTCGTGGGCGAGGGCGGCGACGAGGCTCGAGTCGACGCCGCCGGAGAAGGCGACGAGGACGCCGTCGCGCTCGGAGAGCGCGTCCAGCGCGGCAGCACGTTTGTCCGCGACGTTCATGCCCGGCGTTCGGCGGGGGGAGAGAAAAGCGCGTTGTGTGCGCCGCGGTGGGGCGTCGTCGAACCGTGTCGGGAACGTTGCAGTTTTGCCACGTCACCGCAACGGGCCGGGTATGGACCTGGAGGCCATCCCGGGCGTCGGCGCGAAGACGGCCGAGCGACTGGCCGCCCTCGACGACGCCGAGCGCGCCCTCACGGACGGCGACGTGGCGGCGCTCGCCCGCGCGCCGGGCATCACCGAGGGGCAGGCCGCCCGCATCGCCCGGGGTGCCATCCGCGAACGCCACGGCGACACGAGTCGCTTCCTGCGCACCGACCGGGCGCGCGAACTGTACGACGACGCGCTCGCACTGCTGCAGGAGCGCGCCGTCACCGACTACGCGAAGCGCCGCGTCGAGACGTTCTACCCGAGCGCGTCGGCCGACCGCATCGAGGAGGTGCGCGCGTTCGTCACCGAGGCGATGGCGCGCGACGCCGACCCCACGGTCGTGGAGGCGCTCTCGGGCGTCGCGCCGCTCGCCGACCCGGGCGGCCTCCGGGTGCGCGAACGCTGTCTGGCCACGAGCGAGGCGGAGACCTACGCCCGCGCCGAGCGCGCGTTCCCCGAACTGAGCGTCGAACTCGTCGAGGACACGCAGGACCTCGCGGAACTCGCGCGGGGGTACGCCACCGTCGTCGCGCTCGACGAGTCGTTCGCCGGCCTCGACCTCCCCGGCGACGTGCGCGTCGTCCCCGACCCCGAGGCGCGCGTCGACGAGGTGCTCCCCGAGCGTCTGCTCGCGTTCTTCGCGGAGAACCGCGCGCGCCTGCTCGCCGCCGCCGACGCCCACGAGGCGGCGGACCTCGACGCACCCTGCGACCTCGACGCCCTCCGCGACGGCCTCGACCGCCTCGACGCGGACGGGACGGTGAAGGGCGACGCGGAACTCGGGCGCCTACAGGACGCCGCCGCCGACGTCGACGCCGCCGTCTCGACGGGCGAGAGCGTCGCCAACGACCGCCTCCGCGAGGTCATCCAGGCACGGGACGTGACCATCGAGGGGGCGGACCTCCTCTCGCTGGTCGAGCAGGGCGCGCGCGTCGACACGCTGCTCGACCGCGAACTCGCCGACGAGTTCGACGAGGCAGTCGCGGCCGCCCGCGAGCACGTCGTCGACGCCCTCCGGTTGGACGACCACGCCGACCTCGCGGAGGGAGTGTTCCGCGACGACCCCCACTTCCCCGTCGAGCGCGACGAGGCGGCCGTCTCCCGGCTCCAGTCGGAACTCGACGCCGCGCGGGACCGCCGCGCCGCCCGGCTGAAGGCGGACCTCGCGTCGGACCTGAACGCGCTGCGCGACCCGGTCGAGGCGCTCGTCAGCGCGGCGCTGGAACTCGACGTGGAACTCGCCGTCGCGCGGTTCGCCCGCGACTTCGAGTGCGTCCTCCCGACGTTCGAGGGGCGGGGCGTCGACCTCGAGGGCGGACGCTCGCCCCTGCTCGACGTCGAGTTCGCCGAGGTCGACCCCGTCGACTACCGGGTCGAGGGGGTCGCGCTCCTCTCGGGGGTCAACAGCGGAGGGAAGACGTCGACCATCGACCTCGTCGGCCTCACGGTCGTCCTGGCGCAGATGGGCCTGCCCGTGCCCGCAGAGCGCGTCCGTCTGGAGCGGTTCGACGCGCTGCACTACCAGGCCAAGAGCCAGGGCACCCTCGACGCCGGCGCGTTCGAGTCCACGCTCCGGGAGTTCGGCGGCCTCGTCACCGACGAGGGCAACAGACTGGTGCTGGTCGACGAACTGGAGAGCATCACCGAACCCGGCGCGAGCGCGAAGATAATCGCCGGCATCCTCGAATCGCTCGACGAGCAGGGCGCGACGGCCGTCTTCGTCTCGCACCTCGCCGGCGAGATACGCGAGGCGACGGGCTTCGACGTGCAGGTCGACGGCATCGAGGCCGTTGGACTGGTCGACGGGGAGTTGCAGGTGAACCGCTCGCCCGTGAAGGGTCGACTCGCGCGCTCGACGCCGGAACTCATCGTCGAGAAACTGGCGACCGCCGAGGACGACGCCTTCTACGACCGGTTGCTCGGGAAGTTCGCGGAGTGAGCGGCCGCGCGTTCTCCCGCCGTGCGAGACCGGACGAAGGATTAAGTACTCCGGGGAGTCTGGTGAAAGTGAATGGCGGACGATGAGATGTTGTCGTGGGACGAGTCGGTCTTCCGCGACGAGCACGTCTTCGAGATAGACTACCTCCCCGAGACGTTCCGCCACCGCGAGGAGCAGATGCGGAGCCTGAAGTACGCCCTCCGGCCGGCCGTCCGCGGGTCGCGCCCGCTGAACGTGATGGCGCGCGGGCCGCCGGGGACGGGCAAGACGACGGCCGTCCAGAAGCTCTTCGGCGAACTGGAGGCCGTCTCCGACGTGAACGTCGCGCGCGTGAACTGCCAGGTCGACTCGACGCGCTACGCGGTGTTCTCGCGGCTCTTCGAGGAGATGTTCGAGTACGAACCGCCCACGAGCGGCATCTCGTTCAAGAAGCTCTTCGGCCAGATTACCGACAGACTGGTCGAGGAGGACGAGGTGCTCGTCGTCGCGCTCGACGACGTGAACTACCTCTTCTACGAAGGGGAGGCGAGCGACACGCTCTACTCGCTGCTCCGGGCGCACGAGGCGCACTCCGGCGCGAAGATCGGCGTCATCATCGTCTCCTCGGACCTCGACCTCGACATCGTCGAGGAACTGGACGAGCGCGTCCAGAGCGTCTTCCGCCCCGAGGAGGTGTTCTTCCCCCGCTACGACGAGGCCGAGATAGCCACGATCCTCAACGAACGGGTCGAGCGTGGGTTCCGCACGGGCGTGACCGGCCCCGACGTGCTCGACCGGGTGGCCGAACTCACCGCGAGCACCGGTGGCGACCTCCGGGTGGGCATCGACCTGTTGCGCCGCGCGGGCCTCACCGCCGAGATGCGCGCCAGCCCGACCGTCGAGGCGGAGGACGTCGAGACGGCCTACAGCAAGTCGAAGTACGTCCACCTCTCGCGGCACCTCCAGGGGCTCGCGGAGTCGGAGGTCGACCTGGTCCGGGTCGTCGCCGAGCACGAGGGGGCCCGCGCCGGCGACGTCTACGAGGCGTTCGAGGCGGCGACCGGTCTCGGCTACACGCGCTACTCCGAACTCATCAACAAGCTCGACCAGCTCGGCATCATCGAGGCCCGCTACACCAGCGTCGAGGGACGCGGCCGCTCGCGGGAACTCTCGCTGGCCTACGACGCCGAGGCCGTCCTCGACCGCCTCGACTGAAGGGTACCTCTTCGACTGGAGACCACCCCACGTGAGAGCGATTCACGTGCAACCGAACACCGGCGTGCACGGGAAACACACCACGGGAGGGCTCGGGAGGGCACGGTACGTGACAGGGAACGCAGGAAGGGCGGTCTCCCCCTGTACCGTGCCGCGAGCGAGTGAGCGTAGCGACCGAGCGAGCGGACGCCCCGAACCTCCGAAGGAGGTGAGGGGCGGTTTTAGTCCAGGTTTTGCCAGCGGGCGGCCGCCCGCGCGGCAAAACGTGGGGGCTAGTAGGGCTCGTCCTTCAGCCCCAGTCCGTAGGCGATGGCGTTGGTGAGGACGTGGAGCAGCGGCGTGAGCAGGAGGACGACGGCCACGGTGGGGCGGGTGAACGTCCGGGCGAACCAGCGCGGCGAGCAGGCGCGGGCGAGCGCGAGCGCGCCCGCCACGAAGTCGAGCTGGTCGAGGCCGAGGGCCATCTCGCCGCGCGCGAGGCCGGTCCGGCGCTTGAAGAACGAGCCCGCGATGTCGCCGGCCATCGCGCCGAACGCGAGGGCGACGCCCGACCGGAGCGAGAACCGGGGGAGCGACCAGTCGGTCCGCGCCTCGGCGGCGGGCGCGAGGCGGTTCAGGAGGACCGAGAGGGCCGTCCCGACGAGGGTGCCGGCGAGGGTGCCGCGCCAGGTCTTGCCGTCGCCGAGGAGCCGACGGCCCCCCCACTCCCGGCCACCGTCGATGGGGCGGCCGCCGCCGAAGAGGACGGCGGCGTTGTTCGGAACGTACGCGGGGAGCATCGCCCAGACGGCGCGGGCCACGGCCTCTAACATGGCCCACACTCCGCCGAGCGAGAGTATAAAGCAGGGTGGAACGACCGGCGTTCGTGAAAGGGAGTTCTCAAGTGAGCGCCGGCGAAATTTACCACCGATGATCCCCCCCATCGCGCGCCGGTTCGTCGCCGGCGAGACCCCCGCGGAGGTGCTCGAACACGCCCGGCAGTTGCGGGCCGACGGCGTCAAGAGCATCGTCAACCTGCTCGGCGAGCACTACCACGACCCCGAGCCGGCCGCCGAGGACGCGGCCGCCTACCGCCGGCTGGTCGCCGACATCGCGCAGGCCGACGTCGACGGGTGTATCTCGGTGAAGCCCTCACAGGTCGGACTCGGCGTCGACGCCGAGACGTTCGAGGCGAACCTCGGGGACATCGTCGCGACGGCCCGCGACGAGGGGGTGTTCGTCTGGGTGGACATGGAGGACCACACGACGACCGACGCGACGCTCGACGCCTTCGAGCGCCTCGTCTCCGAGTATCCGCGGATGGGGGTGTGTGTACAGGCGAACCTGAAGCGCACCCGCGACGACCTGGAACGCCTCGTCGACCTGCCGGGGAAGGTCCGCCTCGTCAAGGGTGCCTACGACGAACCGGCCGACATCTCGCTGAAGGGACGGCAGGCGGTCAACGAGGCCTACGAGGAACATCTGGAGTACCTCTTCCGGGAGGATGGGGGCACCGTCGCGGTGGGGAGTCACGACCCGCGGATGATCGAGCGTGCTATCGACCTCCACGGCGCGTACGGGACGGACTTCGAGATACAGATGTTGATGGGGGTGCGGGAGGACGCGCAGGTCGAACTGGCGCGCGACTACGAGGTGTACCAGTACGTCCCCTACGGTGACCGGTGGCTCTCGTACTTCTCGCGGCGGGTGATGGAGCGAAAGGAGAACCTCGTGTTCGCGCTCCGGGCGGTCGCCTCCGCCGGCGTCTGAGCCTCAGTTCAGCGTCCGGCGTTCGGCCTCTTCCTCGTTGACCACGATGGGGATGCCGTCGTGCTTGTTGTCGCCGAAGCCGGCGGAGAGGACGCGCGTGAGGGCGTCCTCGACCGTCTCGCCGGTCTCCTCGTACTCCCCCGGTTCGCACTCGACGACGAACCCGGTGGTGATGTTCGGCGAGGTGGGGATGAAGAGGAGTTCGCGCCCGTCGTCGGCGACCTTGCCCGTCTTGAAGGCGGTCATCCGGAGGCCGTTCCACGTCTCCAGTTTGACCGGGCTCTGGAGGTCTTCGGGGCCGGAGACGGCCGTCTCGACGGCCATCTTCGAGGCGTTGTAGACGACCCGGAGCCCGGGCAACTGGTTCATCGTGGCGTCGATGCCTCCCTCGACGACGTCGCCGAACGTCGTCCGCATCATGTACCCGATGGAGAAGGTGAGCAGGACGAAGACGGTGAGCAGGAGGGCGACCTCGATGAAGGGGACGGCCCCCCTGGTGCCCGCCGGGAGCAGCGTGGGGTCGATTTCGATGAGACCCAGCGCCGCGACCCTGACGAACAGCCACCGGAGGATGTAGAGGGTGACCAACAGTGGCGCGAGCACGATGACGCCGCTGGCGAAGTCACGCTTCCACGAACCGGAGAGGGCCATTGGGAGCGTAAAAACACCAGTCTGTTATCAGTCTTCCCTCTGAGAGGGAGTCACTGATAGTCGTCGAGTGAGAGGGCCTGCGAGAGCGGAAGGGCGACCCACGCGTCGTCGCGGCTGACGTCGGCGATGACGAGCGTTCCGTCGTCCACAGCCGCCATCACCTCGTACTCGGCGTCCGACCCGGACGTGGTCGCCGTGTTGGGCTCCATGACTGGCAATAGCTAACATCCCATAATAAACGTGTCGGAACGAACGTCGTGTTGTCACGAGTCGAAGCGCGGGTATAGGCCGGGAGAGAGCGCTAGACAGCGTATTACGGCCGATTCGCCGAACCGACACGGGTTGGTAAAACGCGCATTTCACAATACGGAGTATATATGCGGGAACGACCGATATGTCCTCCTTGTGTGGACGCATGTCACACGGAACCGGGAGAACAACTGAAAGAAACTGGCGGGCCGATTCAACGGCTGAACCGCGCGACAACGCCAAGCTTATAAACCATTAACAAATACGAGGTTTTGGAATGACAGACAGTAACGGACTTTCGAGGAGGCGATTCCTGCAGGCGACCGGTGGTGCGGCGGCGGCCGCGGCGCTCGCAGGGTGTACCGGGGAACCGAGCGGCAACGACAGCGACGGGAACGGGAACGGTTCCGGCGACGACGACAGCGACATGGAGCCCCAGGAGGGTGGTACCTACCGGAAGATCAACTCCACCATCTCCACGTTCGACCCCGTCGCGGCCGACGACACGGCCTCCGGGCAGGTCGTCCAGCAGGTCTTCGACGGCCTGATGAACTACCCGAACGGCGAGACGGAGGTCACGGAGGGACTCGCCGAGGGCTACGAGACGAACGACGACTTCACCGAGTACACGTTCACCCTCAAGGAGGCGACGTTCCACAACGGCGATAGCGTCACCGCCCAGGACTTCGTCTACTCGTTCAACCGCCTCGCGGGCTCCCCGCACTCGGTCCGGACGTACTTCATCCTCGACTCGCTCGGCGTCACCCACGAAACCGACGACGAGGACACCTACTCCGACGGTTCGCTCGGCGTCGAGGCCGAGGACGACCAGACGCTCGTCATCACCCTCGACCGCGCGTTCCACGCGTCGCTCCAGATGCTCGCGTACTCCTCGTTCGCGGTCGTTCCCGACGGCATCGTCGGAAGCCTCGACGACGAGGGCGCCCCGGACGACCCGAGCGACGACTACCAGACCTTCTCGGAGAGCGAACCCATCGGTGCGGGGCCGTTCGTCTTCGACAGCTGGGAGAAGGGCACCTCCGCCGCGGCCACCCGCTTCGACGACTACCACGGCGAGACGGCCTACGTCGAGGGCGTCCAGTGGCAGGTCATCGAGGACACGCAGGCGGCGTACAACTACGCGATGGAGAAGAACGTCGACACGTTCGGTGTCCCCACCGCGGAGTTCCAGCAGTCGAACATCACCAACGCCGAGGACGACGAACAGGGTCGGACCAGCGGTCAGTACGACAGCGTCAGCAACGGCGAGGTCGTCGACTACCTGAAGGTCCCCGAGGTGTCGACGTACTACTTCGGGTTCAACACCCGGGAGGTCCCCAAGCCGGTCCGTCAGGCCGTCGCCTACGCGACCAACCAGAACCAGCTGGCGAACGAGGTGTACAAGGGCCGCGTCTCGCCCGGCTACCACCTCACGCCGCCGCTCGTCTACCCCGGCGAGGGCGAGGCGTACAACAGCCACGTCGAGGACGCCTACCCCTACGGGCAGGAGTCCGACATCGCGAGCGCAAAGGAGGTCATGGAGGAGGCGGGCTACAGTGAGGACGACCGCTTCTCGTTCACCTTCACGCACTACGTCTCCGACACGTGGAGCCAGATCGCCCAGATCCTCCAGGGGCAGCTCCGCGAGGCGTACATCGACATGGACATCGAGTCCGCCGAGTTCGCGACGCTGCTCGACCAGGGTGAACAGGGGAGCCTGCAGGCGTACACCCTCGGGTGGATCGCCGACTGGCCGGAGCCGGACAACTTCCTCCAGCTCATCAACCCCGAGGACACCTACACGGGCGAGACCGGTGTCCTGACGTACACCAACTGGGGCCGCGAGGAGGAGACCGAGGCGTCGCAGGCGGCCACCGAGGCGTGGCAGACCATCAGCGACAACCTCGAACCGACCGACGAGGCGGAGGAGGCCCGCAACGAGGCCTACATCCAGATGGAGGAGGCCAACTGGGAGGACGTCGTCCTCGTGAACGTCTTCCACGGCGCCACCGAACGCTTCAGCTACGACTACTTCCACGCGCCGAAGTTCGGCGCGATGGGTCCCTCGCGCCAGAAGTACAACACCTTCTGGCTCGAGCAGGACGTCGAGGACCGCCCCGACGAGGCCGCCGACCCGAACGAGACGACGGGCAACGAGAGCGGCGAGTAACCCCGTCTCCGGCGGTTCGATTTTTGACGGTAAGCAAAGGGATAGAAAGACATAATTGCCGCAACGAAAAATCAGGTCATACGCTACAATGAATCACACCTGCAGCGACGGCGGTACCCCGTACCACCGCCGCGCGTGCCAGCGAGTCGACAGCGGTGGGGTACCATGAGCCGGTGGAGTTACTTCCTCCGGCGGCTGGTACTCGCGATACCCATCCTGTTGTTCTCGATGTCGCTCGCCTTCCTCATACTGCGAGTTGGACCGACCGACCCCGTCTCGGCCGTCGTCGGGACGAACAACGACCCGGCGTACCGGCTCGCCGTCGCCAAGAGTATCGGTATCGTCGACGCCCAGGGGAACCAGATTCCCCTGTGGGAGCAGTACATCGACTTCATGATTGGTCTGCTGACGTTCGAACTGGGCCAGTCGTGGGTCATCAGCCGCGGGACGAGCGTCACCGACCTCATCGCCAGTCGTGCGCCGCGCACCATCTGGCTCGGGTTCTGGTCGGTGCTCATCGCGCTGTTCATCGGCATCCCGCTCGGCTTCTACGCCGGGCTGAACCCCAACACGTTCTCGGACTACTCCGCCTCCTTCGGCGGCATCGTCTGGCGGGCCATGCCGAACTTCTGGCTCGGCATCATCCTCGCCGAGATACTCATCAACTCCGGGTCGCTGACGAACGGGGCGTTCGCGTGGAACGACTTCGTCGTCAGTACGGACGTCATCACCGCCCCGCCGCTCGGGAACCTGAGTCCCGTCGCGTTCGACGGCATCGTCCCGACGTACGACGCCGAGGGGTGGAACGCGTTGCTCGTCGCCATCAAGCAGATCATGCCGGCCGCGCTCGTGCTCGGGTCGGCGTCGATGGGCAACGAGATGCGTATCGGGCGGACCGCGGTGCTCGAGACCATCAACTCGAACTACGTCGAGACGGCCCGGGCGAAGGGCCTCTCCGAGCGCGTCATCGTCTGGAAGCACGTCTTCCGCAACGCCCTCATCCCACTCGTGCCGGTCATCACCGCCGAGGCGTTCCTGCTCATCGGCGGGTCCGTCGTCGTCGAGTCGGTGTTCGGCATCAACGGGCTGGGGAAGTTGTTCTTCGACGCGACGATACAGGGCGACCTCCCGGTCGCGGGGTCGCTGCTGTTCGTCTTCGTCCTCATCACCCTCAGCGTGAACATCATTCAGGACTTCCTGTACACCGTCATCGACCCACGGATCGGGTACGAATAACATGAGTCAGACACAGTACACCCAGGAACTCCCGCTTCGAAAGCGGATTCAGGAGAACCCGCGCCCCGCGCTCGTCTGGGGCGGGGTGTTCGCGCTGTTGCTCCTCGTGGAGTTCGGCGCGCTCATCGGCATGGCACTCGCGACCCTCGAGTTCTTCGTCCAGGTCGTCGGGGGCATCTTGAACGGCATCGTCGACCTGACCGGCCTCATCGCGTCCGCGGAGAGCGCCATCGACAGCGCCCGCACCGCCGCCGGGCAGATACCGACGCTGCTCTCGCGCGACGTCGTCCCGAACCAGGGCCACCGGACGGCGGCCGGCGGGTGGGAAGGGACGTTCCTCGGCCTCTCGCCGGGCGTCTCCTGGTCCATCCGGTTCGTGCTCGTCTACGCCTACCTGTTCTTCTTCGTCTACTGGCTCTGGAAGGGCTACGACGTCTTCGTCAGACACTACCGCTACGCCGACTGGACGCCGCGCGACGACGTCGTCGAGCGCCTCCGCGACCACCGCTGGGGACAGTTCGGCTTCGTCGTCGTCCTGCTGTTCATCGGCCTCGCGATGTTCGCGCCGACGCTGGCGCCCATCACCTACCAGGACGACACCATCAGGCCGTACGGTGCCTCCTTCGAGTACTACGACGAGGGGTCGGGCGAGGTCCTCGAGACCAACCACGGGACGGCCAACCTCGCGTCGGCCTCCTCGGGCGGGAGCAACCCCGAGAACACGGTCTCCATCGGCGAGTACGACGACTACGGTCGGTTCCACCCGCTCGGGACGTTACCGACGCCGGGAGGTGACCTGTTCACCTCCCTCGCCTACGGCGCGCGCGTCTCGCTGTTCGTCGGCCTGCTCGCCATCGGCATCAGCGGCTTCATCGCCGTCTTCCTCGGCCTGCTGACGGCCTACTACAAGGGCCTGGCCGACCTCACGGCGGTGGTGGTGAGCGACTCGATTCAGGCCATCCCGGCCATCCTGTTGCTCATCCTCATGTCGGTGGTGTTCTCCGACCACTGGATAGCGGACTTCTACAACGGCGGGTTGCTCATCGCGCTGGTGTTCGGCTTCCTCTACTGGCCGGGCATCTGGCGCGCCATCCGCGGCCCCGCGATGCAGGTCTCCGAGCAGGAGTGGGTCGACGCCGCCCGGAGCTACGGGCAGCGCTCGACCGTCACCATGCGCAAGCACATGCTCCCCTACGTGGTCGGTTACCTGCTCGTCTACGCCTCGATGACCATCGGCGGCATCATCATCACCACGTCGGCGCTGTCGTACCTCGGCATCGGCATCAACCCGCCGACGCCGGAGTGGGGACAGATCGTCGCCAACGGCCGGTCGTACGTCACGACCGCCTCCTGGCACATCGCGCTCATCCCGGGGGTCCTCATCGTGCTCGTGGTGACGGCGTTCAACGCCCTCGGCGACGGCATCCGCGACGCCATCGACCCGCAGAGCGACACCGGCGGCGAGGCGGCGTCTGAGGCCGCCGCGACCGGAGGTGGCGGATGAGCATCCAGCTCAACCGCGAGCCGGTGCTGGCCGTCGAGCACCTGCAGACGACGTTCTTCACGGACAAGGAGACCATTCGCGCGGTCGACGACATCTCCTACACCATCCGCGAGGGCGAGACCGTCGGCATCGTCGGCGAGAGCGGGTCGGGCAAGTCCGTCACCGCTCGCTCCATCATGGGGCTGGTCGACTCGCCGGGGCGCATCATGGGCGGGAGCATCCGCTTCAGCGACCCGGAGACCGTCGAGCGACTCGCCGGCCGCTTCCCGAAGCGGACGGTCGACGTCGACGACCTGCGACAGAACCACGACGTCGTCACGCTCGTCGAGCGCCTGTTCGACGACGGCGTCACGCCGGAGGAACTCACCGACGGCGAGTACGACGTCCACGACGCGAAACTGCTCGTCAGGGAGGGCGACGTCGACATGCGTCGCCTCGTCGAGCGTGGGTACACCACCCGCCTCGGCGTCACCGACGAGGAGGCCTTCGTCGTCCGGGACGGCACCGGCGGGTACGTCGAGGTGACGAACGCCTCGAAGCCCGCCCTGCGGGCGCTCCGCGGGAAGGGCATCGCGATGATCTTCCAGGACCCGCTGACGTCGCTCAACCCCGTCTACACCGTCGGCAACCAGATCAAGGAGGCCGTGCGCCTCCACCAGGGCAAGACGGGGCAGGCGGCGACCGACGAGGCCATCCGCCTGCTCGAAGCCGTCTCCATCCCGGACGCCCGACGTCGCATCGACGAGTACCCCCACCAGTTCTCCGGGGGGATGCGCCAGCGCGCCGTCATCGCGATGGCGCTCGCGTGCAAGCCGAAGCTGCTCATCTGCGACGAGCCGACGACGGCGCTCGACGTCACCATCCAGGCACAGATCCTCGAACTGCTCGATGACATCCAGGCGGAACGCGACCTCGCCATCATGTTCATCACCCACGACATGGGCGTCATCGCGGAGGTGGCCGACCGGGTGAACGTGATGTACTCCGGCGAACTCGTCGAGAGCGCGCCGGTCGAGGAGCTGTTCGCGTCGCCGAAACACCCCTACACGCGGGGGTTACTGGAGTCCATCCCCGGCCGGAACGTGGGCGAGGAACGCCTGCGAACCATCGAGGGGGACGTGCCGACGCCGAACGAGCAGCCGACGTACTGTCGCTTCGCGCCACGCTGTCCCGAGGCGTTCGACGCCTGCGACGTCGTCCACCCGGTGAACGTCGACGTGAGCGACGAGCGAGAACACACCGCGGCGTGTCTCCTCTACCCCGAGGAGCTGACGCGGGAGGACGCGGTGGCGTACCACCGCGCGCAGGGCGACGGTGCGCAGACGGAGGTGACCCACGATGAGTGAGGAGCTACTCGCCGAACGACAGCGAACCGCGGACCGGCGCGACGCGCTGGTCGAAGTGAACGGCCTCAAGACCTACTACGAGGGGGGCGGACTGCTGAGTTCGACCCCCGTCAAGGCCGTCGACGGCGTCGACTTCCAGATACAGCACGGCGAGACGCTGGGACTCGTCGGCGAGTCCGGTTGCGGGAAGACGACCCTCGGGCGGACGCTCGTCCGCCTCGAGGAGGCCACCGACGGCGAGGTGCTGTTCGACGGCGAGGACATCACGACGTTCTCGGGGAAGACGCTCAAGCGCTGGCGGCGCGACGCCCAGATCGTCTTTCAGGACCCCGAGTCCAGCCTCAACGACCGGATGACGGTCGGCGAGATAATCCAGGAACCGCTCGACGTCCACGACTGGCCGGAGTTCTCCGTCCGCGTCGAGGGGGCCGGCGACCGGACCGTGCGCGTCTCCGGTGACGGTACCCCCGTCGAGGAGGACGGGACCGCGGACATCGTCGTCACGCTCACCGGGGACTCGGCGCAGGCGTCGGTGCGCGACGCCATCCCGCTCCCGGACGAGCAGGTGTCGGTCTCGGTCGACGACGCCGGCGACACCGTCGACGTGACCGTGACCGTCCACGTCGCGAAGCTGCGCGTGCGCCGCGCGTACGTCCGGCAGTTGCTGGAGACCGTCGGCCTGCGCGAGGAGCACTTCTATCGCTACCCCCACCAGTTCTCCGGCGGCCAGCGCCAGCGCATCGGCATCGCCCGCGCGCTCGCGCTCGAACCGGAGTTCGTCGTCCTCGACGAACCGGTGAGCGCGCTCGACGTGAGCGTCCAGGCGAAGATACTGAACCTCCTCGACGACCTCCAGGACGAGTTCGGCCTCACCTACCTCTTCATCGCCCACGACCTCTCCGTGGTTCGCCACATCTGCGACCGGGTCGCCGTGATGTACCTCGGGCACGTCATGGAGATCGGCGACACCGAGGAGCTGTTCGAGAACCCGAAGAACCCCTACACCTACTCGCTGCTGTCGGCGATTCCGGACGCGGACCCGACGGTGACGCGCCAGCGCGTCACGCTCCGGGGGACGCCGCCGAGCCCCCGCGACCCGCCGGTCGGCTGTCCGTTCAGCACGCGCTGTCCGGTGAAGATACGCCCCGAGGAGTACCGCGACGTCGACGACGGGGTGTGGGAGGGTATCGAGTTGCTCCGGGAGATCCTCCGCGAGCGCGAACGGACCGACCGGAGCCTCGGCGAACGCGCTCGGGCGGCGCTCGGGATGGAGACGCGGTTCTCCGACATCGACGAGATACGCCACGAGGTGTTCGGCGACCACGACGTCCCCGACGAGGTGCGCCGCCACGTCGAGCAGGCCGTGGAGTACGTCCGCGACGGCGACGAGGCGCGCGCGCGCGAGTACATGGCCGAGGAGTTCGGCAGCGTCTGTGACGAGGAGCGACCCGCCCACCACCCGGTGAGCGAGAGCGGACGGACGAGCTTCTGTCACCGCCACGACGCGGCGTACGAGGAGCCCGAACCGGTGTTCGACGACCTCCTCGCGAACCGGTCGCGGAGCCGGTAGATGGCCGACGGCGAGCGCGGGCGGTACGCCCGGGAGTTCGGCGAGGAGTTCGTCCCGCCGCGGCGCCTCCGCGTGCTCGACGCGGTGGCGTACGCGCTCGTCCTGACCCTCCTCGTCGCCACCCTCGCGGTGCTCGTCACGTTCGGCCTCGGCGTCGCCCGGCCGCTCCTCGGGGTGAAGTACCTCCTGTTCGTCGTCGGGTTCCTGCTGTTCGGCGTCGGGAGCGTGAAGGTGCGCCCGAACCCGCCGTACAAAGAGCGGAGGATACTCCCGCCGAACAGCGAGGAGGAGACGGGGTTCCAGGCGCTCGTCCAGCGCGTCGTCGGCCTCCTGGGCGAGGAGTACCGCCTCGGGCCGGACGAGCGCTACTCCGACGCCGCCAAACTGCTGCTCGCGGCCGTCGTCATGCTCGGGTGCTCGGCGGCGCTGGAGTTCGGGTTCGGCGTCGCCGTCTGAGACGTGCCTCATCGAACAACAGGTTTTACCGGCTCACCGACAGAGGTGCGCGTATGCCCGATATCGGAGAGGACACCGACTACGCCGACCGTCTCGCGGCGAACGCGGACGCGCTGAAGGGGGCGTGGGAGGCGACCATCGAGGAGATGCGCGCCATCGAGGCCGAACTCGAGGCCGACGGCTGGGACGTCGCCGCCGTCGCGGCGGGCCACACCGCGCCGAAACACCCCGACATCGGCGACGACGACCGCTTCGGGTTCGTCTACGTCATCCCGGACAACTACGCCGACGACTTCCGGACCGCCTTCGAGCGCGGAACGGGCGGTGCCGAGGACGAACCCGAGGACGGCGAGGTGCGCGAACTCGACGGGTTCGACCGCTACGAGGTGTTCCGCAACGAGACCGGCGGGAGCGTCTTCCAGGTGACGGTGCTGTACGCCGAGGAGGCAGGGGTGGCCATCGTCATCGCGGGGTCCTACGAGCGGGCGTTCGCGGGGGGGCTGGTCCGGACGGCCGTCGAGCGCGACGAGATGTACACCCACGTCCAGACGCTCGACCGCACCCACCTCGGGAGCTTCCGGCACGAGGACTGGGAACTGTTCTTCCCGGACGGACGCGCGCGCGCCGCGGACGGGTCCGACGAGTAGCCCGTCGGCGTGGGAATCGCCGGCACGGATGTGAAGGGGTTTAGTACGCGGGAGGTGACGATGTGTTATGAACGTCGCAGACGCCATGACGCCGCGCGAGGACGTGGTGACGGTGTCGCTTCCCGGGACCCGAGACGACGCCCTCGAATACCTCCGAGCGGGGGAGTTCTCCTCCGTCGCGGTGGTGAAAGGCGAGGCCGACGAGGAGGTCTTTCGCGGCCTGGTGTCGCGCCAGGCGCTCATCGAACGGCCCGACGAGGACCAGCTCGCGCTGCTCGTCGAGGAGGGCCTGACGACGGCGGCCGACGCCACGCTCGAAGACCTCGCCGCGCGCATGCACGAGACGGGCGCCCGGCGCGTCCCCGTCGTCGACGGTGACCGGCTGACGGGTATCATCACCATCACCGACGTCGTGCGCGCCATCGCGAGCGGGGACGCCGACGGCGACGCCGAGGTCGGTCCCCTCGCCACCGTCGAGGTGAACTGCCTCTACGCCGAGACGCCCCTGCGCGTCGCGGAGCGCGAACTCTCCTACGCCGACGTCCCCTACGGCATCGTCCTCGACGACGAGGGCGAGGTCTGTGGCATCCTCACGGAGGCCGACCTCATCGAGGTGGCCGAGATCGTCGAGGGCGAGGGCGAGACCGGCGAGTCCATCGCCAACCAGGACGACGAGTGGATGTGGGAGGGCATCAAGGCGGTCGGGAACCGCTACGTCCCCACGCGCGACGTGGTCTTCCCCGAGGGGACCGTCCGCGAGTACATGACCGAGGACCTCGTGACGGTGTCGCGGACGAAGTCCGCCCAGCACGTCGCCCGGCAGATGCTCTCGAACGACATCGAACAGGTCCCGATGGCCAGCGGCGGCGACCTCGTCGGCATCGTCCGCGACATGGACCTCCTGAAGGCGCTATGAGCGGGACCGACCTCGTCGAGCTGGCGAAGCGCCGGGGGTACTTCTTCCAGGGGAGCGAAGCCTACGGCGGCGTCGCCGGCTTCTACGTCTACGGCCCGCAGGGGGCGGCGCTCAAGCGCAACCTCGAGGACGCGTGGCGCGACCGCTTCCTCACCCGCGAGGGCCACGTCGAGATAGAGGCGCCGACGGTGATGCCGGAGGCCGTCTTCGAGGCGTCGGGCCACCTCGACGGCTTCGACGACATGATCGTCGAGTGCCCGGAGTGCGGGACGAGCCACCGGGCCGACCACCTCGTCGAGGACGCCACCGACGTCGAGGACGCGGAGAGCCTCCCGACCGTGGAGGTCGAGACGCTCATCGCGGAACACGACATCGCCTGTCCGGCCTGCGGAGCACCCCTCACGGGCGTCGAGGTGTCGGCGTTCAACCTCATGTTCGCGACGAACATCGGCCCCGGCAGCGGCGCGCCCGGCTACCTCCGCCCCGAGACCGCACAGGGCATCTTCGTGGAGTTCCCGCGGCTGAAGGAGTACGCCCGCGGCAAACTCCCCTTCGGCGTCGGGCAGATCGGGACCGCCTACCGCAACGAGATCAGCCCCCGCCGGTCGCTCATCCGCGTCCGGGAGTTCACGCAGGCCGAACTGGAACACTTCGTCGACCCCGAGCGCGACGAGCCACCCCTGGAGCGGGTCGCGGACGTGGAGGTCCCGCTCTACTCGGCGCCCGCCCAGGAGGGCGACGGCGACGTCGAGACGACGACCATCGGCGACGCGGTTGAGGCGGGCGTCATCGGCAGTCCGTGGGTCGCCTACTACCTCGGCGTCGCGACGGGCTGGTACGAGCGCATCGGCGTGGACATGGACCGGTTCCGCTACCGCCAGCACCTCGCGGGCGAGCGCGCGCACTACGCGAGCGACTGCTGGGACGCGGAGGCGGAACTCGACGGCAACTGGGTCGAGATAACCGGCTTCGCCTACCGGGGGGACTACGACCTCTCGAAGCACGGCGAGTACGCCGACGACGACTTCACCGTCTTCCGAGCGTACGACGACCCCGTCACCGTCGAGCGCGCCACCGTCGACCCCGACATGAGCGTCCTCGGTCCCGAGTTCGGGAGCGCGGCCGCCGACATCGCGGACGAACTCGAACGGCTGGCGGCGGCCGACGAGTCGGCCTTCGAGGGCGAGTCGGTCACCGTCGAAGTGGACGGCGAGGAGTACACCGTCCCGACCGACGCGGTGGGCTTCAGCGTCGAGGAGGTGACGGAGTCGGGCGAGCACATCACGCCGCACGTCGTCGAACCCTCCTTCGGCGTCGACCGCCTGTTCTACACCGTCCTCGACCACGCGCTGCGCGAGGACGAGGTGGACGGCGAGGCGCGAAGCTACCTCGACCTCCCGGCGGCGCTCGCGCCGACGACGGTGGGCGTCCTCCCCCTGATGAGCAAGGACGGCCTCGACGACCGCGCGCGCGCCATCGTCGAGGACCTCCGGGCGGCGGGCATCACCGTCGCCTACGACGACTCGGGCACCATCGGGCGGCGCTACCGCCGGCAGGACGAGGTCGGAACGCCCTACTGCGTCACCGTCGACTACGAGTCGCTGGCGGACGACACCGTCACCCTCCGCGACCGCGACTCGACCGAGCAGGTGCGCATCCCGACCGACGCCCTGGCCGAGCGCATCGCGGCGCTGCGCGTCGGCGCGTCGTTCGACACCCTCGCGGCGGAGTACCCCGACGCGACCGCGACCGAGGAGTCGCAGGGCTGAGCGATGGTCGCCCCCGAGGTCGAACGGCGGCTGGTCCACGCCAGCGGCGCGAGCGTCCCCATCGCCTACACGTTCGGCCTCGTCCCGTGGACGTGGGTGCAGGCCGTCTTCGTCGGCGGGGCACTGCTCGCGCTCGGCTTCGAGGCGCTGCGCCTCACGGGGACCGTCGACCTCTGGGCCTTCGAGAAACTCACCCGCGAGTACGAACAGGACAACCTCGCGGGCTACGCGCTGTACATGCTGAGCATGGGTGCGGCGACGCTGCTGTTCGACCCGCAGGTAGCCGTCCCCTCGATGCTGATGCTCGCGCTCGCGGACCCCGTCAGCGGCCTGCTCGGCTCCGGCGAACTCCGGGCGGTCAAGAGCGCGTCCGTCCTGTTCGTGATGTTCGCGGTCTGCGCGCTCATCGCCTGGCCGTTCGTCTCCTCGCCCGTCGCCATCGTCCTCGGAGCGCTGGCGGCGACGCTCGCCGACGGCGTCAAACCCGTCTTCCGGGGGTACGTCATCGACGACAACCTCACCATCCCGCTGGCGGCGGGCGCGGCGATGACCGCCGCCCTCGCGCTCGCGCTCTGAGCGCCGCGCTCAGGCGGTGTTGACCATCCCGCCGTCGACGACGAGCGACTCCGCCGTGACGTAGCTCGCGAGGTCGCTGGCGAGGAAGACCGCCGCGTTGGCGACGTCCTCCGGCTGGCCGTATCGCTGGAGGGGGAGCGTCTCGCGTATCGCCTCGCCCTCCTGGGTGCCGATCATCGGCATGTCGTCGGTGGTCATCGCCGTCTCGATGACGCCGGGGTGGATGGCGTTGACCCGTATCCCGTACTGGCCGAGGTCGGCCGCGAGCGCGTACGTCAGGAGTCGGACGGCGCCCTTCGCCGCGGAGTAGGGCGTGATGTCGCCGTATCCGTCGATGCCGGCGACGCTCGACATGTTGACGATACTGCCACCCTCGTCGCGCTCTTTCAGCCGCCGGGCGGCGACCTGCGCGCCGAAGTAGACGCCGTCGAGGTTCACGGCCATCAGTCCCCGGTAGTCGTCGGGGTCGACGTCGGTCACCTCGGCGACGGGGCCGACGATGCCCGCGTTGTTCACCATCACGTCGAGACCGCCGAACTCGTCTGCGGCCTCCACGGCCCGTTCGAGGTCGTCCCTGCTGGTGACGTCGCACTCGACGTAGGTGGCGCTCGCGTCCGTCTCCGTGGGTACGAGTTCGTGGGTCGGTTCGCCCCCCTCGCGGGGGTCCGACTGGACGTCGGCGACGACCACGTTGCACCCCTCCTCCGCGAAGCGTCGCGCGATGGCCCGCCCGTTCCCGCTCGACGCGCCCGTGACGACCGCCGTCTTCCCCGTGAGAAGTTCTGGCATGGCGGTTCGGGATTTCGTGTCACCGAGCGTAACTGTTTGGTCGGGCGGCGTGACCGTGTTCGAGGACGAGACGTCGCGGTCGAGTGGCAGGCAGCGAAGCGACTTTGCCGCCGGCCACGCTTTCTCCGGTATGACTGTCTACGAGGCGGACTTGCCAGGGGTCGGCAAGAAGTTCGAGGTGGAACTCGAGGGCGAGTCACGGCTCGTCATCGTCATCCACAACACGGGGAAGCGAGAGCTGTTCATCCGGCCGGAGGAGGGCGCGGACTCGGAGAAGCTGTTCGAACTGTCCGACCGGCTGGCGCGACAGGTCGGCACCATCATGGAGGGGGCGTACTTCCAGCCGATTCGCACCGAGACCATCGACACGGTGCTGGCCGACGACACGCTCATCGAGTGGGCGAAGGTACAGTCGGGGTCGTCGCTGGCGGGCAAGACGCTCGCGGAGGCGCGCCTTCGCCAGGAGCTCGGCGTCTCGGTCATCGCCATCCAGCGCGGCGAGGAGACGCTGACGAACCCCGGCGCGGAGACGGAGATTCACGCCGGCGACACGCTCGTCGTCCTCGGCTCGCAGGCGGCGTGTCGGGAACTCGATTCGGTGGTCGGAGAGGACGCAGGTATCGATGGCTGAGGGGACGGCCCTGCTTGAGGCCGGAGCGATGTTCGCCGCGCTCGCGCTCGCGGGGGCGGGCGCGCGACGCCTCGGCGTCTCGGTCATCCCCCTCTACGTCGTCGCCGGCATCCTCGGAAACGAGTACGTCGCGGGAGCGGCGGGGCTGCCCGCGATTCGGGACGGCGAGTTCGTCACCGTCGTCGCCGAACTGGGTATCGTCTTCCTGCTGTTCTTCCTCGGCCTCGAGTTCAGCATCGACCGTCTGCTGGAGGGCCGCGACCGGATGACGCGGGCGGGGCTGCTCGACCTCGGCGTGAACTTCCCGGTCGGCGTCGCCATCGGCTTCCTCGTGGGCTGGTCGCCCATCGAGGCGTTCGTCCTCGGCGGCGTCGTCTACATCTCCTCCAGCGCGGTCATCACGAAGTCGCTCATCGACCTCGGCTGGATCGCCAACGCCGAGAGCGAGCCGATGCTCGGGACGCTCGTCTTCGAGGACCTCGCCATCGCCCTCTACCTCGCGGTGCTGTCGGCGGTGGTCCTCGGCGGCGGCGACCTCGCCTCGGCGGCGACGAACGTCGGCGTGGCCATGGGGTTCCTGCTCGTCCTCGTCGCGGGCGTGGCGAAGGGCGAGGTGCTGTTCGAACGCTACCTGCGCGTGGACTCGAACGAACTGTTCGTCATCCGCGCGGTGGCCGTCACCACCCTCGTCGCGGGGGCGGCGCTCGCCCTCGGCGTGAGCGAGGCCGTCGCCGCCTTCTTCATCGGGATGGGCTTCAGCAGCACCGACCACGTCGAGAAACTCGAACGCCTGCTGGTCCCGCTGCGCGACACCTTCGCCGCCGTCTTCTTCTTCTGGATCGGCCTGACGACCGACCCGCGACTGGTCGCCGGCACGGTCGGGTTGCTCGCGGTCGCCGTCGTGGCGACGACGCCCACCAAACTCCTCACGGGGTACCTGACCGGGGCGCGCATCTACGGGCTCGACGCGCGGCGGTCGACGCGCGTCGCCTGCGGGATGGTCACCCGCGGGGAGTTCTCGCTCATCATCGCGGCGCTCGTCGGCGGCGCGGCGAGCCCCGTCCTCTCGGAGACCATCCCCGCCTTCGCCGTCGGCTACGTCCTCGTCATGAGCATCCTCGGGACGCTCCTGATGCAGTCGGCGGACGCGCTGGCGCGGTTCGCGCCCGGGTCCTAGCCGACGCGGACCGCAACACCGAACTCGCTTCCAACGAACGGACGGCCAGTGAGCGTCGTCTCGAACCTCCTCTACCTGCTCGTCGTCCTCGCGCTCGGCGTCGCCGGGCGGTCCGTCGGCCTCCTCGACGACGCCCGGACGCGCCTGCTGACG
This sequence comes from Halomarina ordinaria, assembly GCF_030553305.1. Classification (NCBI taxonomy): domain Archaea; kingdom Methanobacteriati; phylum Methanobacteriota; class Halobacteria; order Halobacteriales; family Natronomonadaceae; genus Halomarina; species Halomarina ordinaria. Next base: position 2,092,131 of record NZ_JARRAH010000001.1, on the reverse strand, counting down.
GCCGGCGCGTTCTACGTCGCGCTCCCGGCGCTGGTGTTCACCTCGACCTCGACCCAGCGGCTGGATGAGGTGCTCGAACCGCGTCTCGTCGTCGGGTTCTGGACGGTGCTGTTCGTCGTCGCCGGCCTCGGCTGGGTCGTCCACCGGGGGGAGTCCTCGCCCGCGGTGCGGAGCGTCGCCGTCGTCCAGTCGTACCACTGCAACCTCGGCTTCCTCGGCCTCCCCATCGTCGCCGCGACGTTCGGCGGCGTCGTGACCGCGAAGGCGAGCCTCGTCCTCGGCGTCGGCGTGCTGACGCAGGTGCCCCTGACCGTCGCGGTGTTCGCGTTCGTCACCGAGGCCGAGGCCGACATCCACGGGGCGCTTCGTGATATCCTCACCAACCCGGTCCTGCTGGCGCTCGTCGCCGGCCTCGCCGCCGCCGCGGTGGGCGTGACCGTCCCCGCCGTCGTCTCGGACGGCCTCGGCCGCGTCGCCGACCTCGCGCTCCCGCTCGCGCTCCTCGCCGTCGGCGCGTCGCTGTCGTTCGACCGGGGGACGGTCGACCCCGGGACGGTCGGGTCGGTCCTCGCGCTCAAGATGCTCGTGATGCCCGTCGTCGCGCTCGCCACCTTCTGGGCGCTCTCGGCGGACCTCTCGACGACGCGGGCGGGGGTGTTGATGCTCGCGATGCCGACGGCCGTCTCGACGTTCGTCTACGCGACCGAACTCGGCGGCGACCCGGACCTCGCCTCCGCCAACGTCTTCGCGACCACCGTCGCGTCCGTCGGGACGGTCCTGCTCGTCCTCCGGTTCGTCGGCTGAGCCGGACCGTTCACTTTCACCCCGATACGCGAACCCTTATTCGAGAAGGCGCGGAACGGGTGCTCAATGGCGGCCACCAGCGAGTCCGACGCCGAGACCATCGACGGCCCCCTGCTCACGCCGGGGGTGCTCCAGCGCCGGGAGTACCAGGTCGAACTCGCCGAGGCCGCGCTCCGCGGCCAGACGCTCGTCTGCCTCCCCACCGGACTGGGGAAGACGGCGGTGAGCCTGCTCGTGACCGCCCGACGGCTCCACGAGGCGGGGGGGAAGTCGCTCCTGCTCGCGCCGACGAAACCGCTCGTCCAGCAGCACGCCGACTTCTACCGCGAGGCGCTGACGGTACCGGACGACGAGGTGGTGGTGTTCACCGGCGAGGTGCGCCCGGCCGACCGGGCCGACCTGTGGGCGGACGCGCGGGTCGTCGTCGCCACCCCGCAGGTCGTCGAGAACGACCTCGTCGGCAACCGAATCTCCCTCCGGGACGTGACCCACCTCACCTTCGACGAGTGCCACCGCGCGACCGGCGACTACGCCTACTGCTACATCGCCGAGCGCTACCACGAGGACGCCGCCGACCCGCTCGTCACCGGCATGAGCGCCTCGCCCGGCGGCGACGAGGAGGAGATACTCACCGTCTGTGAGAACCTCGGCCTGCGGGAGGTGGAGGTGATGACGGAGGCCGACTCCGACGTGAGCGAGTTCACCCACAAGACGGACATCGAGTGGGAGCGCGTCGAGTTGCCCGAGGCGGTCGTCGAGATACGCGACGCGCTGAACGAGGTCATCACCGACCGACTGGAGCGCCTGAAGCGCCTCGGGGTGACGAACTCGACGAACCCGGAGCTCTCCCAGCGCGACCTCAACGAGATACGCGGGAAGCTCCAGCGGATGATAAACAACGACCAGGGGGACGGCTACAAGGGCATGTCCGCGCACGCGGAGATAATGAAGCTCCGGCGGGCCGTCGAACTGGTCGAGACGCAGTCCGTGGAGTCGCTGCGCCGCTACTTCGAGCGCCAGCGCAACGCCGCGCGCTCCTCGGGCGCCTCGAAGGCCGCCCAGCGCTTCGTGAGCGACCCCCGCGTCCAGGAGGCGATGCGCCGCGCCGAGGCCTACGACGACCTCCACCCGAAGTTCCGCCGGGCGCGCATCCTCCTCGCCCAGACCCTCGGCATCGAGGGGGGCCAGCGCGTCATCGTCTTCACCGAGTCGAGGGACACCGCGGAGACCCTCACGGAGTTCTTCTCGAACCACTTCGAGACGCACAAGTTCGTCGGACAGGGCGACAAGGAGGGGTCGGACGGCATGACCCAGAAACAGCAACAGGAGACGCTCGACGCCTTTCGCGCCGGCGAGTTCCAGGTGCTGGTCTCGACGAGCGTCGCCGAGGAGGGGCTGGACGTCCCCGAAGTGGACCTGGTGCTGTTCTACGAACCCGTCCCGAAGGGCATCCGGGCCATCCAGCGCAAGGGGCGGACGGGCAGGCAGAGCGAGGGGAAGGTCCACGTCCTGCTGGCGGAGGACACCCGCGACGAGGCGTACTTCTGGATATCCCGGCGCGAGCAGAAGCGCATGCGCGAGGAGTTGCGCTCGCTGAAGGGCGTCGCGAACGAGGTGAACGAGGAACTCGGACAGGGGAACCTCGACGAGTTCGCCGACGCTGGAGCCGAGCACGGGGAGGCGCCCGAGCGTGACGGGGGCGATACCGAGGGTGACGACGGACGCGAAGGCGCCGGCCAGTCCGGCCTCGACGCCTTCGCGCCCGACCCGGACGGCGAGGACGAGACGGGCCACGACGCGGACCCGGAGGGCGTCGTCGCCACCGCCGAGGGCGACGAGGAGGCGGTCGAGATCGTCGCCGACCAGCGCGAACTGGACGCGACCATCGCCCGCGACCTCTCGACGCGCGACGGCGTCACCACCCGCCTGGAGACGCTCGCCGTCGGCGACTACGTCCTCTCGGACCGCGTCGTGGTCGAGCGCAAGTCCGTCTCGGACTTCCTCGACACGCTCGTCGGCGGCGACCGCTCGCTGTTCGAGCAGGTGAAGGACGCCGCGCGTCACTACTCGCGGCCGGTCGTCGTCATCGAGGGCGAGGACCTCTACGGCGCGCGCAACGTCCACCCGAACGCGATTCGGGGCGCGCTCGCCTCCCTCGCGGTCGACTTCGGCGCGAGCGTCCTCCGAACGGAGGACGAGAAGGACACCGCCGACCTGCTCGAAGTCGTCGCCCGGCGCGAGCAGGAGACCCGCGGCCGTGAGGTGAGCGTCCACGGCGAGAAGGCGGCGAAGACGCTCGCCGAGCAACAGGAGTACGTCGTGAGCGCCATCGCGGACATCGGCCCGGTCACCGCCCGCGCGCTCTTAGAGGAGTTCGGTACCGTCGAGGCCGTGATGACCGCCCGCGAGGACGACCTCCTGGAGGTGGCGGGCGTCGGCAGCGTCACCGCCGAGCGCATCCGCGAGGTCGTCGGCAGCGACTACGAGTGAGTCGGGACGTCAGCGCTCGGCGCGTCGGACGGCCGCGAGGGCGTCGGCCGCGTCGCCGACCGCCCCGAGGAACTCCCGGGCGCGTGCGAGGTCGTCCGCGTCCTCGGCCTCGCGCGCGAACCGGGTGACGGTCCGGGCGAGCGACTCGCGGGCCGCGGCGAGGTCGGCGTACTGGCCGGCCGGACGGTCGGGGGCGTCGGACGCTGGCTCGGCGGACGGCCGGGCCGGCGCAGCGGCCCCGTCGACGCGCTCGGTCCGTGGACGGGGCGCGTCGGGCGTCCCCGTCGCGTCGTCGGACGGGTCCGGCGTCTCGACGGGGACTTCGTTGGCGGTGGCTTCGTCGGGCGTGGGTCCTTCGTCGGGGGCGGTCGCCTCGGCCCCCTGTTCGGCGGTCGCGCGCTGCTGGGCCTCCTGTGCCGACGAACAGGTCGGACAGAACGCCTCGCCCTGCCAGCGGAAGACCGGGTCGCCGCAGGTGTCGCAGTGCTTGTTCGTCATCGTCGCCCCCTTGAGCAGGAGTTCGCTCATGCGCTGGGTGCCGGCGCGGCGGCGCTCGTCCTCCGCGAACTGCTCCCGGAGCTTCTCGCGCTCCGCTTCCTTGTCGAAGTCGCTCATGGGAGATGGGAGGGTAGCGAGGCCGAAAAACGTGGCCCTCTCCGGAGCGCCGGGCGGTGCCGGCGGTACGACGATAGTCGAACCCAATGTCGGCGCAAGACGCACTAACACCGGGATTCGACGCCTTTAACGGTCGCGCAGGAGCAGAGGTACGTGGTATGACGAAAGTTAGCGTAGTGGGGGCCGCCGGGACGGTCGGAGCCGCCGCCGGGTACAACATCGCACTCCGCGACGTCGCGGACGAGGTCGTCTTCGTGGACATCCCGGACAAGGAAGACGAGACGGTCGGCCAGGCGGCGGACGTCAACCACGGCGTCGCCTACGACTCGAACACGGTCGTCCGACAGGGGGGGTACGAGGCGACGGCCGGGTCCGACGTCGTCGTCATCACGGCGGGCATCCCGCGCAAGCCGGGCCAGACCCGCATCGACCTCGCGGGCGACAACGCGCCCATCATGGAGAACATCGGCTCGTCGCTCGCGGAGTACAACGACGACTTCGTCTCCATCACCACGTCGAACCCGGTCGACCTCCTCAACCGCCACCTCTACGAGGCCGGCGACCGCGCCCGCCAGCAGGTCATCGGCTTCGGCGGTCGACTGGACTCCGCGCGCTTCCGGTACGTCCTCGCCCGGGAGTTCGACGCGCCCGTCCGGAACGTCGAGGCGACCATCCTCGGGGAACACGGCGACGCGCAGGTGCCGGTCTTCTCGAAGGTCCGCGTCAACGGCCGCGACCCCGAGTTCTCCGGGGAGGAACGCGACCGCATCCTCTCGGACCTCCAGGAGTCGGCGATGGAGGTCATCGAACGCAAGGGAGCGACCGAGTGGGGGCCGGCGACGGGCGTCGGCGACATGGTCGAGGCCGTCCTCCGCGACACGGGCCGGGTGCTGCCCGGGTCGCTCGTCCTCGACGGCGAGTACGGACTGGACGACGTCGGCCTCGGCGTCCCGGTCGAACTCGGCGCGAACGGCGTCGAGGAGGTCGTCGAGTGGGACCTCTCGGGGACCGAGCGCGACCAGCTCGACGACGCGGCGGAGAAACTCTCCGAGCAGTACTCGAAGATAGCGTAACCGGACTGTTCTCGTCGCTGCCCCGTCAGGCGGACCCCGGCCGCCAGACGCCCTGCGTGCGGTCGAGGAGCGTCACGACGACGACGTGCGGCAGTGTCAACAGCGAGAGGAAGACGAGGTAGACGCCGAGGAGTGTCGACGCCGACCCCGTCGGACGGAACGCGGCGAGCGCGACGAACAGACAGAGCGCGACGGCGGTGAGCGGGACGGCGTCGCGCGAGAACCGGCCGAACGCCGGGAGCGACCGACTGGCGGCGAGCGCGTCGCGCGCCCGCGCGTCGAGGAGTTCGAGGCGGACGACGTGGCGCAGGGAGTGCCACAGACAGAAGTAGAGTCCGACGGCGAGTATCGGCGGGACGAGGAGGAAGTACGCCCAGAGCAGCCCCGTCTCCAGCGCGTCGAGACGCCAGGCGGGGCGTGTGCGGGGGGCGCGCCGGGAGCCGACGGCGAGCGCGACCACCGAGAGCGCGAGGAGGCCCGTCCCCGCGACGAGCCGGGTCGTCGGGGTGAAGAGGGGGTCGAGCGCCGCCGCCGCACCGGGGTCGACGGTGGCGACGGCGCTCGCGGCGACCCGGCGGTACTGCTCGGGGGCGGCGACCAGCGGGACGACCATCGGGAGGCCGCCGCGCACCGAGAGCGCGAGCGCCCGCTGGGCGCGCGTCCGGAGGTGCGTCTCCTCGACGAGCGACACGAGGACGTAGAGGTCGCCCTGTCCCCAGTGGAACCAGGTCAGCGCGACGAACAGGCAGAACGAGGCGGCGGGCGCGAGTAGCCACCCGACGAGGTAGACGCCGCCGAGGACGAAGTAGAGGACACCGACGGCCGCGAGCGCGTCGCGCGTCTCGCCGTGGAGGAGGTGCCACAGCCCTCCCTCGGCCGTCGCGCCGCGAGCGCGGAGGAGCGTGAGGTGGTCGACGGCGCCGTGGGGGAGGCCGAGGACGAGGAGGCTGAGGGCGAACGGGAGGTAGAGCAGGAGCGTCGGCACGGGCGGGCCGAGCGCCACCAGGGCGGTGACCGCGGCGAGGGCGACCCAGACGGGTCGCGTCGTCGTCCGCCGGACGGTCCGTCTCGCGGTCCGGGAGCTCACCGCCATCGCACCCCCCGACCGGCGAGCGCGAGTCGCCGACGAGAGCGCTCGCCGGTCGCCAGTCGGGCGAGCACCCAGTGAAAGAGCAGGAGTCCGTTGACGAGCAGGACGTTGGTCAGCAGGAAGAAGACGGCCTCCTCGACGGGCAACCCGAGTATCGACAGCCCCGTGGAGGAGGCCGGCGAGATGGTCCAGAGGCCGAGCGAGATGGCGACGGCGTCGACGGTGCAGAGGTAGAGCGTCGGGCCACCGACGGCCAGCGCGACGGTCCGGCGGTGCGCCCACAGCGCCGGCCCGCCGACGGCCCACTGGAAGGCGACGACCGGGGCGGCCCACACGAGGATGGCGCCCAGGTAGAACCCCCGGGGGACCGTGAGCAGGGCCGCGCCCGCGAGGGTGACGCCGATCCAGCAGGCGACGCCGACGAGTCGGGTCCGACCGCGGCGACTCGGCGACCCCGAGAGCGGCGGCGCGACCCGGTGGAACCACAGCCCCGTCAGCAGCGGCTGGAGGACGAAGAAGAGGTACTCCTCGACGGGGACGGCGCCGAGGCGCGCGCTCACGACGCCCGGGCCGTAGCGCCAGACGCCGAGCGAGACGAGGTAGTCGTCCCACGGCGCGGTGTAGACGACGGCGACGGCCGCCATGAGCGCCAGACCGGACAGTTCCGTGCGCGAGAGGCGTTCGCTCGTCGCGGCGAGGAGTGCGATGGGAGGCAGGACGAACAGCAGGTGGAACTCGAGGTAGGTGAGCGACATCGGGGCGAGTGGACGACGGCCGTTCGACCACGTACGGTACTAGCGATTCGACAGTAAAAGGGTGTTGAGCGTACGTGATATCCCATATTTCGAGTAGAAACCAAACGTCTGTAAGTAGTGTTCGAGCTGCACCAAACATATGTAGAAATTAATAAATAGCGTCCGGCGCGTATCTGACGTGTAGTATGGGACCTACACTTGCAGAGATTGCACTCGGAGCGACGGCACCACTGCTCCAGCAGGGGGGTGGGGCGTACCAACCGGGGGGAGAGCGCCTCTGGTTGCTGCTCGGGACCATCGGGATGACCATCGGGACGCTCTACTTCGTCCAGCAGGGGCGGGGAGAACAGAATCCACGCAAACAGGAGTTCTACATCATCACGGTGTTCATCACCGCCATCGCCTCGGTGGCGTACCTCGCGATGGCGCTCGGCTTCGGCGTCACGACCATCCAGGTAGGCGGCGAGACGACGCCCATCTACTGGGCGCGCTACGCCGACTGGCTGTTCACGACGCCGTTGCTCCTGCTCGACCTCGCGCTGCTCGCGGGGGCGAACCGGAACACCATCGCGACGCTCGTCGGCCTCGACGTCGGGATGATACTGACGGGCCTCGTCGCCACGTTGACGACGCAGGGGGCGCTGGGGCTGAGCGCCGACGCGGTCCGCCTCGTCTGGTGGGGGGTCAGCACGGGCTTCTTCCTCGTGTTGCTCTACGTCCTGCTCGGCACGCTCTCGCGCAGCGCGAGCGACCGACCCAGTGAGGTCGAGGAACTGTTCAGCACGCTCAAGAACGTCATCATCGTCCTCTGGGCGGCCTACCCCGTCGTCTGGATTCTCGGGACCGAGGGGGTCGGACTGGTCGGCCTCGGCGTCGAGACGGCCGTGTTCATGGTCCTCGACCTGTCGGCGAAGGTCGGGTTCGGGGTCATCCTGCTCCGGAGTCGGAGCGTCCTCGACCAGGCCATCGGCGAGCGGACCCCCCCGAGGGGGTCCCCGGCCGACGACTGACCGCGGTCCGACACTCGCGGCTCTTCTTTCGAACGTTACGGTGACGGGACGAGCTGTTCGCCGTCGTCGTCGTAGACGGTGATGGCGTCGACAGGGCAGACCCGAGCGGCGAACTTCGCGTCGAACGCCGCGTCCTCGGGGACCTCGCGGACGAACAGCCCATCTTCGCGCTCCTCGCTGTCCGCGAGGTCGGCCTTCCCCTCGCTCTTGTTACGCTCGAAGGCGTCCCACTCGGCGACGCACTGGTACATCCCGATGCAGGTGTCGCGGTCGAACTCGACTCTCATAGAGGGAGTTCGAGGAACGAGGGGATAGCGGTGACGGTGGGCGCGTCCGTGCGCTCGTGCGCTCGCGCGTTCACTTCCGACGCGCCCTCTCCGACCCTTTAAATCGGGTGGCGCACAACCACCTCGCAATGAAGGTAGGAGACGTCCCGGCGGTGCCGGAGTGGCTGGCGGGACACCTCCGCGAGGACGGCATCGAGGAGCTCTACCCGCCGCAGGCGGCGGCGGTCGAGCGGGGCGTCACCGAGGGCGAGAGCCTCGTCGCCTCCATCCCGACGGCGAGCGGGAAGACGCTCATCGCGGAACTGGCGATGCTCGCGAGCGTCGCCCGGGGCGGGACGGCGCTGTACATCGTCCCCCTGCGGGCGCTCGCGAGCGAGAAACAGCGCGAGTTCGAGCAGTTCGAGGCGTACGGCCTCACCGTCGGCGTCTCGACGGGTAACTACGAGTCCGACGGCGACTGGCTGGCGACGTGTGACATCGTCGTCGCGACCAGCGAGAAGGTCGACTCGCTCGTGCGCAACGGTGCGGGCTGGCTCGACGACCTGGCGTGCGTCGTCGCCGACGAGGTCCACCTCGTCGACGACGCCCACCGGGGGCCAACCCTCGAGGTGACGCTCGCGAAACTCCGGCAGTTGAACCCCTCGCTCCAGACCGTCGCGCTGTCGGCGACCATCGGGAACGCCGCCGAGATAGCCGACTGGCTCGACGCCGAACTCGTCGACTCCGACTGGCGGCCCATCGACCTCCGGACGGGCGTCCACTACGGCCAGGCGCTGCACTTCGACGACGGCGACACCCGCGAACTCGCCGTGCGCAGTTCCGAGCGACCGACGGCCGCCATCGCCCGCGAGACCCTCGACGAGGGCGGGTCGACGCTCGTGTTCGTCAACTCCCGGCGGAACGCGGAGGCCGCCGCCAAACGTCTCGCGGGCGTGACCGGCGAGGCGCTCACGCCCGACGAGGAGGAACGTCTGGAGACGGTCGCCGAGGAGATACGCGAGGTGAGCGACACGGAGACGAGCGACGACCTGGCCGCCTGCGTCGAGCGGGGCGCGGCGTTCCACCACGCCGGCCTCGCGCGCGACCACCGCTCGCTGGTCGAGGGGGCCTTCCGCGACCGCCTCATCAAACTCGTCTCGGCGACGCCGACGCTCGCGGCGGGCGTCAACACCCCGTCGCGACGGGTGGTCGTCCGCGACTGGCGGCGCTACGACGGGACCGTCGGCGGGATGGCGCCGCTCTCGGTGCTCGAGGTCCACCAGATGTTCGGCCGGGCGGGACGACCGGGCCTCGACCCCTACGGCGAGGCGCTGTTGCTCGCCAACAGCCACGACGAACTCGACGAACTGTTCGAGCGGTACGTCTGGGCGGACCCCGAGGCGGTGCGCTCGAAACTCGCCGCCGAACCCGCCCTCCGGACGCACGTCCTCGCCACCGTCGCCTCGGGGTTCGCCGGGTCGCGCGAGGGCGTCCTCGAGTTCCTCGACCGGACGCTGTACGCCGCCCAGACGACCGAACCGGGGCGACTCGAACACGTCACGGACAACGTCATCGACTACCTCGTCGTCAACGACTTCCTCGAACGCACGGGCGACGACCTGACGGCGACCAGCCTCGGCCACACCGTCTCGCGGCTCTACCTCGACCCGATGAGCGCCGCCGAGATCGTCGACGGCCTCCGCGGCGCGAGCGCCCCCACCGCGATGGGGCTCTATCACCTCGTCTGCCGGACCCCCGACATGTACGAACTCTACCTGCGGTCGGGCGACCGCGAGGAGTACACGATGCTCGCTTACGAACGCGAGAGCGAGTTCCTCGGCGCGATGCCCTCGGAGTTCGAGGACGGCCGCTTCGAGGAGTGGCTCTCGGCGCTCAAGACCGCCCGGATGCTGGAGGACTGGGCGAGCGAGGTGGACGAGGAACGCATCGCCGAGCGCTACGGCGTCGGCCCCGGCGACGTGCGCGGGAAGGTCGACACCGCGGAGTGGTTGCTCGGGGCGGCCGAGCGCCTCGCGGGCGAACTCGACATGGGCGTCGCGCCCGCCGTCCGCGAGGCACGCGTCCGCGTCCAGCACGGCGTGAAGGAGGAGCTGATGGACCTCGCGGGCGTACGCGGCGTCGGTCGAAAGCGTGCCCGGCGGCTGTTCGACGCGGGCGTGGAGACGCGCGCCGACCTCCGGGCGGCGGAGAAACCGGTGGTCCTCGCGGCGCTGCGCGGCCGGCGGCGGACCGCCGAGACCGTCCTCGAGAACGCGGGACGCGAGGACGTCTCGATGGAGGGCGTCACTCCCGACCCGGACGCAGCGCCGGCGGAGTCGTCGCCGGCGCCCGCGGAGCGCGAGGGGACGGGGGAGGACCAGTCGAGCCTGGGTGACTTCTGATGCGACTGGTCGAGGGGACCGTCACCGTCGAGGACGTCGACGCGTTCGTCGCCGACCTCGCGGCGGTCGGCGAGGCCCACGGCTGTGCGGTACAGGCGTTCGACGCCCGGATGGTCGTCGGCGAGCGCCACCTCCGCCGGGCGGTCGAACTGGCGGCGCGCGCCCGCGAGCGCGGCGAGGCCATCGCACGCGACCGGGCCGTCGAGATACTGCTGTACGCCGCCGGACGCCGCCAGATAGACCAGGCGCTCGCCCTCGGTGTGAGCGAGGGCGAGGACCGACCGGTGGTCGTCGTCGTCGACGGGGAGGGTGAGGCGGACGCGGCGGCGGCCGTCGCCGACCGTCTCGCGAGCGCGTCGACCCTCGGCGGGTACGACGAGGAGCGCGTCGCGTCGTACTACGGTATCACGGCGGCGGAGCGCGAGGCGACCGACGCGGACCTGGAGGCGCTCGTCTGCGAGCGGGTCGCGCTGCTGGCCGTCGAGAAGTGACCGGGCGAGAACGAGCGTGACCGTACCACTGGGTCGCGCCGGCGTCGGTTACTCGGGGGCCGCGTCGATGAGGACGACCGCCTCGCCGTCGATGACCGCCTCCTCGTCCTCGTCGAGGACGCGGGTGGTGAGGCGGTAGCGGCCGTCGTCGAAGTCCTCCGCGACCTCGACGTCGGCGGTGACGCGGTCCCCGATGCGGACCGGTTTGAGGAACTGGACGTCCTGCGAGAGGTAGATGACGTTGCCCGGGAGCCGGGCGAGCGCCGCCGAGATGAGTCCGGAGACGAGGGTCCCGTGGGCGATGCGGCCGTCGAAGCGGGTCTTCGCGGCGTAGTCGGCGTCGAGGTGGATGCGGTTGGTGTCGCCGCTGGCGGCGGCGAAGCGCTCGATGTCGCGCTCGGTGAGCGTCTTGGAGAACCGGACGACGTCGCCGACCGAGAGGGCCTCGCGGGAGTCGGCGCTGACCTCGGAGTCCCACTCCGCGAGGTCCTCCCCGGGACGCAGTCGCCCCTCGGCGGTGGTGCCCTCGACGGCGGTGCCCTCGGCGTCGGCGACCGGCACTCCGAAGGCGGCCGCCGTGGCCCGGTTCGCGGCCAGTACGCTGTTGAGGAGCTGTTCGGAGGTGCGCGTCCAGGTGGTGAGGAACGGGTTCGAGGTCGTGCTCATCGTGACAGTGGTAGTAACACCCACGGGGTATAAAAAACGTACACACACGAGTCAACGAGCACGACGGACAGACACGCGACGCTGACGGTCGGCCGAATCGGCGCGTACCATCTGAAACCATCTGATGGTAACAGACGGTATTCAGGGCAAGATTTAAGCCCGTCAGGCCATTGAATGGTAGTGATGACCGACGAGCGCGATGGACCCATGTGGCCCCCGTCGATGTTTACCCGGGGGATGCAGGAAGCGAGCGAACAGGCGTTCGACCGCCAGCAGGAGTTCTTTCGACAGCTGCTCGGCGGGGACGTCGGTGGGTTCCCCTCGCAACTCGGAGCGATGAGTCAGACGGCGATGTTCAAGACGCGGGTCCAGAGCGGCGGGCGCATCAGCATTCCCGACGCCGAACGCGAAGCCCTCGACATCGAGGAGGGCGACATCGTCCAGACGGTCATCGTCCCGATAAAGCGGTCCCGAGGAGATTCAGATGACTGATTACACGACACCCATCAACACGGCCTTCGAACTGCAGCGGACGACCATCAAACAGAGCCAGCAGGCGTTCCAGCGTTCGCTGGAGTTCCAGCGCAACGTCAACGAGGCGGTCCTCGACAGCTTCGAGGGGCAGGAGGAGGCCCAGCGCAACAGCGTCGAGCTGTCCCAGCGCGCCATCCACACGTACCTCGACGCCGTCGAGACGGCGATGCCCGGCGCGGGCAGCAACGTCAGCGAGGTGCGCCGTGCGGTCGACGAGCAGTTCCGCGCGCTCCTCGACGCCCACGCCGAGGCGTTCGACACGGCCGAGGAGGGCTTCGAGAAGGGCACCGAGAGCTACGACGAGTTCAGCGAGGAGTACCTCGAGGCGCTCAACGAGCAGCTCGACGTCCTCCTCGACGCCCACGAGGAGATCGAGGGCCAGACCGTCGACGCCTTCGAGCAGACGATGACCCAGTACGAGCGCCTGCAGGAGCAGATGGAAGACCAGGCCGAGGAGGCCCAGCAGCAGTTCGAGGAGCAGGCCGAGCAGTTCCAGGAGCGCTTCGAGACGCAGCTCGAACAGTTCCAGGACCAGGTCGAGCAGATGCAGCAGCAAGTCGAGACGCTCCAGCAGAGCGCCGCCGACCAGCAGTAAGACAGTAACACGGATTACCACACCCCACTACCCATGAGTATGAGCGACACGGACCCCCAGGAGATGCAGGAGCGTTGGACGCGGATGGTCGAACAGATGAACGACGCGATGGCGCGTTCGGTCGAGCAGAACCTCGAGGCGCAGGCGACGTTCATGGAGACGTGGGCCGACGCCATCGACGGCTCGATGCCCGACGAGGACACGATGGCCGAGAGCTTCGAGTCCTACGGCCGCGCCTACGAGGTGTGGATGGACGCCGCAGAGACCATGTACGAGCGCGTCGGCGACGCCGCCGGCGGCGAGGACGTCTCGTTCACGGAGTTCCGCGACATCTGGCTCCGCAGCGCCAACGAGGCGTTCAAGGAGGTCATGGGTACGACGGCGTTCGCCGCCGCCCAGGGGAACGTCGTCGAGGCCATGATGGAACTCCAGCAGGAGACCGAGGACGTGAGCCAGGAGACGCTCACGCGCATGGGCCTGCCCACCCGCGGCGACATGGACGAGGTCGGCGAGCGACTCGTCGAACTCGAGCGCCGTCAGCAGCGCGTCGAGGACAAGCTCGACCAGGTCCTCGACCACCTGGAGGAGTAATCCCGATGGCAGGCGAATCAACCTTCAACCCCTTCGCGCTCGCGATGAACACCCAGCGCGAGCTACTGGACGCGACGACCGGCGCCTTCGAGAAGGCGGACGTCGCCGACGAGCGCCTCGAGGAGATGGACTCGGTCGAGGTCGGCCAGACGCCGAGCGAGGTCGTCTACACCGAGAACAAGCTCGAACTGCTCCACTACGAGTCCCAGACCGACGAGCAGAACGAGGTCCCCATCCTCGTCATCTACGCGCTCATCAACAAGCCGTTCATCCTCGACCTCCAGCCCGACCGGTCGGTCGTGCGCCGACTGCTGGAGGCGGGCCACGACGTCTACCTCATCGACTGGAACGAGCCCTCCCGGCTCGACCAGTACCTCACGCTCGACGACTACGTCAACCGCTACATCGAGAACTGCGTCGACGTCGTCCGCGAGCGCTCGGGGCAGGACGCCATCAACGTCCTCGGCTACTGCATGGGCGGGACGCTGTCGGTGATGTACGCGGCCCAGCACCCCGAGAAGGTCAACGCCCTCGGGCTGATGGCCGCCGGCCTCTGCTTCGAGCGCTCGGGCGGCGTCCTCGAACTGTGGGGCGACGACGAGTACTACGACCCCGAGAACGTCACCGAGACGTACGGCAACATGCCCTCGGAGTTCCTCGACGTCGGCTTCGCGCTGATGGACCCCGTCTCGAACTACGTCTCGAAGTACGTCAGACTGTACGACAACATCGAGAACGAGGACTTCGTCGAGAACTTCGCCCGGATGGAGCGCTGGCTGAGCGAGGGCATCGACGTCGCCGGCGCGGCGTACGTCGAGTTCCTGGAGGACATCTACCAGGACAACAAGCTCTACAAGAACGAACTGGAGCTGGGCGGCGAACCCGTCGACATCGGGAACATCGACATGCCCATCATCCAGATCCTCGGCGAGTACGACCACCTCATCCCGCCGGGAGCGAGCAAGCCGTTCAACGAGGTCGTCGGGAGCGACGACGTGACGACCATCGAGTACCCGACCGGCCACATCGGCCTGTCGGTCTCCGGCAGTTCCCACCGCGAGGTGTGGCCGCAGGTCGCCGAGTGGTACCACGACCGCTCCGCCGAGGGGACCGCGGACGTGCTGGAGGCGACCGAGGAGGCCGCCGAGGACGCCACGGAGGTCCGCGTCGACCCGACCGAGGGCGACCTCGAGGAGGTCGCCGTCGAGGTCGAGACCGAGGACGACGGCGTCCAGACCGAACTCGTCGAGCGCGACGAGGAGGCGGTCGCGGAGGCCGTCGAGGAGGCGAGCGACGGTGACGGTGACGGTGAACCCGCAGCGGCGGCCGTCGACAGCGACGAGGACGCCGCGACCGCCGAGGACACCGCCGAGACCGCCGACCAGCCCGTGAGCGCCGCGGGCGAGGAGGCGGACGTCGAGTCCGTCGAGGGCATCGGCCCGACGTACGCCGAGCGCCTGCGCGAAATCGGCGTCGAGACCGTCGCCGACCTCCGCGAGACGGACGTCGAGACCGTCGCGGAGACGGCTGGCGTCGGCGTCTCGCGCGCCGAGCGCTGGTTCGACGCGCTCGACGAGGACGAGGAGTAGGCGAGACGAACCGTCCACTCCCCCGCGATTCTCTCACGTTCCGTCGACCAGTCGCGACCAGCTCGGACGCTCGACCGCTCCCCCGACCCCCGGTTTCGGGGCATAACGCTTTCTCCCCAGGGGCGTAGTGTGCTAACATGCTGAACGAACAGACCTGCGTGGTGACCGGTGGCTCGCGCGGTATCGGGAAGGGAATCGCCTGCGAACTGGGCGAGCGCGGCGCGAACGTCGTCGTCAACTACCGCACCTCGGAGGCGGAGGCGGCCGAGGTGGTCGACGAGATAGAGGCCAGCGGCGGGACGGCCATGGCGGCGCAGGCCGACGTCGCCGACCTCGACGCCGTCGCGTCGATGTGCGAGTCCGTTCACGACGCCTTCGGGACGGTCGACGTCCTCGTCAACAACGCCGGCATCACGGTCGACAAGACGTTCACGAACATGACCCGCGAGGACTGGGACCGCGTGATGGACGTGAACCTCGGGGGGATGTTCAACTGTACACACTGTCTGTTCGACGACCTGCTCGACTCCGACGAGGGTCGACTCATCAACATCTCGAGCGTGGTGGGCCAGCAGGGCAACTACGGCCAGGCCAACTACGCCACCACGAAGTCGGGGATGTTCGGCTTCACGCGGACCATCGCCCTGGAGATGGCGCGCTCGGGGTCGACGGCCAACTGCGTCGCCCCCGGCTTCGTCCGCACCGACATGCTGGAGCAGGTCCCCGAGCGCGTCCAGGAGAAGATCATCGAGCGCATCCCCCTCAACCGCTTCGCGGAGGTCGAGGACGTCAGCGGCATCGTCCGCTTCCTCGCCAGCCCCGAGTCGAGCTACATGACCGGGCAAATCCTCGCCGTCAACGGCGGCATGGAGTGGTGAGGCGAGGTGCGCGTCAGCGTCATCGGCGGGAGCCGAGTCGACGGGGCGACCTACGAGGCGGCCCGCGAGGTGGGCCGCCTGCTCGGCGAGCAGGGGCACACGGTCGTCTGCGGCGGCCTCGGTGGCGTGATGGAGGCGACGTGTCGCGGGGCCCGCGAAGCGGGCGGTGAGACCGTCGGCATCCTCCCGGGGACGGACCCGCGGCACGCGAACGAGTACGTCGGGACGGCCGTCGCGACCGGTCTCGGCAACGCGCGGAACGTCCTCGTGGTGCTGAACGGCGAGGGCGTCGTCGCCGTCGACGGCGCGGCGGGGACGCTCTCCGAACTGGGGCACGCCCTCGATATCGGTCGGCCGGTCGCCGGACTCGGGACGCACGAGGTGTCGCTGTCGGGGTTCGAGGCGGTCGAGACGCCCGCCGCGGCCGTCGAGTCCGTCGAACGGCGCGTCGCCGGACGCGACTAGTCGTCCGCGTCGCCGTCACCCCCCGACCTGCGGGTCGTCCGCGCGAGGAACGTCTCGGGGAGGGTCTCGAGGTCGCCGGCCTGGACGCCCCAGAGCGTCGCGTAGAGCCCGTCCGCGGCGAGGAGGCCCTCGTGCGTACCGCGTTCGACCACGCGCCCCTCGTCGAGGACGAGAATCGTGTCGGCCTCCTTCACCGTCGAGAGGCGGTGGGCGATGACGAACGTCGTGCGGTCGGCGGCGAGGCGGTCGAGCGAGCGCTGGATGAGCAGTTCCGTCTCGGTGTCGACGGCGCTCGTCGCCTCGTCCAGCACCAGGACCGCCGGGTCCTGCAGGACGACGCGCGCGATGGCGATGCGCTGGCGCTGACCGCCCGAGAGCTTCACCCCGCGTTCGCCGACACGGGTGTCGTACCCCTCGGGGAGGGCCTCGATGAACTCGTGAGCCTCGGCCGCTTTCGCGGCCTCGACGACCGCCTCGTGGGTGGCGTCGAACGACCCGTAGGCGACGTTCTCGGCGACGGTGCCGTCGAAGAGGAACGTGTCCTGGCTGACGTACCCCACCGCCGAGCGGAGGCTGTCGAGGGTGACGTCGCGCACGTCGTGGCCGTCGACGCGGACCGCCCCGCTATCCACGTCGTAGAGGCGCATGAGCAGTTTGAGCACCGTCGACTTCCCGGCGCCCGTCGGGCCGACCAGCGCGAGCGTCTCGCCGCCCTCGACCGTGAAGTGCACGTCCTCGAGGACGGTGCCCGCCGTCGCCGCGTCGGACCCGGGGGTGTCGGCGTAGCCGAAGGTGACGTCGTCGTACTCGACGCGGCCCTCGGGGTCGGTCAGCGCGACGGCGTCGGGGCTGTCCTCGACGTGGGTGGGGACGTCGTAGAGGCCGAAGACGCGCTCGGCGCTCGCGCGGGCGTTCTGCACCTGGTCGACGATGTTCGACACCTCCGCGAGCGGCGCGACGAAGCGCTGGGTCATGAACAGGAACGTGACGAACGTCCCGGCGGTGAGCGCGCCGGAGAAGGGACCGGGTGCGGTCCCGGAGAACAGCCAGTAGCCGCCGACGACGAACGTCGCGGCGAACGAGAGGCCCGCGAGCAGTTCCATCCCCGGGCGGTAGAAGTAGCTCAGGCGGAGGACGGCCATCGTGTCGTCGAAGACGCGGTGGGAGGCGTCGAACACCCGTTCGGTCTCGTAGTCCTCGCTACCGGTCGTCTTGGTGAGTTCGACCCCGCTGATGGCGTTCTCGATGCGGGTGTTGAACGCCGCGACGGCCGACTGCCGGGCGCGGTAGCGCGGCGCGATGGCGCGCATGAACCACGCGGTAAACAGCACGATGAGGGGGACGGCGACGAGCGTCACCAGCGCGAGCTGCCAGTTGAGCGTGAACAGCACGACGGCGATGCCGCCGACCATGATGACCAGTCGCGTCGAGTTCATCAGCGCGTTGTCGAGGAACACCTCGAGGTTGCCGGCGTCGTTGTTCAGGACGGCCATCACCTCGCCGGTCTGCTTGTCGTCGAAGAAGGACATGTCGAGGCGCTGCATGGTGGCGAAGGAGTCCGTCCGGACGGCGTGCATCACGTCGTGGGCGAAGCGGTTGGCCGCGACGCCGTACACCCAGGTGAACGCCGCCGTCACGGCGAACGAGCCGACGATGAGCGCCGCCGACAGCCAGAACTGCTCGGTGGCCCCCGTCGGCAGCCACGCGTCGGGGACGAGCGGCAGGGTGTAGGGGCCCGGGTCATCGGCGAACAGCGCGTCGATGGCCGCGCCGAGGACGACCGGCGGGAGGAGCGAGGCCGACTGCGCGACGAGGTTGGCGAGGACGCCGACGGCGAGCCACGCCCGGCGGGGGAGGCCGTACACCCGGAACAGGCGGAGGAGCGGGCGCTCGACGTCGGCCCGGTAGCGGTCGAAGACGCTCTCGTCAGCACGCATCGTCCGTGGAGAGCGGTGGCGGGCGCATCAATCCGCCGACCCGTCGGGCGGTCACAGCTCACCCAGTTGCTCTCGGGTGCGCATCAGGTAGAGGAAGTACGGTCCCCCGACGAGGCCGGTGACGATGCCGACGGGTATCTGCGCCGGCGAGTTGAACAGCACCTCGAAGGCGAGGCGCGCGCCCATGTCGGCGGCGGTCAGCAGCGCCGGTCCGGCGAACGCACAGCCGACGACCAGCCGCCGGTAGTCGCTCCCGACGATGGTCCGGACCACGTGGGGAACGATGAGGCCGACGAAACTGACGATGCCCGCGACGGCGACGGCGGCGCTCGCCGCGAGGACGGCCACCGACGCCAGCGCGAAGCGAGTGCGCTCGACGGACATGCCGAGCGCGGCGGCGGTCTGTTCACCGAGCAGGAGGACGTTCAGCTGGCGCGACCCGACGAGCGCGAGCGCGAACGCGAGCAGCGTCCACGGGAGCGCCGTGTGGAACTCGCCCCAGCCGACGCCGGTGAGCGACCCCGTCGTCCACGAGAGCGCCTGCTGGACGACCCCGATGTCACCCGCGAGGAAGAACAGCCCCGTCTGGATGGAGTTGAAGACGGTGCTCACGATGACGCCCGCGAGCACGAGGCGGACCGGGTTGGTGCCGTTCTTCCAGGCGATGGCGTAGACGAGCGCGAACGCGAACGCGCCCCCGCCGGCCGCGACCAGCGGCAGCACCGACGCGAGGCTGGAGAAGAGCACGAGCGCCACCAGCGCGCCGAGGCCCGCCCCGGCGCTCACCCCGAGGATGTAGGGGCTGGCGAGTTCGTTGCGCGTCACGGCCTGGAAGATGGCTCCCGAGACGGCGAGGCCGAGGCCGACGAGGACGCCGACCAGTACGCGCGGCAGGCGGAGCGTCCAGACGACGGTCGTCTCGACCGACAGCGGGTCGAGCAGGACGTCGATGGTGCCGGCGTACCCCGTCGCCAGCCGCATCCACCACTCCCCGAGGAGGAAGTAGAGCAGTCGGCGCGGGTCGGTGAGGACCGCCGGGTCGAACAGCGCGCCCCACGCCTGACCGAGCGACATCGTGTACGTCCCGAAGCTGACCTGGAGGAGCGCGCTCGCGAGCGTGATGAGGAGACTCCCGACGGCGAGCCCGAACAGCGGGTCGGTGACCCGCCCGGTCGCGCCCGGGCGCGTCCGACCGTCCGTCGCGGCGTCCCCGGCCATCTCAGAACGTCCCGGTGACGACGTCGCTCACCTCGCTCCGGTCGAACAGCTCGCCGGAGAAGGCGTCCGGGTAGTAGAGGCCCGCGAAGCGTTCGGTGAGGAACAGGTTGTGGATGGGGCCCGCGTAGATGGGTCCGCCGCGGAACACGCGCTCCTCCTGGACGGCGGTGAGTTCGCTCGCGACGCTGTCCTGTTGCATGTACGCGAGGACCGTCTCGCGGAACTCCTCCTCGGTCTTCGTCTCGTGACCGCGCACGAGGATGGAGTCGGGGTCGACCTCCAGCATCGTCTCGTAGTCGATGGTGCCGCGTTCGGTCGTCGAGAGGCCGCTGATGCCCGTTCCCTCCAGCGCGTCGTCGATGCCGAGGTCGTGGAACTGCTTCTTGTTGGTCCCCTCGCCCGAGACGCGGTACGGCGAGAACTCCTCGGGTTCGTCGGCGGCCGCGTAGGTGAGCAGGGCGTTCGGCCGCTCGTCCTCCCCCGGGAGGTTCGCCTCGACCTCCTCCAGCATCGCGTCGTGGACCGCGGCGAACGCCTCGTAGCGCTCCCCTTCCTGAAACACCTCGGCGACCTTCCCGAACGCCTCGTAGAGGGTGTAGTACTCGTAGTCGTGCCACTCGTCCGTGCGCCGGAAGATGGTGTTGCCGAAGAACGGCGCGACCTGGTCCGCGACGGCGTCGATATCGGACTGCTCGAGGCCGAACGAGCCGTTGTTCACCAGCCACTGCGGGTCCATCAGGTGGAGGTCGGCCCCGAGTTCGTAGAACACCTCGCGGTCGATGCCGTTGTCGACGAGCGCCGTGAGCGAGTCCGTGTCGACGCTCACGCCGTCGAGTTCGTCGTAGACGTCGGTGTAGTACCGTTCCTTGAGGCCGACCGAGAGCAACCCGTCGCCCCGCCCGAGCGCGACCGCCATGTCGGCGTAGCCCGGTTCGTAGGCGGCGAACGTCTCGGGGACCGCCTCGAACTCGACCTCGCCGACAGGGGCCATCGAGACGGTGTAGGGGGTCTCCGACCCGCCGGCCGTTTCGTTCTCGCCCTCGCCCGACTCGTTTCCGGTCCCGTTCGTCTCGCCCGACCCGTTGCCGCCGGCGGGGCCGCCCTGCCCCCCGAGACAGCCCGCGAGCGCACCGACCGCGAGGGTACCCGTACCAGTCAAGAACGTTCTGCGCGTCCGGTTGGTGTCGCCGTCCATAGGATTTTGGCCACCCTAAAACAGCAAAAAGGCACCGGTTTTTAGGTCGGCCGAAATCGTGTGAGTGGCCCGCACGACTCCGCTGGCGTCGTCGCGTGGGCGGGGCGAGAGCGGGGCGTGCGGGTCGCAGTGGGCGGACCGCAGCGTGTAGAGCGAGGTGGAGCGGGGCGGGCTATATGGAACCCCCCACTGTACTCGGGTGCATGGCAGACATGACCGCGGAGGAGGCGCTCGCGGAGTACGGGCCGAGCGAGATAACGGCCGACGACCTGCTCACCGTCCCCGACGAGGCGTTCACGGCGGAGAACGTGGCGCTCGTGACGGGGGCCGGCAACGGCATCGGCCGGGCGACGGCGCTCGCGCTGGCGCACAACGGTCTCACCGTCGTGGCGACGGACGTCGACGAGGAGGGACTGGAGGAGGTGGCGTCGAAACACGAGTCGCTCGACTCGCCCGGCCGACTCCGCACCGCGCCAGGCGACCTGACCGACGACGAGGAGATGGCGTCGGTGGTCGAGCGGGCGGCCGAGGAGGGGTCGCTTCGCTACCTCGCCAACATCGCCGGCATCCAGCACATCGCCTCGCTGGAGGCGTTCCCGATGGACCGGTACGACCTGATGCACCGCATCATGCTCCGGGCGCCGCTGTACCTCTCGAAGCGCTGTTTCCCCCACTTCCGCGACAACGCCGACGGCGTCGGCGCGGTCGGGAACATGTGCTCGGTCCACGGCCACTACGTCACGCAGGACAAGGTGGCGTACAACACGCTGAAGTTCGGCCTCCGGGGACTCACCCAGTCCATCGCGGCCGAGGGCGAGGGGACGGTGCGGGGGTTCTCCGTCTCGACGGGCTACGTGAAGACCGAACTCGTCGCGAAGCAGTTGCCGGACACGGCCGACAGCCGCGGCATCACGGTGGCGGAAGCGGTCGAGGACGTCCTGCTCGGGCAGGCGCGCGTCAAGGAGATGATGGAACCCTACGAGGTGGCGAACCTGTTCGTGATGGGGTTCTCGGAGCACGCGCGCTTCCTCGACGGCGGGGACGTCCTCCACGACGGGGGGATGACGCTCACCTACGAGTAGCTAGAGCCAGTCGCCGAACGACCCCTCGATGAGGGTGTCGCGCTGCTTGCGGATGTAGGCGGCCTGCATCCCCCAGATGGCCTCGGCGAAGGGGACGCCCGCGTCGACGGCCGCGCTGACGTGGTCGTGCTTCCAGCGGGCGGGCGTCATCTTCTCGTCGACGCGGTCGGCCAGCGGGCCGACGTAGCGGTCCACCTCGGCGTCGGAGAGGCCGCGCAGCGAGAGGCCGTCGCGGGCGTGGGCGAGCAGGTCGTCGTAGACGACGGCCGGGTCGGACGTCTCGTCGCCCGCGCCGGTGTACCAGGTGAGTTCGGCGTCGATGCCGTCGCGTGCGGCGGCGTAGAAGTTCTCCTCGGCCGTCTCCCAGGGGAGCGCGGCGACCGGGTGTTCGCGCTTCGGGAGGCTCTCGAGCAGGCCGGCGTACACCGCGAGCAGCGAGATGGTGTCGTGGACGGTCGGCTGGCCGGGAAGGGGGCGGAACTCGATGCGGGCGTTGGCCGCGGACCGGGTCGCCCCGTCGAACACCGGTCGCACCCACCGCCAGTAGGAGCCGTGTTTGTGCCGGAAGTGCGCGAAGCGGTCGTCGTAGCGCCCCGAGTCCTCGACGTGCATGGGGATGACCGTCGTGTCGGCGGCGATGTCGTCGATGGCGTCCTCGACGCTGTCGACGTCCGGTGGGAGACACACCTTCTCGCGGCCCTCGGCGTTGAAGATGGACTCGAAGACGGGGATGCGGTTCTCCATCCAGCACTCCTCCAGGACGACCTCGGGGGACTCGTCGTAGAGGTCCGGCGGGAAGAACGGCGAGTTGACGCCGAGGGCGAGCAGCGGGCCGGCGATGCGGACCGCGTACCGGAGGTACTCCGGGAGGTCGGCGGCGTGGGACACCTGGTAGTGGGGCTGGATGGACGTGATGAGGCTCTCGGGCATCACCGTCTTGGCGTCGAGGGCGACGTGGGGCACGTCGAGGCTCATCTCGATGCGCTCCTCGACGTTCGCCATCGCGTGGTAGCGGACGGCGTCGCTCATGTTGGTGGCGATGCGGACGCCGTCGTCCTCGACGCTGTCGGCGAGGTAGGAGGTGGCCGTCTCGCCGACCGGCGGCACCGTCCAGATGCCGTCGCTGACGAGGTGGATGCCGTGTGCGCGCGTCTCGCGGAGGGCGGCGTCGAGGCGCGCCTGCACCTCCGCGGCCTGCGAGCGCAGGCCGTACGTCGAGAACGGCTGGGGAGTGGTCTGCATCTCCGCGTTGTGCAGGCCGAGTTCCTTCTCGAAGCCGATGTACTCGAGCAGCGGGCGGGGGACGCGCTTCAGCGCGTCCGTCTCCGTGTCGACGCCGTAGAACTCGTACTCCAGCCCGAGGATACCCTGCGGGTTGTCGAACGTCCCCTCCTTGACGGCCGCCTTGAGCGCGTCGACCTCGTCGTCGACGCGCGCTTCGAACGCCTCCGGGTCGGCCGAGAGCATCGCTGTCACGCGGTCGGCGAGGTCAGCCCCTGACATAGCTACCCCCACGCCGCGGAGGGATTTCAACCTCGGGGTTCGGACCGAAGCCGCGGTCAGAAGCGGTCGACGCGCCCGCGCGTCCCGGCAAACATGAGCGCCGCCCCCACCGCGAGGACGACGACGCCGGCGAGGACGAGCAGGCGAGCGTTCGGCGGGAGGCGGCCGGAGGCGACGGCGGCGGCCGTCCGCGTCCCGATGAGGCCGCCGTAGAGGACGACGGCGCCGCCGACGACCGCCAGGAGGAGGCCCGCGATGGGGAGCGCCGCCCGGCCGGTCGAGAGCAGACGTCCCCGGAGGCCGACGGTCGTCTCGGGCGGGTCGAGGACGACGGCGACGCGTTCGAGCGTCGGCGCGCCGCAGCGGCTACACGGCACGGAGTTACGTGGGTGGTGCATCGAACAGTGAGGGCAGCGCCACTCGATGACGTCGGGAATCGGCGGGGGACGCCCGGCGGGGGTGACGTGGACGTCGTCGTCCGGCGGCGGGGGTCGACCGGCGCGTTCGTCGGACGGCCTCGACTCGGTGCGACGGCGCTCCATCGGTACAGACAGGACGGCCGCGACGATGAGTCGTTCGGTCGCGTCGGGCCGCGGCGGACCCACCGCGATGCGGTCGTGTCGAGGGCACCGTATCAGGTATCGTATATGACGTGAGGGCGTCGACCGGCGACACCGAACGACCCCTTCGTTTCGGGTGGAAACCGCCGGGCTACGGCTGTACTCGGGTGGAGACGAACCGCGAAGAGTAGTTCCACCAGGATTCGAACCTGGGTCGTCGGCCCCAGAAGCCGACAGGATTGGCCGCTACCCCATGGAACTGTGGCTGCACTGCGTGCGTACATCGTGGGGGTACTAAAACCTCGTGATTCCACGCAGTCGCTCGAACAGGGGCGCGTCGGGGACACCGGAGTAGAAAGAGGTAGGGGGCTTCCGGCCCGCCTCCCGCGTATGTACGTCGGTCGATTCGTCGTCGTCGGACCGGGTATCGGCGCCTACCGTGTCTCCTCGCGGTCGTTCCCCAACCGTCGGGTCGTCGAGCGCGAGGGGGCGCTGACCGTCGCGCCGACGCCGGACGCACCGGAGACGGACAACCCCTACATCGCCTACAACTGCCTGCGGACGGTCGGGGAGGAGGCCGTCGTCGGCAACGGCTCGCACGTCGACCCCGTCGCGGAGAAGCGCGCCATGGGCTATCCGGCGCGCGACGCGCTGGCGCTCTCGTTGCTCGCGCTCGACTTCGAGAAGGACGACTACGACACGCCGCGCATCGCGGGTATCGTCGCCGAGGACGAGGCGTACGTGGCGACGGTCCGCCGCGACGCGCTCGTCGTCGAGCGCGTCACCGAACCGACGCTCGTGGCGACCTACGAGGAGGACGGCCCGACGGCGTTCGACCTCGACGCGACCGACGCCGCCGGTGCGGCGCGGGCCGTCTACGACCACGAGTTCGAACACGCGGTCTGCGCCGTGGGCGTGACCGTCGGGGAGGGTGTCGAGACGGCCGTGGTCAACGACTGACGGTGCGCGTCGGCCTCCTCGCGGACGTCCACCACGACCGGGTACTCGCCGCCGGCGCGACGTTCGAGAGCGCGGCGGCGGGCGCCGGTCTCGACCACGCGCGGGCCGTCCTCAACCGCTCGCACGTCGAGTGGCTGGGCGCGCTCCCGGCGACCCTGCGGGCGTTCGACGGCCGGGTCCGCGTCGTCCACGGCCACCCCGACGACCCCGACCGGTACGTCTACCCCGACCTCTTCTCCGCGGCCCTGCTGGGCGAGGAGCGCGTGCTGGTGACCGGCCACACCCACGTCCAGGGGGTACGTCGCTTCCCCGAGGGCGTCGTGGTCAACCCGGGGAGCGTCGGCCAGCCCCGTGACGGCGACCCCCGGGCCGCCTACGCCGTCCTCGACCTCGACCGCGAGCGGGTGGACCTCCGGCGGGTGACCTACGACGTCGACCGAGTGAGGAGGGACGTCCGCCGGGCGGGTCTCCCCGAGTCGGTCGCCGGCCGACTGGAGCGCGGTCGGTGAGCGCGGAGCGACGTCCGTCGGCCCCGCAGTCGACCCCCGTACCGAGTGAAGGGTACGGGGATAACTGACAGGAATCGAGTACGAACGGCCGTCCGAACGCCCTGACGGTCGGGGTCGGAGGTCGGTTCCCGCGGCGCGACGCGGCGTCACCACACCCGTCGTTCGTCGGAACCCGCTCTACCGGCCGCCAGCGCGTTCCTCCTCCGGGGCCGTCGGAGCCGACGACCGAGGCGCAAAAGTTTATTTTTTAAAGATAGTGTCCGGACGAAGAATGAAAGAACCGTCAGAGTGTTGACCGGGAGCGGTAGGGTTCACTCAATAACGCTCTGCTAGCTCCGGTGTCGTACGTATTTTTTGACTGTCACCGAGTTCTATTTTCAAGTCAGTATGAATATTAGAAAAACCTTTTAACCGCAACGGAAGTGCCTAACACGCATCATGGAACTTACCAGGCGGAAGTTGATGGCTTCCTCGGTAGCCGCCGCGCTCGGGGCCAGCGTGGTGGGCGTTGCGAGCGGTGAACACTCGACGGAGGTCGAGGAGTCGGACACGCCGGGGGCGCCGAGCGTGAAGGGACACCTCAAGCGGTTCTCGACGACGGCGTACGGCGCCGAGGTGACGGGACCGTTCGTCTTCGAGGACGGCGGCCTGCTGTACAGCCTGCAGCACCCGAGCGAGGAGAACCCGGAGCCGTTCGACCGGGCCGGCATCGGCTACTTCAGCGGCTTCCAGTTCGAACTCGACGGCGACAACGACGACTTCGCCGAACTCTCGACCCCGCAGACGAGAGACGAACAGGGCGTCGTCCGGGCGGGCAACGGCGAGTACGTCCTGCTCGCGCAGGGCCGAGAGCCCATCAACGGCGGCGAGGAGCGCCTCGGCGTGACCCAGACGCCCGACGGCACCGACATCATCCGGGAGGACGCCCTCGACCCCCAGCGGGACGAACAGCCGTTCTTCCGGGGCACGCAGTACGGGCTGGCCGCGAGCAACCCCGACTGCAACCAGTTCGTCGCGACGAACGACGAGGGCACCGAGGGCTACCTCTTCACGAACTGGGAGAACAGCCCCGGGAACGTCTCCCGAATCCCGCTCAGCCAGGACGACGACGGCGAGTGGGAGGCCGACCTCGACGACGCGATCAACCTCGCGAACACCGACGCGTTCCGCGCCCTCGGCGGCACGCGAATCAACTGCTACGGCGACCTCTCGCCGTGGGGGACGATGATCTCCTCCGAGGAGAACTACGCCC
The DNA here is from genome assembly GCF_030553305.1 of Halomarina ordinaria. Lineage (NCBI taxonomy): Archaea > Methanobacteriati > Methanobacteriota > Halobacteria > Halobacteriales > Natronomonadaceae > Halomarina > Halomarina ordinaria. Next base: position 2,065,601 of record NZ_JARRAH010000001.1, on the reverse strand, counting down.
ACCCGCGCGTCTCGCTCACCCACACGGTCGGCGACATCGTGGAGGCCGGGAGCGGCGAGGGCCTCGTCGCCGCCAGTCAGTTCTGGAACCGCCCGAACCCCTCGGAGATTCAGGAGGCCGTCGACGGGTACTACGGCGACGACGCCTGGTCCGTCCAGGGCTACTGGGCGCTGACGGGCGTCGAGTTCCTCGCGTACTACCTCGGTGCCGAACCCGTCGACCAGGGCGAGGACGACGAGAACACCCAGACGCCCATCGGCGACGTCTACCCGAACCCGTATCGCTACGGCTACCACGTCGACTTCCGCGACCCGGCTGCCGACGAACCGCAGCCCGTCAAGTACTACGTGATGGGCCGCGCCTCCTGGGAGTCGCCGGACATCCTGACCGACGAGCGGACCGCCTACGGCTGCTCGGACGGCGACAGCAAGGGCATCTACAAGTTCATCGCCGACGAGCCGATTCCGAGCTACGACGACCCGATGGACGTCGAGGGGTCCCTCTACGCGCCGAAGATAACCAACGACGCGGCCTCGGTGGCCGACTCCGGGGAGCGGCACTCCCCGGCCGACGTGAACCTCGAAGTCGAGTGGCTCGAGATGGGCCACGCGAGCAACGCCGAGATAGAGCAGTGGATTTCGACCTACGACGACGTCACCCAGGTCCACTACCTCGAAGCGCACGCCGAGACCGACTGGCGCGAGGACCTCGAAACCGCCCTGGAGGAGGCCGACCGGGCGGTCGTCGAGGGTGGCAACCGGAGCTACATCTCGAACGACGAAATCGTCGAGTGGGCCGCACAGGTCGAGGAGCACGGTCCACGCGGCGTCGACGAGGACCTCCGGAAGGTGCCGTTCCTCGAGACCCGCGCGGCCGCCAAGGAGATGGGTGCCTCCATCGAGTTCAACAAGGCCGAGGGCGTCGACAGCGTCGACGGGGCCCAGCCCGGCGACTTCGTCTACTTCGGTATCTCCGAGTTCAACGACGACCTGGCCGACGACACGGGCGACATCCAGATGGACCGCGTCGACGGCGGCGTCGTCTACCGGGGCGAACTGGAAGCCGACTACAACGTCTCGACGCTCGAACCGGTCATCGTCGGCCCCGACTTCACCGACCCGCCCGAGGACGCCGACGACGCGCTCCGGAACATCGACAACGTCTACGTGATGGACGACGGCCGCGTCCTCTGCTGCGAGGACGGCTTCGGCGGTCCCGCCCGCTCGTACCCCAACGACGGGCTGTACGTCTACCAGCCGAACGTGCTGGTCGACGTCGAGTCGGTGACCGTCGCGCGCGGCGGGTCCGCCACCGCCGACGTGCGGGCGTCGTCGCTGCCGGCCGGGTTCTCCGGCGCGCGCCTCACCGTCAGCGTCGCCGACCCCAACGTGGCGGCCATCGGCGACGTCTCCTTCCCCGAGGAACTCGGTCTCGCGGAGGCCGAGGTGGCGAAGAGCGGTTCCTCGGCGACGTTCCGCGTCGCCGACGTCGGCGAGCACGTCCAGCCGGGCGGCCGCCGGGTCACGCTCGCGTCGCTCGACGTGCACGCCCGGGGCGCCGGGACGACCGAACTCGAGGTCGAGATACACGCGATGGACGACGAGGACGGCGACGCCATCGACGCCGAGGCGCGGACGGGCGTCGTCGCCACCGGCCCGCCCGCGGTCGTCGGCGACCACGCGCCGACCGACCCCGACGGCGACGGCCACTACGAGGACGTCGACGGCGACGGTGACGTCGACGACGACGACGTGCAGGCGCTGTTCGAGAACGTCGACGCGGAGGGCGTCACCGAGAGCGACGACGCGTTCGACTTCAACGAGAACGGCGACGTCGACTACGACGACGTCGTCAGCCTCGCGGAGGAGAGCGACTGAGGTCGACCACGACCCCACCACACCACCCACATGTCACAGTCAGAGAACCCGAGCGCCGACGGGCGAGACGAGTCGACCCACCGCGAGTACATCCTCGGCGTGCGCATCGTCGAGACGGCGTCCCCCGCCGGCGAGACCACCTACCGGTTCGAGGCGCCGCACCACGAGGGACGCACCTTCGAGAGCTCCGACCTCGCGGAGCTGTACGCCGACGTCTACTTCGACGTCAACGGCTTCGAGGAGGCCGGTACGGGCGACCGGGGCGTCCCCCCGACCGTCATCCAGGCCGGACGGGACACGCTGGTCGCGTACTTCCTCACCCAGCCGAACACGGACGTCTACTGGATCGCCTCGTTCTACGGCGAGAAACCCGAGAAGATAGAACGGTACGTCTCGCGCGTCCGCAAGCGCGCGAGGAAGATTCGAGCGGGCGCGAGGGACCGCGGCATGGAGTGAGTCCGAGCGGTAGCCCCGCTCCCGGAACCGACTCGCGGTCGACGCCGACGCCGAAGCGTCCCCGAACCCGCGCCGACCGGCGCCCCCTCCCTCCTCTCGCGTACTCCTTCTCGCACCCGGCCTGCGGCACACTCCCATAACGACCCCTCAATAGCGGTACGTAGCTCACTATATTGCTACCGCAAGAAAGCAGTAAATACGAATAAAATATATACTGAATTCGGAAGCTTCATATCGTGAACGGTGGGATACCCACGTGATGGCAGACGACTCCATTCGCGGCATCTCACGGCGGAAGTTCATCGCGGCGTCGGGCACCGCAGGCGCACTGGCACTCGCCGGCTGTACCCAGCAGAACACCGGTGGTGGCGGCGGTGGGGATGACAACGGTAGCGGTAACGGCAGTGGCGGCGGGTCGCTGTCGGGCGAGGTCATCATCACGGGGAGTTCGACGGTCTTCCCGGTGTCCAACGAGTTCGCGGAACTGTTCATGGACGAGCACCCCGACGTGAACGTGACCGTCGACTCGACGGGGAGCGGTGGCGGCTTCGAGAACAACTTCTGTCCCGGCGACTCGGACATCAACGGGGCGTCGCGTCCCATCACGGACGAGGAGGTCGAGAACTGTGAGTCGAACGACGTCACCCCCGTCGAGTTCCAGGTGGCCAGCGACGCGCTGACGGTCGCGGTCAACAACGAGGCCGACTGGGTCGACAGCATGACCTTCGACGAACTCTCCCAGATCTGGCGCGACGACGGCGCCCAGATGTGGTCGGACGTCCGCGACGACTGGCCCGACGAGGAACTCGAACTGTTCGGACCGGCGTCCACCTCCGGGACCTACGACTGGTTCAACGAGAACGTCATCGGCGAGGACTACCAACACACCGCCGAGCACGAACCGACCGAGGAGGACAACCTCATCGTCCAGGGTATCCAGGACTCCCAGTACGCGATGGGCTACTTCGGCTACGCCTACTACAGCGAGAACGAAGACTCGGTGAAGGCCGTCGAGATCCGCGAGGAGGAGGGCGACGACCCCGTCGCGCCGAGCCTCGACGCCGCCAGCGAGGGGACCTACCCGCTGGCCCGCCCGCTGTTCATCTACGCGAGCGAGGCGGCGGCGGAGCGCGAGGAGGTCGCCGCGTTCCTCGAGTTCTACATCGAGAACTCCGGGAACGACACCGTCGCCGAGATCGGGTACGTCCCGGCCGGCGACGACGTCATCGAGGAGAACATGGAGACGCTCGAGGAGATCTCCGGATAGCCTACGACCGTCTCGGCGGTCAGAATCGAGCCAATTACATATTTCCCTACGTCATGGACGACCAGATGAGTAACGAATCGACGCGCCTGCAGTTGACCGGCGGCGAACGGAGTCGCGTCGCTCGCGAGCGCGTCTACCGACTGGTGCTGTTCCTCTGCGCCGCGCTCTCCGTCGTGGTGACGGGGACCATCATCGTATCGCTCGCCGTCGACGCCGTCTCGTTCTTCCGGATGGTGAGTCCGGTCGAGTTCTTCACCGGGACGGAGTGGATAACCGCCAGAGAGCAGTACGGCGTCCTGCCGCTCGTCTCGGGGACGCTCCTCGTGACCGCCGTGTCGGCGCTCGTCGCCATCCCCATCGGGGTGGCGTCCGCGATCTACCTCAGCGAGTACGCGAGTCCGCGCGCGCGCTCGGTTCTGAAACCCGGCCTGGAGATCCTCGCCGGCATCCCGACGGTGGTCTACGGCTACCTGGCGCTCGTGTACATGACCGACCTGTTGCGCGCCGTCGGGTTCGACCTCGGGACGTTCAACGTCCTGAGCGCGTCGATTCTGGTCGGCATCATGATAATACCGATGGTGTCGAGCCTCAGCGAGGACGCCATGAGCGCGGTGCCGGACTCGCTCCGGCAGGCCGGCTACGGCCTCGGTGCGACGAAGTACGAGGTCTCGACCGGTATCGTCGTTCCCGCAGCACTCTCCGGCATCTTCTCGTCGTTCATCCTCGCGCTCTCGCGCGCTATCGGCGAGACGATGATCGTCGCGATGGCGATGGGGCTCCGGCCACGCCTGTTCGACTTCACCGACCCCATCGGGAGCCTCTCGCAGTCCGGTCAGACGATGACCTCCGCGATGGTACAGGCGGTCACGAGCGACGTCGGTGCCGCGTCGCCGACGTACAAGAGCATGTTCGCGCTCGGTCTGACGCTGTTCGCTATCACCTTCGCCATGAACCTCATCAGCAACCGAATCGCCGCACGGTATCGGGAGGAGTACCAATGAGTACCGGGGGGGGAGACTGATGGCGAGCGAAACCGTCTCCGAGACGACCACCAGTGACGCCGGCACCGAGCAGATAAGCCGGCTCCGGGGAACCCTCTTCGAGGGAGTGACCCTCGGCGCGACGATGTTCGGCATCCTCACCGTCGCCGGGTTGCTACTGTACGTCGCGAACGACGCGATTCGGCCGCTGAGCGCCGACCCCGGCTGGCACCTCGTGTTCTTCCTCACGCTCGTCGTGCCGTCGCTCGCGCTCGTCACGTACTTCTACACGCGTGACGGCAAGGCCGTCGACGTCGCCTACGCCAGCCTGGGCATCCCCGTCGTCGGACTGCTCGTCGGCGGCGGACTCGTCGTCCTGTTCATCGAGATAATATCGGCAGCGGAGTGGTTGGGGCTGGCGCTCGGTCTGCTCGTCGGTGCCACGCTCGTCTACGCTCACCGGCGCTTCAGGCCCGAAGCGGCCCTCGAACGACTGTTCGTCCTGCTGGCCGCGCCGCTGCTGGCGGTGGTCGGTATCCCGGCACTGTCGGTCGACTTCACCTTCGTGACGCCGGTGACCCGGACCGAACTGTTCGGCATCGCCTTCTCGACGCCGCAACTCCTGCCGGGGGTGCCGGACCTGTTCCTCGCGCTCCCGGTCCTCCCGCTCGACTGGATGATGCTCCTCGTCTCGGTGACGCTCCCGGCCGCGCTCGTGGCCGGTCGAGCCATCGCCGCCCGCCGCAACGACGAACGCGGCCTCGTCGAGACGGTCGTGGCGACGCTCGTCGTCGTCTCCGCGGGCGCGTACGTCACCCCGCTGGTCGGCCTGAGTTCGGAACACTGGGTCCTGCTCGCCACCGTCGTCCTGCTCCCGCTCGGGTTCTACCTCGAGGGCGTCGTCCGACGGCGCGAGGGACTGAGCGGACTGCTGTTCCCCGTCGTGGTCGTTGGAGGGGCGCTGCTGGGCGCCGTCCTCGCCGAGACGTTCGGCTTCGCCGGCCCGGACCCGTGGATAGACTGGGGCTTCCTCACGAGCGCGACGTCGACGACCCCGGAGGACGCCGGCATCTACCCGGCGCTCGTCGGGTCGGTGCTGATGCTCGTCGTCATCATCGCCTCCGCGTTCCCGGTCGGCGTCGGCGCGGCTATCTACCTCGAGGAGTACGCCCCCGACACCGGCCTCGTCGGGAAACTGGTGACGCTCATCGAGATAAACATCGGCAACCTCGCCGGCGTCCCGTCGGTCGTGTACGGTCTCCTCGGCCTCGCGATATTCGTCCGGGCGATGAGTCTCGGGTCCGGGACGGTCATCGTCGGCGGGTTCACCGTCGGGCTGCTCATCCTCCCCATCGTCATCATCTCCGCCCAGGAGTCGATTCGGGCGGTCCCCGACTCGATGCGGCAGGCGTCCTACGGGATGGGCGCGACGCGATGGCAGACGACCCGGAACGTGGTCCTCCCCGAGGCGCTCCCGGGGGTCCTCACCGGGACTATCCTGGCGCTCGGGCGGGCCATCGGCGAGACCGCACCGCTCCTGATGATCGGTGCGGCGGCGAGCGTCCGGACGACCCCCAACGGGTTCTTCTCCCGGTTCAGCGCGATGCCTCGTCAGATCTTCTCGTGGTCCTCCGAACTGCAGCCCGAGTTCCGATACGGCGTCCTCGCCGCCGGAGTGGTTACGTTGCTGGTCGTGTTACTGCTGATGAACGGGACGGCGATCGTGATTCGGAACAAGTACCAGCGAGGGAGCTAACACAATGTCAGAGAACATGTCAGAGGAAGAACGGACCGCACTGGACGACCGAATCGAGACCGCCGAGTCGAGCGACGAGGAGAAGCTCATCGAGACGTCGATTTCGACCGGCGAGACGACGACCACCGGGACGGTCGAGGAGGAGATCATCGAGGCCCGCGACATCGACGCGTACTACGGCGACCTGCAGGCGCTCCGGGGCGTCTCGATGTCCATCCCGACCAATCGCGTCACCGCGATGATCGGGCCTTCGGGGTGTGGGAAGTCGACGTTCCTCCGGTGTATCAACCGGATGAACGACCTCGTCGACACCGCCCGCGTGGAGGGTGAACTCCTGTTCGACGGACAGAACGTCTACGACGAGACCGTCGACCCCGTCGCGCTCCGACGGCGCATCGGCATGGTGTTCCAGTCGCCCAACCCCTTCCCCAAGAGCATCTACGACAACGTCGCCTACGGACTGCGCGTCCAGGGGAAGACCGACGACATGGACGAACGCGTCGAGCAGGCGCTTCGCGACGCCGCGCTGTGGGACGAGGTGAAGGACCAGCTCGACAAGTCCGGACTCGACCTCTCGGGCGGCCAGCAGCAGCGCCTCTGTATCGCGCGCGCCATCGCCGTCGACCCGGAGGTCATCCTGATGGACGAACCGGCGAGCGCGCTCGACCCCGTCGCCACCTCCCAGATAGAGGACCTCATCGAGGAACTCGCCGAGGACTACACCGTCGTCATCGTCACGCACAACATGCAGCAGGCCGCACGCATCTCCGACAAGACGGCCGTCTTCCTCACCGGCGGCGAACTCGTCGAGTTCGACGACACCCAGAAGATATTCGAGAACCCCGAGAGCGACCGGGTCGAGGACTACATCACCGGCAAGTTCGGGTGACTCGACGGCCGCGATGGCACGCGAAGACCTGCAGCGCCGCCTCGACGCCCTCGACGACGAGGTGGCCGAGATGGCCGACCTGGTCTGCGACCGCCTCCGACTCGCGCTCGACGCCCTCGTCGAGGACGACCCCGCAGGCGCGCGGGCGGTCATCGACGGCGACGGCGTGGTCAACGAGCGGTACCTCGACCTCGAACGCCAGTGTATCGACCTCGTCGCCCTCCAGCAACCCGTCGCGGGCGACCTGCGCTTCGTCGCCGCCTCGTTCAAGATCATCACCGACCTCGAGCGCATCGGCGACCTCGCCACCAACCTCGCCGGCTACGCGCTGGACGCCGACCGCGAACTCCTCCCAGAGGTGAACCTTGCGGACATCGGCGACCTCGCGGTCAGCATGGTCGAGGACGCCGTCGCCGCCTACGCCCGCCGCGACGACGGCTGGCTCTGTCACGAGGTGGCCGACCGCGACAACGAACTCGACGCGCTCTGCTCGCACGCGAGCACCGTCGTCGTCCGCGCACTCATCGACCACGAGGCGACCGACGGGGGAGGCCGCGACGAGGCCGAGGCGCTCATGCACGACGTCTCGGTCCTGTTGCTCACCGTGCGGGACCTCGAACGCGTCGGCGACCACGCCGTCAACATCGCCGCCCGCACCCTCTACATGACGACGAACAGCGACGAACTCATCTACTGACCTACCTTTCGCGGTGCGGACGGCGCCGCCGCTCCCTGACGGACCTGGACGAAAAGCACGTCGTCACCCCCTCGGTCGCTTCGCTCCTTCGGGGGGTCCTCGGCCCGCTCGCTCCCTCCGGTCGCTCGCGGTGAGAGAACGTTCAAGTCGGGAGAGGTGAGCGATGCTCGAAGGACTCGGCCACCGACTACCGAGCACACAGTAGCTCCATAGAGAGGTCTTAGCGAGGTATTTATCCTCGACGGGAGGACGCTAGGATGGCGCGTGCGTCCCCGACGGTCCGTCCACACTGTCGTTCCCTCACAACTCGGGTCGGCGCGCCTCCCCCCCTTCCCTGTCCTACGCGACGAACTCCTCCTGGATGATACGCAGCGCGTCCTCGCGGTCCTCCCAGCGGACGAACAGCGCGACGCTGGTGGCGCTCGTGATGACGTCGTGGATGTTGATGCGGGCGTCGGAGACGGGGTCGACGATGTGACGGACGATACCGGGGCGGTTGGGGAGTTCCCCGCCCGTGACCCGGATGACGGCGACGCCGTCGTCGACGGTGACGCTGGAGAGCGTCTCGTCGGCGACGACCTCCTCGTGGAGCACCGTCTCGGCCTGTTCGGCGACGTCGCGCTCGACGTAGTAGGTGATGGAGTCCATCCCGCTGGCGACGGCGTCGATGTTGATGCCCGCCTCGAACAGCGCCGTCGAGAGGCGCGCGAGCACGCCCGGTTTGTTGCGCATCGCTCGTCCCGCGATGGTGAGACAGGCGAGCGGTTCGTCCTTCAGGTCGATGAGGTTCTCGAACTGTCCCTCGATGCTCGTCCCGCCGCCGAGGAGGTCGCCGTGCTGGTAGTGGACGACCCGGACTCCGAGGTGCTCGGTCTTGTAGCTGAGCGCGCTCGGCGCGACCACCTCCGCCCCCCGGAACGAGAGGTTCCGGAGTTCGTCGACGGTGATCTGGCCCACGTTGCGCGCCCCCTCGACCACCGAGGGGTCGCCGGTCATGACGCCCTCGACGTCGGTGACGATGACCACCTCGTCGGCCTCCATGTAGTTGCCGAGCATGACCGCGGTGGTGTCGGAGCCGCCGCGTCCGAGCGTCGTCGTGTTGCCCGCGTGGTCCTGTGCGAGGAACCCCGTGACGACGGGGACGACGTCGCCGAGGCGGTCGGCGAGCGCCTTCGCGCGGCGCTTGGTCTCCTCGACGTCCACCTCCCCCCGGGCGTTGGTGACGACCGGCCAGTGCTCGCTACCCGGTTCGACGAACATCGCGTTCACGCCGCGGGCGCCGAGCGCCGCCTTCAGCATCCGGACGGAGGTACGCTCGCCCATGCTGACGATCTCGGCGCGGTCGGCCTCCTCGATGTCGAACGTGATGGAGTCGAGGAGGTCGTCGGTCGTACTCCCCATGGCGCTGGCGACGACGGCCACCTCGTGGCCCGTGTCGACGGCGGCCGCGATGGAGTCCGCCGCGCGGTTGATTCGGTCGCCGTTGCCGAGACTGGTCCCGCCGAACTTGGCTACGACGCGCACGGTACCCCCCCTCGTGCCCGCCGAGCGTTCGTGTGACTCATTGGCGTGGCTCTAGGCTGGCCCGGGCATAAACTGCGGGTATTCACCGAAGCCTTGCCGGTCCCGATAGTCACCGACGGCGGCAGGGCGGAAGCGACGGCGCGACGGCGACGGACCGGGGGTTTATCCTCGTGCAGTGTGGTACCACGAGTATGGACGTGCGGGACGCAGTCGAGGCGGACGCCGCTCGCCTCGCCGAACTCACCGAGTCGCCGGAGGACGTGATGCGCAACCTCGTCCACGACCGGACCGTTCGGGTGAGTGTCGAGGACGACGGCGACGGCATCGTCGGGTTCGTGAGCTTCGACGCGCAGGCCGGGACGGTCTACGTCACCCAGCTAGAGGGGCCGCCGGCGGCCTGTAGCTGCCTCCTCGAGGAACCGCTGCGCTTCGCCGAGAACGAGTCGATGGCGGTCGAGTTGCTCGTCGCCGCGGACGACCGCTCGACGCGCGACGCCGCGCGCGACGCGGCGTTCGAGGAGACCGGCACCGGCCCCCGCTTCGAGGGCACCGAGACGGTCCGCTACCGCTGGTCGCCGTCGTAGCGCGGGCCCCGCCGGCTCGCGCTCGCTCGAGCGCCGGCCGAGGGCGACGCGAGGGGAGCGGTCCCTCAGCAGACCGGCTTGGGGTTGACGCCGAGGTCGTTCAGCCGCTCGGTGTACTCCTCGTAGGCGGCCTGAATCGCGCCGCTCGCGGCCTCCAGCGCGCTCCCCCAGTCCTCGTCGCTCTCACAGAGTTCCGCGAGCAGGTCGACGCCCCGGTCGAGCTGGTCGTCGAGGTCACCGCCCATCTCGCGGAACGCCTGGCTCGACTGCGGGTCGGCCTGTCCGACGAAGAAGCCCACCAGCTGGTCCTTCGACTTCTCGGCGGCGACCGTCCGGCCGACGAACCCGCCCGCGCGGTCGAGGGTGTCGTCGAGGTCCCGGAGGTACCGCTGGATGGCGGGCGTCTCGTCGAGGTAGGGGTCGTCCCCGTCGAGGCGGGCGACGACCCGCTCGTAGTGGTCGCGCTCCTCGCTCGCGGTGGCGGCGAACGCCTCGCCGGCCGCGCCGTCTTCCTCCTCGGCCCACGTCTCGAACGTCTCCATGGCGGCGTGTTCGGCCGTGGCGGCCGCCCGCAGGACGGGAGCGACGTCGATGTCGCCACCGGTGTCGGCGTAGAGCGCCTTCGAGGAGCCGAGACGGGAGAGCGCGGTGCGGTTCTCCGAGCGGACGCGGTCGAGGAAGTCCTCCGACGTCGAAGTCATGGACGGGCGTACGAGTCGGGGGGGCTTGTAGCTTGTACTCGCCGCCGGGGGGCAGACCTTTCTCCCCCCGCGGCGTTGGGTCAAGCGATATGGAGACGAATCGGGTGACCGGCGCCATCGCGGGCGGGGTCGCGGGGACGGCGGTCCTGACGCTCCTCCTGATACTCCTCGAAGTGCAGACGCGAGAGCAGATACAGGCGTTCGACGTCATCGCTCGCTTCGTCGGGACGCCGGGCCAGACCACCGTCGGGTTCGCGCTGTTCGTCGTCGCCGGCGTGGTCGCGTGGCCCCTCGTGTTCGTCGCGATACGCGACTACATCCCGCGCGGTCCCGACCCCGCGGCGCAGGGGGCTATCTTCGCCATCGTGCTGTGGGTCGCGTTCGCGGTCGCCGGACGTGGCGACCTCTCGGGCCCCATCCTCATCCTCTACGCGGCGTACACGTTCTTCGCGCACCTCGCGTACGGCTTCACGATGGGCATCGTCTACGGTCACTTCCGCGGAGGGTCGCAGACGTCCCGGGAAGTGTACGCCCAGCAGTGAGCGAGGCGGGACGGCGACGCGGTGGCGGGTGGCCACGACACGCCTCCCGCACGGCGATTGTCGTTCCGAAACGGCGCCGCCTTAACGTATTTCCCGCTACGGTTCGAAGGGTGTGTACGGGTCCCCCGGACTCGACGCACTCATGGTATCCATCGATTCTATACCCGGCGTGGTACTCGGCGGTGTCCTCCTCGCGGCGCTCGTCGCGGTCGGATACCTCCGACGGCGGCGACGCACGATGGCCGACGGCGGCTACCCCACACCGAGCGAGCGCGAGACCGAACTGGAGACGGAGAAGCCGTTCGGCCTCGTGCGATGGTTCACCACCGTCGACCACAAGGACATCGGCATCCTCTACATCGTCTTCGGCGTCGTCGCCGCCCTCTGGGGCGGCACCGACGCGATGATGCTGCGCACGGAACTCATCACGCCCGGGAAGACCATCTGGGGGACCGAGACCTACAACGGGCTGTTCACCACCCACGGCGTGACGATGATCTTCTTCTTCGCGCTGCCGGTGTTCTTCGGCATCGCCAACTACTTCCTCCCGATGCTCATCGGCGCCGACGACATGTCGTTCCCGCGTATCAACGCCATCGCGTTCTGGCTGCTGCCGCCGTCGCTCGTGCTGGTTCGCGGCGGCCTCATCACCGAAATCATCGGGAAGCTACTGGAATCCGTCGGCCTCTCGGCGCTCGCCTACCCCCTGCTCGCGCTCACGCCCATCGACATGAGCTGGACGATGTACACGCCGATGTCGTCGTCACTGGCCAACCCACAGATAGACCTCGCGTTGCTCGGCCTCCACCTGAGCGGTATCGCCACGACGATGGGCGCCATCAACTTCATCGTCACCATCTTCGCGGAACGGGCGGACGACGTCGAGTGGGCGAACCTCGACATCTTCAGCTGGACGATGCTGACCACCTCGGGCATCGCGCTGTTCGCGTTCCCGGTGCTCGGCAGCGCCATCATCATGCTCTTTCTCGACCGGAACTTCGGGACCACCTTCTTCGCGCTGGAGGGCGGCGGTGCCATCCTCTGGCAACACCTGTTCTGGTTCTGGGGCCACCCCGAGGTGTACATCCTCGTCCTCCCGGCGTTCGGGCTGACGAGCCTCATCCTCCCGAAGTTCTCGGGGCGGAAGCTCTTCGGGTTCAAGTTCATCGTCTACTCGACGCTCGCCATCGGCGTCCTGAGCTTCGGCGTGTGGGCCCACCACATGTTCACGACGAGCGTCGACCCGCGCGTGAAGGCGTCGTTCATGGCCGTCTCCATCGCCATCGCCATCCCGAGCGCGGTCAAGACGTTCAACTGGATGACGACGATGTGGAGCGGGAACATCCGGCTCACTGCGCCCATGATACTCATCATCGGCGGCATCGGGACGTTCATCATCGGCGGGGTGACGGGCGTGTTCCTCGCGTCCATCCCCGTCGACCTCGTCTTCCACGACACCTACTACATCGTCGGGCACTTCCACTTCATCATCATGGGCATCATCGCGATGTCGATGGTCGCCGCCAGCTACTACTGGTTCCCCATCCTCACCCGGCGGATGTACGACCAGCGCCTCGCGCAGGTGCAGGCGGTGTTGCTCATCGTCGGCGTCACCGTCTCGTTCACCGCGATGCTCGTCATCGGCTACCTCGGCCTGCCCCGGCGCTACGCCTACTACCCCGCCGAGTTCACCCTGCTCCACCAGGTCGCCACCGCGGGCGCGTACATCATCGCGCTCAGCGTCTTCCTCTGGATCGTCAACTTCGTCCAGTCGGCGCGGACCGGCCCGCTGGTGATGGACGCCGACGTCTGGAACCTGAAGGAGAGCGGCCAGTTCACCCGCGAGTGGCAGTGGTTCGAGCGCCAACTGCAGGAGCGCCGCGGCTTCGAACGCAGCACGCCGCGGACGCCGGTGGCCGAGGACGGCGGTAGCGGTGGCAGTAGTGACGTCGGTGACGGCGGCGAGGGTGGCGGCGGGAGCGACGGACGCGACGACTGACCCCTCGGTTCTCCCCTCGTTCACCCGTGCGACCCGCGAGGGCGAGCGGCCGCCAAGTACCGTCCGCCGGGCGAGCGCCGCCGCTGGGGGCGGTGATAAACGGGAGGGTGAGAGACCGCAGTTCAGTTGCCGTCGCCGGTCTCGATGGGTGCGTTGACGAGGTTGCCCCACTCCGTCCAGGAGCCGTCGTAGTTGCGCACGTCGTCGTAGCCGAGCAGTTCGTGCAGCGCGAACCAGGCGATGGAAGAGCGCTCGCCGATGCGGCAGTAGGCGACGACCTCGCCGTCGCCGTCGACGCCCTCGCTCTCGTACAGTTCGCGCAGTTCGTCGGCGGACTTGAACGTGCCGTCGTCGTTGACCGTGGCGGCCCACGAGATGTTCGACGCGCCGGGGATGTGGCCGCCGCGCTGGGCGGTCTCCTGCAGTCCCGGGGGGGCGAGGATCTCGCCGCTGAACTCCTCGGGCGAGCGGACGTCGACCATCGGGACGCCCTGTTCCATGGCCTCCTCGACGTCGTCGCGGTAGGCGCGGATGGACTCGTCGGGTTCGTCGGCGGTGTACTCCTGCTCGGGGAAGTCAGGGGCCTCCTCGGTGAGCGGGTAGTCGTTGTCGAGCCAGTAGTCGCGGCCGCCGTTCATGAGGCGGACGTCCTCGTGACCGAAGTACTTGAACTGCCAGTAGGTGTAGGCGGCGAACCAGTTGGAGTTGTCGCCGTACAGCACCACGGTCGAGTCGTTCGAGATGCCGTGACTGCCGAGCAGGTCCTCGAAGTCCTCCTTCGAGAGGACGTCGCGCTGGGTCTGGTCCTGCAACTGGGTCTCCCAGTTGAACCCGATGGCCCCGGGGGCGTGACCCTCGTCGTAGGCCTCGGTGTCCACGTCGACTTCGACCAGTCGATACGCGGGGTCGTCGCTCTGGAACTCGTCCAGGTGCTCCTCTACCCAGTCGCAGGAGACGAGCACGTCTTTGGCGTATTCACTCATAATACGTGCGTGCATAACGCCACCAGCCGTATATCCGTATTACTGCCGGTAGGTTCCGCCGGACGTTGCCCCTCGCGGCAATACTTTCTCGTATCTCCCGAAGCACGCCTCGGCCGTGCCGAGCGAACCACACGCGGTGACGTATCGAGAGCGTGACCTGTCGCAGTCCGGAGAATCAAGGGGAAACGGTTGCCGTTATCTCCGAGCGGCCGGGTCTGCAGGCTTAAAGTGCCGCTCCGCGATAGCCCCGACATGGACATGCTCGTAGACCCGGAGTGGGTCGCGGAGCGACTCGACGAGGAGGGGGTGCGTGTCGTCGACGTGCGCGAGGCGTGGGAGTACGACGGCATCGGTCACCTGCCGGGCGCCGTGAGCGTCCCGTTCGACGCCTTCCGGTCGGCCGACGAGGGGGAAGCCGGAATGCTCCCCGGCGCGGCGGCGTTCGCCGACCTGATGGGGGAGGCGGGCGTGCGCCGCGAGGACCACGTCGTGGCCTACGACGACACCCACGGCGTCTTCGCCGCGCGCCTGCTCGTCACCTGCGAGCTGTACGGCCACCCGCGCGAGAAGCTCCACCTGCTGAACGGCGACTACAGCGCGTGGAGTCGCGAACAGGAGGTGAGCCGGGAGGCCCCCGAGGTGGCCGAGGCGAACTACGACGCCGCGTTCGTCGAGGACGGCCCGCTGGTGGGTATCGACGTCGTCGCGGCGGCCATCGACGACCCCGACGCGGTCATCGTCGACACCCGCGAGGAAGGGGAGTTCGACGCGGGCCACATCCCGAGCGCGGTGCGCCTCGACTGGCTGGAACTCGTCGACGAGGCGAGCCGCGGGCTGAAGTCCGACGACGAGCTACGAGCGCTCCTCGAGGAGCGCGGCGTCGTCCCCGAGAAGCGGGTCGTCCTCTACTGCAACACCGCCCGACGTATCAGTCACACCTACGTCGCGCTGCGCCACCTCGGCTACGAGGACCTCGCGTTCTACGAGGGGAGTCTCACCGAGTGGGAGCGCGAGGGGCGCGACCTCGTCACGGAGTGAGCCGCGGGGTCTTAGGCCCCGGCCCCCGAACCGCCGGGCATGACCGACGACTTCGACGAGGACGACTGGCGCGAGCAACTGGACGCGCTGCGCGAGGAGAAGGACGCGTTCTTCGCGGACCACCCGCAGTCGCCGGTTCCGCCCGAGCACCGCGAGGGGTTCGAGGGGCTCGCGTACTTCGACCCCGACCCATCGTACCGCGTCGACGCGCGCGTCGAGCGCCACGACGACCCCGAACCGGTGACGATGGAGACGACGAACGGCCCCGAGGTGCGCTACGAGCGCGTCGCCACCCTGCACTTCGACCTCGGGGGCGAGGAGCGGACGCTCGGTGCCTACCGGCAGGACCCGGACGACCAGCTGTTCGTCCCCTTCCGCGACAAGACCACCGGCCAGGAGAGCTACCACCGGGGGCGCTACATGGAACTCGACGTCGAGGGCGAGCTGCCCGAGCGCGTCCCGCTCGACTTCAACCTCGCGTACAACCCCTTCTGCGCCTACTCGGAGACGTTCGCCTGCCCGCTCCCGCCGGAGGGAAACTGGCTCGGGACCGTCGTCGAAGCGGGCGAGCGCGACGTCAAGTTCTGAGTCAGGGGACGACGCCCACCGTCAGGAGCGTCCCGTACACCCGGTAGCGTTCGACCATCGCCTCGCGCGTCTCCCACCCCTCGTGGGGGAACGCCGACTCGGGGGGTATCTCCGTCTCCTCGTCGGGGATGGTGTCCTGTTCGGCGACGTGAAAGCCCGCCTCGCGGAACGCCTCGCGGTACTCCGCGCGCGACCAGCGGGTCATCTCCACGTCGATGTCCTCCTGCCAGTCGTGGGAGTGGACGTTCTCCTCGTAGTAGTTCACCGCACAGAAGAACGTCCCGCCGGGTCTGAGGACGCGGCGCAGTTCCGAGAGGGTGAACGCCGGGTCGCCCGCGTAGTAGAACGCCTCCATGCTCCAGGCGTGGTCGAGGCTGTCGTCGGCGAACGGGAGGCCGACCGCGCCGGCCTCGCGTCGTGACTCGGGGACGCCGAAGTCGGCGACGACGTACCCCACCGCCGAATCGTCGGTGTACGAGCGGGCGTTGCGGGCCATCTCCGGCGCGCCGTCGAGGCCGTAGACCCGGCCGGCGCCGGCCGTCTCGCGGAGGGCGCGTCCGGCGTAGCCGCTGCCCGTCCCCAGGTCGAGGAGGTGGTCCCCCTCCTCGACGGGCATCCGCGCCAGCGCGTGCTTCGCGGTGTGCCAGTGGCGCTCTTCCATCCCCCTGTCCCGGCCGTCGGCGGCCCACGCGTCGAACTCGCGTCTGACACTCATGGTCGGGACGGCGCGCGCGAGGGGCAAAGGGCGACCGGTTCGGCGCGGGGGCGCGCGGAGAGCGAGCACGGGAACCGGAACGGGAGCGTTATGCCCGATAGCCGACTCGTCCCGGTATGGTCGGACCCGCCCGTCGTTTCAAGACCGCGGACGTCGCCCAGCAACTGGTCGGCGGCTTCCTCCTCGCGGGACCGTTCGTCGTCACCGAGGAGGTGTGGGTGCTGGCGGAGAGCATGAGCACCCTCCAGGGGTTGCTGACGACGGCCATCGTCTTCGGCATCGGCTACGGTGCGCTGTACAAGGCCGACACGCGCGACCCGGACCGGGAGGTTGACGTGGCGGGGATTCCGGCGCGCTTCCTCTCGCTGATGGCCGTGTCGTTCGGGTCGGTCATCGTCCTCGCGCTGGCGTTCGACGCGCCGTCGACGTTCCTCTCGGGACTGGACGTCGAGCGCGGCCGCTGGCTGGCCGTCACCGCGAAGGCCGTGAGCGTCGGGTCGGTGTTCAGCGTCGTCGGGGCCGCCACCGCCGACTCCGTCTTCTGAGTCAGGGGCCGGCGAACGTGTTACCCCCTGGCCGGTCGCACGTCGCGTCCAGACAGCGCACGCCGGAGGGCGTCTCGAACGCCGGGAGTCCGCAGGGACACGTCCCGCTCACGACCCCCTCGGGAATCACGAACGCCGTCTCGCAGTCGGGGTAGGCGTCACAGCCGGCGAGCAGGCCGCCGCGCCGGAGGACCCTGAGGTCGGTACCGCAGTCGGGACAGTCCCACGCGCGGTCGAAGGCCTCGCGGACCGCGTCGTCGAGCGACTCGCAGGCGCGGTCGACACACACCTCGAAGACCGCTCCACGCTCGACGCGCATCCGCGGGAGGCCGCAGTCGCAGCGCGCGTCGAGGACGACGGCGTCCGCGGGGAGGCCGTAGCGCGCCCCCGAGTCGAGGTTCACGACCGCGCCACGGGTGCGGACGAGCGCCCCGCCGTCGGGGGCGGTCCCGACGGGGGCGCCGGCCGGCCCGGCGGGGACGGTGTAATCGGCGAAGGACTCGTGGACCGTCACGCGGAGGAACTGGTCGCCGTCGCGCGCCTCGACGACCAGCGGGTCGTGCGTCACGGAGCGGGACTCGGGGCGTGTGAGCCACGCCACCGGCTGGTAGCCGTCGGCGTCGTGGACGAGGACGGTGTCGTCGGGTTTGAGCAGGCAGACGACGCAGCCGCGCTGGACCTGCTCGCGGGTGCCCTCGAACTCGGTGGTGCAGTCGCCGGCGACGATACGGACGGTCGAGGCGGGGTCGGACGGTGACACGGGGTCGCTGGTCCCGTTCTCGTACAAGAAGGCTCGCACCGAGGCGGCGGGACGAACGGAACCGGGCGACCGATTCCGACACGAAAGTTCAATTACAGGGACAGTCTCGTGACGGTATGAACCGACGTTCGTACCTCGCCGCCGTCCTCGGCGTCGGTACCGCGGGGAGCGGCTGTCTCGCCGGCGTCGGGGGTGAGACGGCGCGCATCGCGGACCTCACGCTCCTGAACCTCGACGACCGGACGCACCGCATCACGGTGGCGGTTGGTCGCGGGGACGAGCGACTGTACCGCGAGTCGTTCTCGGTGGCCCCGGTCGGCGAGGGCGAGGGCGACGACGGCGTGCTCGTCGAGGAGGCGTGGATGGACGACCCCGGGCGGTACGTGGTCCGCGCCTGGCTCGACGACGCGGAGACGCCCGAGGAACGGCGCGTACCGAGCGAGAACCGGGGCGGGAACTGTTACGGCGTCGTCGTCCGCGCTCGGGAGGGCGGGTGGCTCGACGTTCCGATGGAGGACGGCGCGGCCGGTTGTGGGGACGGGTAGCCAGTCGCTCCCTCGTTCACTCCACGCGCACGGTCCGCGAGCGGGTGACGGGCACGAGCGGCAGGTCGGGGAAGGTGACGGTGACGACGTACTCCATCTCGTCGGCGCTCCCGCCGAAGACGCCGACGGGGACCGTCGTCTCGCCGAGGTAGGTGGTCGAGTCGGTCATCTCGACGCCGTTGACGGTGACGGCGACGGCGGCGCGCGCCCCGCCCGCCGCGGAGCGCACGCGCACCTCGCGCATGTCGTTGCGGCCGCGGGCGACCGAGTCGGGGAAGTCGCCCCACGCCACCTCGACGGCGGGGAGACCGCGGGCGCTCTCGACGACGCGCTCGGCGACGCCTTCGGAGAGACCCGCCGCGACGAGGGCGTCGACGCCGGCGTCGACCACGTCGGCGGGCGTGGTGAGCCCCTCGCTCGCGAGCTTCTTCGCCCGGCCCGACCCCACGCCGTCGATGGCCGTCAGGCCGACGGCGTCGGCGCTGATGGCGTTCTCGACGCGGGCCTCGACCCGACGGGTGAGGTTCGCGGCGACGGGCGACTCGAAGCGTTCGAGGAACGCCCGCAGGGCGGCGAGCAGGCGGAGGGCGTTCTGCCTGATGACCCAGGCGTCGCTCTGGAGTTCGCCGGGCGTCGTCCCCGCCATGCTCGCGCGGAGGATGGCGAGGACCTTCCGGTGGCCCGCGTCGTCGACGTCCGCCGCCCGGCCGGTGAGGACGGCGTCGACGGCGTCGCGCTCCGACTGTCGGCAACTCACGCTGTCGAACTCCGCCGCGCCCGCGACGGCCGCGAGCACGTCCATCTCGCCGATGTCGTCGCTCCGCGCGAGGCGGGCGAAGCGCTCGGCGGTGTCCAGTCGGAGGTAGAACCGCGAGGTGAGCTGGCCGAGGGCGGTCCCCTCGACGCGCAGTTCGCTGTCCGTCTCGACGAACCCGCCCTCGACCAGCCGCGAGAGCGTCTCCCTCACTCGCTCCCGGAGACGGCCGCCGAAGTCGTAGGCGTCGGGGGCGCTGCGCGCGCGGGTGGCGTAGAAGGTGGTGTCGAGCCAGTCCATCACGTCGTCGAGGTCGTCGATGGTGCCCAGCGCGATTTCGGCGTTGAGGTGGGCGTCGAGGTCGGCGGCGAGGCGCGACTCTATCTCCTTGCCCTCCTTCAGCAGGCGACGGTAGCGGTCGGCGTCGGCGGCGTCGCAGACCACCCAGGCGTAGCCGGCGTCGTCGTACCCCGGGCGGCCCGCCCGGCCGAGCATCTGGAGGACGTCGAGGGGGCTCATGTCCACCTCGCCTTCGAGCGGGTCGTGGAGCTTCGTGTCGCGGATGACGACGCAGCGCGCCGGGAGGTTCACCCCCCACGCGAGCGTCGACGTCGAGAACAACAGTTGGATGTCGCCGCGTTTGAACCACGCCTCGACGCGGTTCTTGTCCTCCCGGGAGAGGCCGGCGTGGTGGAAGCCGACGCCGTCGAGCACCGACTGCCGGAGCGTCTTGTTCTGGAGGTCCGTCGCCTCGGTGTGGAAGTCGTAGTCGCCACGCGCGCCCATCGGGACGTCGCGACCGGCGAGTTCGTCGCGCGCCTTCTCGGCCGCCCGCACCGTGTCCTGTCGGGAGGCGACGAAGACGAGCGCCTGGCCCTCCTCGCGGATGTGAGGTTCGGCGATGTCGAGCGCGCGGTAGAGCCGGCGGTACTTGTCGGCGAAGGGGTTGTCGCCGTGGGCGTAGGTCCGGACGCCCGCCTCGAGGGGGACGGGGCGGTACTCGTCGCCGAACTCGAAGGTGGTCTCGGGGACGGCGTCGAGCCACGCGGCCACGTCGTCGACGTTCGGCATCGTCGCCGAGAGCGCGACGATGCGGGGGTCACAGATGCGTCGCAGGCGCGAGACGGTCACCTCGAGCACCGACCCCCGGCGGTCGGAGTCGAGCAGGTGGACCTCGTCGATGACGCAGCAGTCGACGTCGCGGATGAAGCCGTAGCGCGTCGACTCGTGTTTCCGGGTCGCGGAGTCGGCTTTCTCGGGCGTCATCACGAGGATGTCGGCGCGCTCGGCGCGCCGGGGGTTCAGGTCGCGTTCCCCGGTGACGACGTACACCGAGTAGCCGAGCGACTCGAAGCGCTCCCACTCGCTCTCCTTCTCGTTGGTGAGCGCACGGAGGGGGGCGAGAAAGAGCGCCGTCCCGTCGCGTTCGAGGGTCTTGCAGATGGCGAGTTCCGCGAGCGCCGTCTTGCCGCTGGCGGTGGGTGCGCTGACGACGACGTTCTCGTCGCGTTCGAGGATGGCGGGGAGCGCCTCCGACTGCATTCGATTGAACGACTCGAAGGGGAAGGCGTCGGCGAACTTCGGGAGGCGCTCGGTGACGTGCACAGGGGATGGGAGGGGCGAGCGATGAAAGGGGTTTCTCTCCGCGACAGTCGACTCGCCCTGTCAGTTCGGCGCGGCGCCCTCCGGCTCCGGGTCGAACCGGCCGTTCTCGGCGGAGTAGTAGTAGTAGAACGCGAGACCGAGGGCGGCGGCGACGTTCGAGAGCGTCACGGCCCAGAAGACGGCCGAGACGCCCCACGCGAGGGCGAGGCCGCCGACGAGCGCGAACGGCAGGCGCACCCCCCAGTACTGTGCGAGGCTGGCGAGGAAACTCGTCCGCGTCTCGCTCGCGCCGTTGAACCCCGCCTGGAAGAGGTAGGCGGCGCCGATGGCGGGGTAACCGAGCGCGAGCACGCGGAGGTACTCGACGGTGAGCGCGACGCCCGCCGCGTCGAGTTGCGGGGCGAGCACGACGACGATGAGTTCCGGGACGACCCACTGGACGACCCCGAGGAGGCCGAGGACGGTCACGGCGATGCCCGCCCCGTGCCACGTCGCCGTCCGGGCGCGGCCGACCAGCCCCGCGCCGAGGTTCTGGCCGACGACGCTCTGTGCGGCCTGCTGGAGGCTCAGCGAGGGGATGACCGCGACGCCGGCGACGCGGAAGCCGACGAAGTAGGCCGCGAGCCCCGCCGCGCCGCCGAGCGAGAACGCGAGGACCACCAGCGCGAGGTCGGCCACCTGCTTCGCCACCTGCTGGCCCGCCATCGGCAGACCGATGTCGAACAGTTCGCGCTGCTCGGCCAGGTCGATGCGGAACGCCGACCGCGAGGTCATCCCGCCGTTGCGGCCGGCGAGCAGGAGCGCCGCGCCGAGGAGGAAGCCCACGCCGTAGCCGACCCCCGTCGCCAGCGCCGCCCCCTCGACGCCGAGGCCGGCGAACCCGGTCGCGGCGTAGAGCGAGTCGGCGACGCCGCCGAGGCCGAGCAGGGCGAAGGCGGGGTTCTCCTCGAAGCCGAAGATGAAGATGGGGTCGAGGACGGCGTTGAGACCGATGGCGAGCACGTTCATGTAGAGCGCGACGCGGGAGTCGCCCCAGCCGACGAAGGCGGCCTCCGTCGTGTCCGAGAGCGTGATGAGCGGGAGGACGAGCATCAGGACGGAGAAGTAGGCGACGGCGAGCGGCCCGACCGACTCGCCGACCCCTTCCGGACGGACGCTCGTGATGAGGTCGATGAGCGCGGGGGCGAGGAGGATACCGACCACGCCGACGCCGACGCCGAGACCGAGCGCCGCGAGGAGCCCCGACCCGACCCCCCGGCGGGCGCCGACGACGTCGTCGGCGCCGATACGCTGGGAGACGAGGACCTGCGTGCCGACGAAGGGGATGAAGACGGCGAACCCGAAGACGAGCGCCTGGAGGGGGACGACCAGACCGACGGCCGCCACCGCGTCGCCGGCGTTGTCCAGGCGGCCGACCCAGAAGAGGTCGACGACCTGCTGGAAGACCTGGACGACGTTCTGAGCGAGCAGCGGTGCTGCGAGCACGAGCAGTGCACGCAGAACCGGCCCCTCGGTGATGTCGTCTGGCGAGAGGTCGAACATCTATCCCGGTTTTCACCGAGCAAGTATTTAATTTTTGCAATTTAAGTTTTGGAGACACCACCGACGGCGAGGGGGACGGGGCCGCCGTCGGGCACAACGGGACGAACCGCAGGCTTTAGTCCGGTGGTACCGAGATAGCGTCTATGAGTCACACGCGCAAGCCCGACTGGCTGAAGATGCGGCCGCCGTCGGGACAGCGCTTCACCGACATCAAGGGGGTGTTGCGTGACCGGAACCTCCACACCGTCTGTGAGGAGGCCAACTGCCCGAACCTCGGGGAGTGCTGGAGCGGGCGCGACGGGCCGGGGACGGCGACGTTCATGCTGATGGGCGACCGCTGCTCGCGGGGGTGTAACTTCTGTGACGTGAAGACCGGCGGGATGGAGCCGCTCGACGAGGCCGAACCCGCGAACGTCGCGGCGGCCGTGGCCGAGATCGGCCTCGACTACGTCGTGTTGACGAGCGTTGACAGGGACGACCTGCCCGACCAGGGGTCGCGCCACTTCGCGCGCACCATCCGCGAGATAAAGGAGCGCGACCCGGGGGTGCTCGTCGAGGTGCTCATCCCCGACTTCCGGGGCGACCCCGACTGCGTCGACCGGATAATCGAGGCCCGCCCGGACGTCATCGCGCACAACGTCGAGACCGTCGAGCGCCTGCAGTGGCCGGTGCGCGACCGCCGGGCGACCTACGAGCAGTCGCTCTCGGTGCTCGAACGGGTCGCGGAGCGTTCGTCCATCTACACCAAGACGTCGCTGATGCTCGGCGTCGGCGAGTACGACCACGAGGTGTACCAGACGCTCTCGGACCTCCGGGAGGCGGACGTGGACGTCGTCACCTTCGGACAGTACCTCCAGCCCTCGCGGCGCCACCTCGAGGTGAGCGAGTTCGTCCACCCCGACAAGTTCGACACCTGGCGCGACGTGGCCGAGACGGAGTTCGACTTCCTCTACTGCGCCAGCGGCCCCCTCGTGCGCTCGTCGTACAAGGCGGGGGAACTGTTCGTCGACGCGCTGGTGCGCGACGGTGCGAGCGTCGAGGAGGCGCGCGAGCGGGCGCGGACGGCGACCCAGGCGAGCGACTGAGTCGCCCTCAGCTCCGGCCGGCCGACCGACCGCCGAGCGACGACGCCAGCGCCCCCGCGACCCCCCGGAGCCGCGACGTCCCGAACAGCGCGACGAGGACGCCCCCGACCGTGTTGAACGTCAGGTCGAGGACGATGTCGCGCGCGCCGTACTGCGCGAGGACGGCCTCGCCGCCGACGAGGCTCGACAGGCCGCCGGAGGCGAACTCGAGGACTTCCCAGACGACGCCGAAGGCGAGGACGAAGACCACGACGAACGCGAACATGAACTCCGGCGGCACGGTCAGTCGGTCGTAGTGGAGGTCGAGCGCCCGCGCGCTCGCGTAGCCCGCGCCGGCGACGACCGACGCCGAGAGCGCGTGCGTCACCGAGTCGTACCAGCCGAACCACTGGTAGGGGCCGAGCGCCCCGACCGCGTGGAGGAACACCGCGAGCGTTATCCAGGCGGTGAGGCCGGCGTTCATCGGCAGGCCGACGTCCCGCTCCAGCGCGCCCGGGAGGAACGTCACCGCGAGCGGGATGCCCGCGTTGATGACGAGGCCCCAGCGGAAGGTGACCAGTGCGAACAGCGTCACCCCGACGAGCGCGACCTGCATCGCCCGGACGGCGAGCATGAGTCCCCGCCGGTCGTCGCCGTCGTCGTCGGTATCCGGGTCCCCGTCGTCCTCAGCGACGCCCTCGTCGTCCGAGCCGTTCGTCCCGTCCTCGCCGCCCGCGACGGCGTGGTCGTCGACCCCGAACCCGGCGGTCCCAGCCGACTCGTGGGAGGCGAGGTACGCCCACGCCAGCCCCCCGGCGAGGACGCCGACCGCCGTCGCCAGCGTGATGTCCCACATCAGCGCGACCTTGCCGACGAAGCCGGTGCCGAGGAGCGTCGCGACGGCGTAGCGAACGACGGTCCAGACGCCGGTCGCGGCCATCGTCAGCAACACGACCAGCGCGACGGCGACCCGCGGCGTCAGTTCGACCGACGAGAACACGTGGAGTTCGACGACGACGAGCAGCGCCAGCGCGGCGAGCGCGAGGTACGACGCCGCCTGGGTGACCGCCGCCGGCGCGCCCACGGCGAGGAGGAGCGCGGGGACGGCGACGACCGCCAGGACCTCCCACGGCGGCATCGCCGAGGCGTCCCGGTACGCGACCGCCGGGACGACCGCGACGGCCACGCCGGCGAGCGCGAGGACGCTCCAGAGCGGTTCCCCGAACCCGAGGCTCACCGCCGCCGCCAGCGTCAGGCCGGCGACGAGCGCCCAGGCCGTGGCCGCGTTCGTGCGGTCGTCGTCAAGCACCGTACTCAGCGCCATACCGCCTCCGCCCCCCGAGATGGCTCGAACACGCCCTGACCCTCACGACCGACGGGCATCAGCGTTACTCTGGGAGGGGGCACATCCATAACGGACAATCGTCCAGGAACGTCCCCGAGAACGAAAGCCGAACTGGAAGATTTCGACCGGTCGTCCGAGTCGTACCGTATTCGACCACCGATACCCGGAGATGTGGGACAGAAGTCGACCCCGTCGGGTCGCGGGTGGCAAGAATCAGCAGTAGAGAAACCTTTTTACGAAACTACTATACCGTCAGCCGCGGCAGTCGTTGGTATGTCATGGAGGGCGGTATGAGTACGCTCCAGCGTGACCCCCGCGAGCGCGTGCAGGTCCTCGACGAGGAGGGCCGCGTGCTCGAGGGGGCCGAGGTACCGGACCTCGACGCCGACTCGATGGTCGAGATGTACAGGCAGATGCGCGTCGCGCGCCACTTCGACCAGCGCGCGGTGAGTCTCCAGCGCCAGGGACGGATGGGGACGTACCCGCCGCTGTCGGGCCAGGAGGGTGCGCAAGTCGGTTCCGCCTTCGCGCTCGACGACGACGACTGGCTCGTCCCGAGTTACCGCGAACACGCCGCCGCCTACGCCCACGGCGTCGACTTCGCCGAGACGCTCCGCTACTGGATGGGCGACGAGCGCGGCAACCGGATGGCCGAGCAGAACGTCTTCACCATCTCCGTGCCCATCTCGACGCAGATACTCCACGCGATGGGGATGGCGTGGGCCTCGAAGCTCAAGGGCGAGGAGAAGGCGTTCATCTGTTACTTCGGCGACGGCGGCACCAGCGAGGGCGACTTCCACGAGGGGCTCAACTTCGCGGGCGTCTTCGACACGCCGAACGTCTTCTTCTGTAACAACAACCAGTGGGCCATCTCGGTGCCCAGAGAGCGCCAGACCGCGAGCGAGACCATCGCCCAGAAGGCCGTCGCCTACGGCTTCGAGGGCGTCCAGGTCGACGGGATGGACCCCCTCGCCGTCTACCAGGTCACCCGCGAGGCCGTCGAGAAGGCGAAGTCGCCGGGCGAGGAGCGCCGGCCGACGCTCATCGAGGCGGTGCAGTACCGCTTCGGCGCGCACACCACCGCCGACGACCCGACCGTCTACCGCGACGACGACGAGGTCGAGGAGTGGAAGCGAAAGGACCCCATCCCGCGTCTGGAGGCCTATCTCCGCGACGAGGGCATCCTCGACGACGAGCGCGTCGAGGGGATAACCGAGTCGGTCGAGCGGGAGGTCGCCGAGGCCATCGACACCGCCGAGTCCATCGAGCGCCCCGACCCGGCCTCGATGTTCGCCGACGTCTACGCCGAGATGCCCCGCCGCCTCCAGCAACAACTCGACTACCTCGAACAGCTCCGCGACCGACACGGCGACGAGGAACTCCTGGAATGAGCCAGCAACCACAGCAGACACAGAACCTCACGCTCGTCCAGGCCGTCCGCGACGGCCTCGCCGGCGAGATGGAACGCGACGAGAACGTCATCGTCATGGGCGAGGACGTCGGGAAGAACGGCGGCGTCTTCCGCGCCACGCAGGGCCTCTACGACCAGTTCGGCGGCGAGCGCGTCGTCGACACGCCGCTGGCTGAGTCGGGCATCGCCGGCGCCGCCATCGGCATGGCCGCCTACGGGATGCGCCCGGTCGCGGAGATGCAGTTCTCCGGGTTCATGTACCCCGCCTTCGACCAGATAGTGAGTCACGCCGCGCGCCTGCGCACCCGCTCTCGCGGGCGGTTCTCCTGCCCGCTGGTCGTGCGCGCCCCCTACGGCGGGGGCATCCGCGCGCCCGAACACCACTCCGAGTCGAAGGAGGCGTTCTACGCCCACGAACCGGGACTGAAGGTCGTCATCCCGAGTACGCCCGCCGACACGAAGGGCCTGCTCGCGTCGGCGATTCGCGACCCCGACCCCGTCATCTTCCTCGAACCGAAGCTCATCTACCGCGCCTTCCGCGAGGCGGTCCCCGACGAGACGTACACCGTCCCGCTCGGCGAGGCCGCCGTCCGCCGGGAGGGGACCGACGTCTCGGTGTTCACCTGGGGGGCGATGACCCGCCCCACCCTCGAGGCCGCTGAGACGCTCTCGGAGGGGGGTATCGAGTGCGAGGTGGTCGACCTCCGGACGCTCTCGCCGCTGGACGACGAGGCCATCGTCGAGTCGTTCAAGAAGACCGGGCGCGCCGTCGTCGTCCACGAGGCGCCGAAGACGGGCGGCCTGGCCGGCGAGATAACCGCTACCATCCAGGAGGAGGCGCTGCTGTACCAGGAGGCGCCCGTCACGCGCGTCACGGGCTTCGACGTCCCGTACCCGCTGTACGCCGTCGAGGACTTCTACCTGCCCGAGGCCGCCAGAATCGAGGACGGTATCCGGGAGGCCTACGAGTTCTGAGCCATGGGCATCCGAGAATTCAAACTCCCGGACGTGGGCGAGGGGCTCACCGAGGCGGAGATCGTCGGCTGGCTGGTCGAGGAGGGCGACGCGGTCAGCGAGGACCAACCGGTCGCGGAGGCCGAGACCGACAAGGCCGTCGTCGAGATTCCCTCCCCGGTCAACGGGACGGTCAAGGAGATCCGCGCCGAGGCCGGGGAGATGGTCCCCGTCGGCGACGTCATCATCGTCTTCGAGACGGAGGGCGGTGACGACGCCCCCACGGAGACGACGACGGCGGAGGCGGAACCCGTCGAGGCCGAGGAGACCGCCGCGGCCGAACGCGCCCCCGACGAGGAGGTGCCGACGCCCGAGGGGCGGGTGTTCGCCGCCCCGAGCGCCCGGCGCCTCGCGCGCGAACTCGGCGTCGACATCGGCGCGGTCGAGGGCTCCGGCCCCGGCGGGCGCGTCAGCGACGCCGACGTGCGCGCCCACGCCGAGGACGACACCGACGACGACCCCGCCGCAGTGGAAACGGAGGGGGTGAAGTCCGCGACGCGGAAGGTGACGGACGACGGTGCGGAGGCCGCGAGCGCGGACGCGGAGACGGGTACGAGTGCGGGGACGGTCGCGGGCGAGGCCGCCGACAGGGAGCGGACGCTCGCGGCGCCGGCCACGCGCAGACTCGCCGAGGAGCAGGGCGTCGACCTGAACGCCGTGCCGACCGACGAGGAGCGCGACGGCCAGCCGTTCGTCACGCCCGAGCAGGTCACCGCCTACGCGACGGCCCGGCAGGACGCGCAGGCGGCCGACGCTGCAGCACTCGGTGTCGCGGGCGAGGACGAGCGCGTCCCCTACCGGGGTATCCGGCGCACCATCGGCAAGCAGATGGAGCGCTCCAAGTACACCGCCCCGCACGTCACCCACCACGACGAGGTGGACGTGACGGCGCTCGTCGAGGCCCGGCGCGACCTGAAGGAGGTGGCCGCCGAGCGCGGCGTCTCGCTCACGTACATGCCGTTCGTCATGAAGGCCGTCGTCGCCGGGCTGAAGGAGTTCCCGTACCTGAACTCGACCCTCGACGAGGAGGCGGAGGAAATCGTCCTCAAGGGGGCGTACAACCTCGGCGTCGCCGTCGGCACGGACGCCGGTCTGATGGTGCCCGTCGTCGACGGCGTCGACCGCAAGGGGATGCTCCAGCTCGCCTCGGAGATGAACGACCTGGTGGAGAAGGCCCACGAGCGTAGCATCTCGCGCGAGGAGATGCAGGGCGGGACGTTCACCATCACGAACTTCGGCGCCATCGGCGGCGAGTACGCCACGCCCGTCATCAACTACCCCGAGACGGCCATCCTCGGGCTGGGTGCCATCAAGGAGAAGCCGCGCGTCGTCGACGGCGAGGTCGTCCCCCGCCACGTGATGACGCTCTCGCTCTCCATCGACCACCGCGTCGTCGACGGGGCGCAGGCCGCCGCCTTCACCAACCGGGTGATGGAGTACCTGGAGAACCCCTCGCTGCTGTTGCTGGAGTAGTCGGCCCCCGCCCCCGTTTCTCGTTCGCTCCGCGTCGGACGGCGAGCGGTGAGTACGTCCAGACGCGAGACCGCGCACCCGCAAACCCATACAGCCTTACCACGCGCGGCAAATATCGCGCGTATGGTCGTCGGAGACATCGCGACAGGTACGGACGTCCTCGTCATCGGCGCCGGGCCGGGCGGCTACGTCGCCGCCATCCGCGCCGCGCAACTGGACCTCGACGTGACGCTGGTCGAGAAAGAGACGTATGGAGGGACCTGCCTCAACCACGGCTGCATCCCCTCGAAGGCGTTCGTGACGGCGTCGAGCATCGCCCACGACGCCCGCGAGGGCGAGGCGATGGGTATCCACGCCGACCCCGCCGTCGACATGAAGGGGATGCGCTCGTGGAAGGACGACGTCGTCGACCAGTTGACCGGCGGCGTCGAGAAACTGTGCAAGGCAAACGGCGTCAACCTCGTCGAGGGGCGCGCGGAGTTCGCCGACGCGAACAAGGTCCGCGTCGCCCACGGGGGCGAGGGGCAGGGTTCCGAGTCCATCGAGTTCGAGCACGCCGTCGTCTCGACCGGGTCGCGTCCCGTCCAGATACCGAACTTCGAGTTCGACGGCGAGCACGTCCTCTCCTCGCGCGACGCCCTCGCGCTGGAGACGCTCCCCGAGAGCCTCGTCGTCGTCGGGGCGGGCTACATCGGGATGGAACTGGGCACCGTCTTCGCCAAACTCGGGACGGACGTGACCGTCGTCGAGATGCTCGACGGCGCCCTCCCCGGCTACGAGGACGACGTCGCGCGTATCGTCCGCAAGCGCGCCGAGAGCCTCGGCATCGACTTCCACTTCGGCGAGGCCGCCCAGGGCTGGGAACCCGCCGGCGAGGGCATCACCGTCCGGACGGAGGACGCCGACGGGGAGGTGAGCGAGTTCGGCGCCGAGAAGGTGCTCGTGGCCGTCGGGCGCACGCCCGTCACCGACACGCTCGACCTGGAGGCGGCGGGCGTCGAGACCGACGAACGCGGGTTCGTCCCGACGGACGACCGCGCTCGCACCAACGTCGAGCACGTCTACGCCGTCGGCGACGTCGCCGGCGAGCCGATGCTCGCGCACAAGGCGATGAAGGAGGGCCACGTCGCCGCCGAGCACATCGCGGGCGAACCCGCGGCGCTCGACCACCAGTCGATACCGGCGGCGGTGTTCACCGACCCCGAAATCGGCACCGTGGGTCTGACGGAGGCCGAGGCCGAAGAGGAGGGGTTCGAACCCGTCGTCGGGACGATGCCGCTCCGCGCCAGCGGGCGTGCGTTGACGCTCGACGACACCGACGGCTTCGTCCGTCTCGTGGCGGACGGCCC
This sequence comes from Halomarina ordinaria, assembly GCF_030553305.1. Taxonomy (NCBI): domain Archaea; kingdom Methanobacteriati; phylum Methanobacteriota; class Halobacteria; order Halobacteriales; family Natronomonadaceae; genus Halomarina; species Halomarina ordinaria. Next base: position 2,035,598 of record NZ_JARRAH010000001.1, on the reverse strand, counting down.
GAGCGGGTTCGTCCTCGGCGCGCAGATCGTCGCGCCGGAGGCGTCCGAACTCGTCGCGGAGGTCGGCCTCGCCATCGAGATGGGCGCGACGCTGGAGGACGTCGCCGCGACGGTCCACACCCACCCGACGCTCTCGGAGGCGGTGATGGAGGCGGCGGCGAACGCACAGGGGCACGCGATTCACACGCTGAACCGGTAGCTCGAATCGACGGCCGCTCGCTCACGCCGACTCGGCGAGGTAGCGGCGCCAGTCGTCGGACTCGGCGGCGTCTCGCACCGCGCGGTCCAGTCGGTCGAGGCCGTCCCGGAAGAACCGTTCGAGGTAGATGGCGTCGGCCGCCTCGCCCAGCCCACCGAGCGGCGACTCGAAGGTGAGGACGTCGCGCACGAGTGTCCCCCCGTCCTCTGGCTCGAAGAACCGGTCGTGGATGAGGCGCTCGAACGGGCCGTCGACCATCCGCTCGCGGAAGTGTCGCGGACGGTTGTACGTCGCGAGGCGCATCGTCAACGCGACGGACATACCGAGGAGGCGGGTCTGCCAGACGACGGACGTCCCGGGCGACAGGAGGTCGTCGCCGACGCCGGCGACGGCGTGGAGGTGGTTGTGCGTGAGGGCGTCCTCGCGGAGGCTGACACACCGGGTGAGGTCGAACACACGTTCCGGCGGCGCGGCGACGAACGTCTCGGCCCGTATCGTCGTCATCGCGTGCTGGCGGCCTCCGTCGGGGAGGGGAGCGTGAGTAATATCCCGGTCAACGTCGGAGTAACACCCCACACGGGAAAAAGCGTTCCGCCGGAGATAACAGGGTGACGACGACGCGCTTTTGCCGCCCACCGAACAACGGAGGGGCATGAAGGCACTCACGCTCGGCCCCGAGGGGACGTACTCACACCGGGCCGCGCGGGCGGTCGCCGACGAGGTAACGTTCACCGAGTCGGTGACCGACATCGTCGAACGGGTCGCGGCGGGACAGGTCGACCGCGGCGTCGTCCCCATCGAGAACAGCATCGAGGGGAGCGTCACCGAGAGCCTCGACGCGCTGGCGACCCGGGACGTCGCCGTCGTCGAGGAGATCGTCACCCCCATCCGCCACGCACTGCTCGCCCAGCGCGAGGACTTCGAGGTGGTCGCCAGCCACGCCCAGGCGCTCGCACAGTGCCGGAGCTACCTGGAGGAGAACTACCCGCACGCCGTCCGCGAGGCGGTCGCGAGCACCGCCCGCGGCGTCGAACAGGCCCGCGAGGACCCCGCCGTCGCCGGCATCGGCCACCCCGACAACGCGGGCGAGGGCCTGCGCGTCCTCGCCGAGGACATCCAGGACCGCACCTCGAACGCGACGCGGTTCGTCGTCGTCGCCCCGGAGGCCGAGCGCAGCGAGGCCGGCGGGAAGAGTTCGCTCGTCGTCTACCCGAACACGAACTACCCCGGCTTGCTCCTCCGACTGCTCGAACCGTTCGCCGAGCGCGACATCGACCTGACGAGCGTCGAGTCCCGCCCCAGCGGCGAGCGGCTCGGCGACTACGTCTTCCACATGGACATCGCCGCCGGCCTCTACGAGGAGCGGACGAAGGAGGCCGTCGCCGCCATCGAGGGCGTCGTCGAAGAGGGGTGGGTGAAACGGCTGGGGTCGTACGACACCCGGCACGTCCTGTACTGAACGCTCCCCCGACAGTTTTGTCGTGACGGTATCACGTCACGGTATGGCAACTGAGGAGGGCTCCCTGCCCCCGTCGACCGTGCGGGCCGTCGAGCGGTTCCTCGACGACTGGCTGGTCGAGGGGGGCGTACCGGGCGTGAGCGTCGCCGTCGTCGACCGCGAGGGGGTGCTGTACGCGAACGGCCTCGGCGCACGGCGCACCGACCCCCGACTGCCGGCGACACCCCGAACGGTGTACGGCGTCGGGTCCATCGCGAAGGTCGTCACCGCAGTCACCGTCCTCCAGTTGACCGAACGCGGGGCCGTCGCACTGGACGATGCCATCGCGAACCACCTGCCGGTGCTCCGGGACGCGCCGGGCGACCCGGTCACGGTCGGGGAACTGCTGTCGCACTCCTCGGGGCTGCCGCGCGGGTTCTTCGCCGAACGTGACTCCGTCGCGGACCGCGAGGACCTGTTCCGGCACGTCGACGGGGTCGCCGACGGGCGACTCACCGACGAGGGGCGCTACATGTACTCCAACGCCGGGTTCGCGCTGCTCGGCGAACTCGTCGCCGCCGTCGACGGGCGCCCGTTCCCGGTCTACGCCGAGGAGGAGGTCCTCGCCCCGCTCGGGATGGACCGTTCGACGTTCGACCCCGGGACCCTCCCGGACGACGACCTGATGACGGGCTACCACCCCGACGGTGACCCGACGAGCGTCGAGGGATTCGCGGACGAGTTCCGACACGCCGGTTCCTCGGGCGGCCTCCTCAGCACGGCCGAGGACCTCGCAACGCTGGTTCGGTGTCTGCTGAACGGCGGCGAACACGACGGAACGCGAGTGCTCGGGTCCGAGCGCGTCGCGGCGATGTGCACCCGCCAGTCGCCGCCCCTGCCGACCGCGGACGGGACGGCACCCGGCTACGGCTACGGACTGGAGGTGAGCGAGTTCCTCGGCGAACCCCTCGTCGGTCACCGGGGCGGCATCTACGTCTCCGGCGGGTACGTCGGCTCCCTCCCCGAACGGGGCTACGGTGTCGCCCTCGCGTTCAACACGACGGGGCAACCGGTCGTCTCGACGGGAAAAGCGGTGCTCGCGCTCGTCTGCGGGGAACGTCCCGAGGAGGCCGTGGACCTGCTCGACGCCCGCGAGCGCGTGACGGCGGTGACGGGTACCTACGGGACATCCCGTGGGGAGATGACGGTTCGCGTCGAAGCCGGGCCGCTCGGAACCGTCCGGGTGACGGTCGAGGAACGGGACCTCTCGTTCACCGCCTCGCCGGACGGGGATCGACCGGGGCGCTCGTTCTCGACGGCGATGGGCGGCGGTGTGCGGTGGCGGGCCGACTTCCGCGAACGCGAAGGGGCGACCGGACGGGGAACGGACCTGTTGCTCTCGACGGGGAAGTGGACGGTACGGCTCACGCGGGAGTGACGCCCACGTGCCGACGGTTCACGCCCACCACGCGCCCGCGGGCCGGCAATTTATTTCCGATGCCGCCGTACCGTCGCCCATGACGCGACGAAACCCGTTCGAGGACATCGAGCGCATGTTCGAGGAGATGAACGAGGGGCTTCGCGCCTTCGACACCGGCCTCACGCGGGGCGTCCCCGTCGACGTCGTGGAGACCGACGAGGGGTACGTCGTCACCGCCGACCTCCCCGGCTACGAGAAGGAGGACATCGACGTCCGCCTCTCGGGGACGACGCTCACCATCTCCGCCGAGCGCGCCAGCGAGGAGGAAGAACAGGACGGCGAGTACGTCCGCCAGGAGCGCAGTCGCGAGTCGGTCACGCGCTCGGTCCGCCTCGGCAGCCGCCTGGACGGCGGGTCGACGGACGCCACCTACAACAACGGCATCCTCACCGTCACGCTGGCGAAGGAGGACGCGAACGGCGGGGAGTCCATCCCCATCAACTGAGGGCGACTCGGTCCCGGTCGCGTTTTCGTTTTCGCACGATTCGTCCGGCGAGCGCGGCGGTTCGGCGGCTCAGTCTATCTGAATCGCCGGCCGACCCGGTCGGGCCTTCCCGGCGAGGTCGTCGCTCGCGTCCTCGCCCCGGGTGACCCGCACGTCGGCGCCGAACTCGCGTTCGAGCAGCCACGCGGCGCGTTCGAGCGTCTCGCGCTCGCGGTCGGGCGTGAGCGCGGGGGAGAGCGACTGGCGCTCGTCCTGCAGGTCCTGCCCGTAGGCGGCGGCGGCGTCGCCCTGCTCGCGAATCGACGCCTCCTGCATCAGTTCGGAGATGACGTTCGGCGCGTCGCTCTCGACGGCGATGTCGAGCGCGCGGTGCTTCCACGCGGGCGCGACGACCACCTCGATGCGTTCGGGGTCCTCGATACCGGCCACGTCGATTATCTGGCGGACGTCGCCCCGGGTGTTCTCGACCAGTCGGCGCTCACGCTCGTGGTCGGCCGTGTCGTCCGCCGGTTCGGGGAACGGCGCCTCGGCGACGAAGCCGTCCTCCCCCAGTGCCGCCCACAGTTCCTCACAGAGGTGGGGCGTGACGGGAGCCAGCAGGCGCACCGCGACGCGCAGGCCGCGCTCGAACGTCTCGCCGTGGACGGCGTCGGCGTACTCGCGGTAGTTGCGCAGCAGGCCGACCAGTTCGCGCGTCTCGCGCAGCGCGGTGTTGAACGTCAGCGTCTCGTAGTCCTCGCGGGCGACGGCGACGGTGGCGTCTATCTCGCTGTCGACGTACTCGGCGACGGCGTCCCGCGCACCGTCGGCGGCCGCGGCGTCGAACGACTCGACCGTCTCGTGCAGGCGCTGGAGGAAGGCGTACGCCGACTGGACGCCCTGGTCGGTCCAGTCGAAGTCGCGCTCTGGCTGGGCGGCCTCCATCGTGAACAGCCGGGCGGTGTCGGCGCCGTACTCCGAGACGATGGCCTGCGGGGAGACGACGTTGCCCTTCGACTTCGACATCGCCTCGCCCTCCAACTGGACCATCCCCTGTGCGAGCAGGTTGGTGAACGGTTCGCGGTGGTCGAGGCCCTCGTGGTCGGCCAGCACCTTCGTGAAGAACCGCGAGTACAGCAGGTGCATCACGGCGTGTTCGATGCCGCCGACGTAGCGGTCGACGGGCATCCAGTCGTTGGCCCGCTCGCGGTCGAACGGTGCGGTGTCGAGGTCCGGTGAGACGTACCGCAGGAAGTACCACGAGGAGTCGACGAACGTGTCCATCGTGTCCGTCTCGCGGGTGGCCTCGCTCCCGCACTCGGGACAGGTCGTCGCCTTCCACTCCTCGGCGGCGTCGAGCGGGTTGCCCGTCGTGTTGATGAACGCGGGGAGTTCGACCGGCAGGTCGTCCTCGGGGACGACGACCGGGCCGCAGTCGTCGCAGTGGACGACCGGGATGGGCGTCCCCCAGTAGCGCTGGCGGGAGATACCCCAGTCGCGCAGGCGGTACTGGGTCGCCTCCTCGGCCCCCTCCGTCCCCTCGGTGATGCGTTCGCGGGCCGTCTCGCTGTCGAGGCCGTCGTACGCCCCGGAGTTGACGAGGACGCCGTCGTCGGTGTAGGCCGCCTCGCTCACGTCGGGGGCCTCGGGTGCGTCGCCCTCACCCTCGCTGGCGGGGGCGACGACCGGCACGATGTCGATGCCCATCTTCGTGGCGAAGGCGTGGTCGCGGGTGTCGTGGGCGGGCACGCCCATCAGCGCGCCCGTCCCCACGCCCGAGAGGACGAAGTCGGCGACGTAGACGGGTATCTCCTCGCCCGTGACGGGGTTGGTCGCGGCGAGGGCCGTCTCGACGCCGTTGGGTTCGTCGCCCTCCGGGTCGGCCTCGTGTTCGACGAACTCGCGGACTGCCTCGTCCGTCTCGACCAGTTCCTGCGTGATGGGGTGGTCGGGCGCCAGCGCGAAGAACGTCGCGCCGAAGGCGGTGTCCGCGCGCGTGGTGAAGGCCTCGACGGTGCCGTGGCTGCCGATTTGGAAGGGCAGGCGGGTGCCGTACTGGCGGCCGATCCAGTTGCGCTGCATCCCCCGCACGGAGTCGGGCCACCCCTCCAGTCGGTCGATGTCGTCGACCAGTTCGTCGGCGTACTCCGTTATCTTCAGGAACCACTGCGAGAGTTCCCGCGTCTCGACGGGCGTGTCGCAGCGCCAGCAGAGTTCGGCCTCGCCCTCGACCTGTTCGTCCGCGAGGACCGTCTCGCAGGAGGGACACCAGTTGACCTCGGCGTCGCGGCGTTCGACGAGGCCCTCCTCGTGGAAGCGGGCGAACAGCCACTGGTTCCAGCGGTAGTACTCGGGCGTGCAGGTCGTCACCTCGCGCTCCCAGTCGTAGCCGAAGCCCATCGACTCCATCTGCCCCTTCATCGTCTCGATGCAGTCGAAGGTCCACGTCGCCGGGTCGGTGTCGCGCTCCTTGGCGGCGTTCTCGGCGGGGAGGCCGAACGCGTCCCAGCCCATCGGGTGGAGGACGCTGTCCCCGCACATCCGGCGGTAACGGGCGTAGGCGTCCGTGATGGTGTAGTTCCGGACGTGCCCCATGTGGAGCTGTCCCGAGGGGTAGGGGTACATCCCGAGGACGTAGGTGGGGTCCTCGGCGTCGTCGGGGACGTGGTACACCCCGGCGTCCGTCCAGCGGTCCTGCCACTTCTGTTCTAGCTCGGTGTGGTCGAAGCCTCGTTGTTCCTGCATAGGGAGAGGGAGTTGCCTAGGCTACTCGGCCCGAGGTTCTTTAAGTTGTCATTCGACCCGGGGGTGACAGGTCGGGGACGAGCCGCGTCGCGTCGGGGCGGACACGGCGTGTGTCGAACGGTTGGACCGACGTAGTGGGGACCAGGCAGCCGGGCGCAGCGTGCAGGCTATATCCGTGCGTTGCCTCCCGTCAACTATGAGCCAGGAACCCGAGAGCGACGGGCTGGCGACGCGCGCCATCGACACGGTCACGCCCGGGTACTTCGGACGGCGAGACGTCGAGATGGACGCCATCGGCTGGGCACTCTTCCTCGGGCTGGTGATACTGCTCGTGCCGCTGTTGCCGTTCCTCGTCATCGTCTGGGCCATCTCGAAACTGTTCGAACAGGGGGCGTCGCGGCGGACGGGGTGACCTACCTGAGCCGGGTGTCGACGAGGTCGAAGGGATAGCCGGCGCCCGCCTCCTCGGCGTGCTCGTAGACGACGTGTGCGGTGGCGACGTCCTGGATGGCGAGGCCCGTCGAGTCGAAGACGGAGATACCCGTCTCGGGCGTGCGCCCCTCGCGTTTCCCGGCGACGATTTCGCCGACCTCGGCGTCGATGTCGTCGTCCGTCAGGACGCCCTGCGAGTAGGGGACGTTGATCTCCCCGGAGTGCGTCGTCTGGGAGTGGTCGTCGATGACGAGCGTCGCGTCCAGCAGGACCGCGTCTTCGAGTTCGTGCTTCCCGGCGGCGTCGGCCCCCATCGCGTTGACGTGGGTGCGCTCGCCGACCCACTCGCGTTTCACGATGGGGCTCTCGACGGGCGTCACGGTGGAGAGGACGTCGCAGGCGGCGGCCTCCTCGATGCTCCCCGCCCGGACGTCGAAGTCGTCGCCGAAGCGGTCGCGGAAGGCGGCGACCTTCGACTCGTCGAGGTCGCTGACGACGACGCGCTCGATGGGCCGGACCTCGCTGATGGCCTCCAGTTGGGTGTACGACTGGACGCCCGCGCCGACGATGCCGAGCGAACGCGCCCCCTCGACGGCGAGGTGGTCGGTGGCGACGGCGGCCGCCGCCCCCGTGCGCAGGCGCGTGACGCTCGTCCCGTCCATCACGGCCAGCGGGAAGGCGTTCGTCGGGTCGGAGTAGATGATGGTGCCGAGGACGGTGGGCAGGTCGTACGACGCCGCGTTGTCGGGGTGGACGTTGACCCACTTGATGCCGGCGGCGTCCCAGTCGCCCGCGTCGAGGTAGGCGGGCATCGACCGGAAGTCCCCGTTGTACTGGGGCAGGTCGATGTACGACTTCGCCGGCATCTGTGCGTCGCCGCGCTCGTAGGCGGCGAAGGCGTCCTCGACCGCACCGATGACCTCGGACAGCCGCGCGTTCGCCACGACGTCCTCGGGGTTCAACAGCAGCGTCTCCATGGCGGCAATACTTTCCGCCCGCTACTTAACGTGTCTGAAGCGTCCGGCGGGCAAGACTTTTCTCGAACGGTACGACAGTACGTCCATGCGACAGGTCCTCCTCCCCCTCTCCCTCGCCCTCCTCTGCGTCCTCGCCGGGTGCAACGGCCTCGCGCCGGGACTCGGCGACGGCGGCGAGGTGCCGGACGTGGAACCCGCCGACGTCCCGCGCGACATGTACGGCGGCACCGTCGCGCCGGGACTGACCGAACACGAGGTGGTGAACGCCTCCGCGCTGATGCGAGCGCACGCCTCGGTCGTCGAGAACCGGTCCGTGACCGTCGACCAGCGACGGTACTGGGCGCGGGGCGACGAGGTCCGACAGAACTCGACCGTGACCTATCGGTACGACCCCGACGCGGAGCGCCAGGCGGTGGAGAGCGACCGGATGACGGGTCGAGGCTCCGACGTCGGGATACGGCTCTGGACCAACGACTCGACGACGGTCGTCCGGGAGCGTCGTGGCGGCCGGACTCTCGAACGCCGACAGAGCCGCGACGGCGGGTGGCACTTCCCCAGCGGGCACACGGGTCAGTTGTGGAGCGTCCTCGACGGCGCACGCGACGTCTCGGTCAGCGCACTCGCCACCGAGGGCGAGTACGACCGCTACCGCGTCGACGTACTGGACGGGCGAGAGGGGACCACCGAGTTCGTCGTCGACGAGCGCGGGTTCGTCAGCGAGTACACGGTGAACCGGTCGACCAGGGCGGACGAGGTCGACCGCACGAGCGTCGAACTCACCGACGTCGGCCGGACGGACGTCGGCCGCCCCGGGTGGGTCGACGACGCGCTCTCGACCATCGCGGCCCGCGAGTACGTCGCTCCGGGGGTGGTCGAGGACCGCGTCGTCGACACGAACGCGCTCAGGCAGGCACACCGTGAGTCGCTCCGAAACGAGTCGGTCACCGTCGTCCGGGAGGACGTCCGCCGGACCGTCGACGGTGACCTCCTCGACCGGACGGCCGAACGCGACCGCCTCAGTGCCGACCGGGAGCGCTACTACCGCAACCGGACCAGCACGAGTCGCAACCGGACCTGGGAGACGCACCACTGGTCGAACGGGTCGGTCGGCTACTCCCGACAGGTGTCCCCCGAGGGAGACGTCAGTTACCCCGAGGAGGTCATCGGGAACGCACGGAGCGCTCCCACGCCGTCGTTCTCGACCTGGCTCCCGTACGCCGAGGAGACGACCGTCACCGAACTGGACGACGGTCGGTATCGCGTGGAGGCGACCGGCGTCCCCGGGTACGATACCGGGGCACGTCCCGCGGCGTCCTCGGACGCCAGCGTCTCGTTCGTCGTCGGCGAGGAGGGCTTCGTCGAGACGTACGAGGAGTCGTACGTCCGCGACGAGGGCGACCGGACGATTCGCGGGCGGGAGGAACTCCGCTACCGCGACCGGGGCGAGACGACGGTCCCCACCCCCGGGTGGCTCTCCGAGGCCGCGGACGAGCGTCCCGTCGTCGTCGAGGACGACCCGGAGCGCGTGAGCGAGAACGGAACGAACGGGGAGCGCGAGCGATGAGTCAGGACTCCTCGGCGACGAAGTCGATGGCCGGGACGCCGTTCGTCTGGACGACGACCCGGACCGTCCGGCCGCCGTCGCGGTCGAGGACGACCGCCTTCCGGTAGGGGTCGCCGTCCACCTCGACGGTGAACCCGAAGTCGGTCAGGCCCGTCGGGCGAAACGGGAGCGTCTCGACGTAGCGCGTGCGCTCGCCGCCGTCGAGGGTGAGCGTCGTCTCGAAGACCGTCGCCCCGTCGGCCTCGACCTCGACGCGCAGGTCGTGACGCTCGGCCGCGGCGTTCACGAGCACGAGCGTCGCGCTCCGCTCGACCGACTGCGCCGCCGGTTCCGCGTCGGCCGTCGACCCCGACGACGGGTCGGTCGGCGAACCGACACAACCGACGACGCCGAGCGCCGTCGCCAGCGAGAGCGAGACGAACGTCCGGCGAGAGGGGGACATGCGACCCGTTACTCCACGGGGTAGCATATGTATTCCTACTGGACAGACATCAGAAAAACGAGTTCGGGTCGCCCGACGGGGCGAGCGGTCGGCGGTCGGTGCGGTGCGAGTGGGTGCGGGTCGTGGAAGGCGTGGGTGGTGACTACCCGAGCGTCACATCGCGCCGCCCATGCCGCCCATACCGCCCATGCCACCCATGCCGCCGGGGGCGCCGCCCGCTTCCTCGTCGTCGTTGCCGCCGGTCGAGAGGTCGCCCGCCGCGATGATGTCGTCGATTTTGAGGACCAGGTTCGCCGCCTCGGTGGCCGAGGAGAGCGCCTGTTCCTTCGCGTGGGCGGGTTCGACGACGCCCGCCTCGAAGGTGTCCTCGACGTCGCCGCTGAAGACGTTCAGGCCCGCGCGGACCTGCCCGTCCTCGTGGGCGGCGCGGAGGTCGACGAGCGTGTCGATGGCGTCGAGGCCGGCGTTCTCGGCGAGGACGCGCGGGACGAGTTCGAGCGCGTCGGCGAACGCCTCGACGGCGAGCTGTTCGCGGCCCTCGACGGAGTCGGCGTAGTCGCGCAGACGCCGGGCGAGTTCGACCTCGATGGCACCGCCGCCGGCCAGCACGCGGCCGTCGGAGACGGTCTGGGCGACGACGTCGAGCGCGTCGGTGATGCCGCGCTCCAGTTCGTCGACGACGTGGTCGGTCGAGCCGCGCAGCAGGAGCGTCACGCCGTGGCTGTCGTCACCCTCGACGTAGAACAGCTCGTCGGCCTCGTCGCGGCTGACGCGGCCCTGGCCGAGGTCCTCCTCGGAGGCGCTGTCGAGGTCGCTGACGACGCGCGCGCCGAGGACCTCCTTCAGGAACTTCACGTCGGACTTCTTCACGCGACGGACCGCGAGGATGCCCTCCTTCGCGAGGTAGTGCTGGGCGAGGTCGTCGATGCCCTTCTGGCAGAAGACGACGTTCGCGCCCGTGGCCTTGATCTGCTCGACCTTCTCCTTCAGCTGTTTCTCCTCGTTGTCGAGGAAGCGCTGGAGCTGGTCGGGGCTGTCGACGGAGAGCTGCGTGTCGACGTCGGCCTCCTCGATCTCGATGGGCTCGTTGATGAGCATGACCCGGCCCTCCTCGACGGAGTCGGGCATGTCGGGGTGGACGGGGTCCTTGTCGATGGCCGCGCCCTGGAGGAGTTCGGACTCGCCCGCGGCGCGCCCGGTCTGGGTCTCGAGGTTGACGTACTCGAGATCGACGACGTTCTCGCCGTCGGGCCCCTCGACGGTGACCTGCTGGACGGCCTCGACGATGAGCCGTCCGAGGAGCTCCTTGTTGAGTTCGGCGCCCTTGCCGGTCATGGAGGTCTCCGCGACCTTCCGGAGGAGTTCCTCGTCGTCGGTGTCGACCTGCTCGGCGATGTCGTCGACCTCCTCGCGGGCCCGCTGGGAGGCGAGGTGGAAGCCCTTGATGATGGCCGTCGGGTGGATGTCCTGTTCGAGGAGGTCCTGGGCGTTCTTCAGGAGCTCGCCCGCGATGGCGACCGCGGTGGTCGTGCCGTCGCCGGCCTCGTCCTCCTGGGTCTCCGCGACCTCGACGATCATCTCGGCCGTCGGGTTGTCGATGTCCATCTCCTGCAGGATGGTGACGCCGTCGTTCGTGACGGTGACGTCGCCCATCGAGGAGACGAGCATCTTGTCCATCCCCTTCGGACCGAGGGTGGAGCGTACCGCCTCCGCGACCGCCCGCGCCGCCTGGATGTTGTGAGACTGCGCGTCGCGGTCTTTCATCCGCTGGGCGTCGTCGCCGAGGATGATCATCGGCTGACCCATTCGCTGTCGCTGGCTCATAATCGAGTCGAACGTTGTTTGTGCTTCTATATAAAAGCACGCGTTTTCGGCTCGCGTGTGCTATCACGATGCACGGTCCGAACCCACTCGAAACCCCCCTCGACGTCCGACACCGCGTTCCTTCTGCCCGTGACCGAAACTCGACGTACGCCGGGACGAACCGTCCGTAGCCGGCTCTTTAAATAGTGAAACTCACTCGACCGGCTCGCGCCAGGTGACGCGGACCGTCCCCACGGCGAAGGCGTCGTCCGAGTCGGGGTCGCGGCGGAACTGGACCGTGTTCTCGCCGGCCCGGAGCGTCGCGCCGGTCAGTACGTCCATCCAGCACTGCCAGCCCGACGAGGGCGGGAGGTCGAACCCCGAGAGCGACTCCCCGTTGACCAGTATCTCGTGACCGTACGTGCCCACGTCGAACGCCTGGACGGTGAGATAGCCGTCGACGGCCGAGTCGGTCGGGACGGTGAACGCCCGCTCGGCCGAGGCGTTCCCGGCGAACGCCGCCCACGACACGTCGAGGTCGGCCTCGTCCTCGCCGAGGTACTCGCTGAACTCGACCAGCGCGTAGTTGCTCCGGTACCGCTGTTCGTCCATACACGCAGCACCGAGGCGAGACACATAGCCTCGTGGATTCGGACAACCGGGAGGGGGAACTCGAGCGCGCGAATCTTCGCCCGGCAGGACCCGGTCGCGGCGAACCGCTCCCTGTTCTATCTCGCTGCACTCCGAAGAACGCCAGGACAGGGATTTGAACCCACTCGCACGTGCTCGCTTCGCTGTGCGCGTACTCGTTGCTCAAACTCTGTCGGTATCGATGGAGACGCCAGGACAGGGATTTGAACCCTGGATCCCAGAGGGAACACGCTTTCCAGGCGTGCGCCTTACCACTCGGCCATCCTGGCTCGTCAGAGGCTACTGGAACCACGGCTTAATCCCTTTCGTTCTGCCCCGGGCTACCCGTGCAGGAACCCGTCGGCGACGTAGGTGGCGACGCTCGCGGCCACCCCCACGACGACCGCCACCCCGACCAGCACCGACGCGTCGATGGGGTCGCCGCCGAACAGGCGATAGCCCTGCGCGAGGACGAGGAACGACAGCGCACCGATGATACCCCACAGCAGGCTGGCGCGCGTCCGGGGCCTCACGCCTCGTCGGAGCGGACCGCGACCGCCTCTATCTCGACGCCAGCGCCCTTCGGCAGCGCGCCGGCCTGCACCGCGCTCCGCGCCGGCGGGTCCGACTCGAAGAAGCCCGCGTACGCCTCGTTCATCTCCTCGAAGTCGTCGATGTCGGCGAGGAAGACCGTCGTCTTGAGCACCGAGGAGCGGTCCGCGCCGGCCGCTTCGAGGACCGCCTCGAGGTTCGCGAGCGCCTGTTCGGTCTGCTCGGCGATGGAGGCGTCGACGAGCGACTCGCCGTCGACCGTGAGGGCGATCTGCCCCGCCGTGAAGACGAGGTCGCCGGTCGTCGTCGCCTGACTGTACGCCCCCACGGCGGCGGGCGCGTCGTCCGTGCTGACGGTTCGCTTCATGTCGCACCACTCCGACGGCGACGGCATAAATCCCGACGACCCCGGGCGCTGGCGCTGACTGCACGCGGTCCCCCCTCCCCGTCGCGGCCGCGACACCCAGATACGCCCGCAGTCACCGCGCCACCGCCCAAGCACTTACCCGATGCCTCCGAGCGGTACGTATGGACGCGACGAACGTCGCCGTCGCCTGCCAGGGCGGCGGGAGTCACACGGCCTTCACCGCGGGCGCGCTGCGCGAACTGCTGCCGGCGCTCGACGCGAGCGACGACCACCGCCTCGTCGGCCTGTCGGGTACCTCCGGGGGCGCGCTCTCGGCGCTCGCGGCGTGGTACGGCCTCCAGACGGGCGGGCCGGAGCGGGCACGCGACCTCCTCGCCCGGGCGTGGGCGGACCTCGCGGCCGACGACCCGCTCGACCGCTGGGCGAACGCCTGGACCGTCGCCGGGTCGCGGCTGGTCAACGGCGGGGCCGCCGTCGCCGAAATCAGTCCCTACCACAACCCCGCCGCACGGTGGGGTGAACGCAGGCTGCGCGACCTGCTCGACTCGCTCGTCGACTTCGACGCCCTCCCGCGACTCGCCGCCCGCGAGGGGAGCCCCGCGCTGCAGGTCGGGACCGTCGACATCAACGGGGGCTGTTTCGAGACGTTCGACGCGACGCGGCTCACGCTCGACGCCACGCTCGCCTCGATGGCGCTCCCCGAACTGTTCCGCGCCGTGGCGATGAACGGCCACTACCACTGGGACGGCCTGTTCTCGCAGAACCCGCCGATTCGCGACCTGATGGAGGTGCCACCGGACCGCAAGCCCGAGGAGCTGTGGGTCGTCCAGATAAACCCCCAGGAGCGCGAGGGACGCCCCACGTCGCTGCTGGAGATAGCCGACCGACGCAACGAGCTGTCGGGTAACCTCTCGCTCAACCAGGAACTCCGGTTCGTCGAGCGCGTCAACGAGTGGGTCGAGGCGGGCTACCTGCCGGAGGAGCGGTTCGTCCACACCGACGTCCACCGCGTCGCGCTCGACGGCGAGTTCGGCCTGAGTTCGAAACTCGACCGCTCGCCCCGGTTCGTCGAGCGGTTGCTGGCCGCCGGCGAGGAGGAGGCGAGGGCGTTCCTCGACGGGCACGAGGGAGTGTGAGCCGCCGGGTCGGCTTCGAGAGGCCGCCGGACTCGGCCGCGAGGCCGACTACAGCAGCACTTCGACCGGGTAGCCCTTCGACTCGAGGACGTCGATGAGGTGTTCGACGTGGTCGTGTCCGCGCGTCTCCAGGTCGAGTTCCACCTCGGCGGAGGACATCCCCACGTCGCGGGCGGTCCGGTCGTGCTGGATGGCGTAGATGTTCGCGCGCTCCTCGGCGATGACGGTCGCGAGTCGACGGAGCGCCCCCGGTTCGTCGGTGAGGACCGTCTTGAGGCGGAGGTAGCGCCCGCGCTCGATGAGCCCGCGCATGAGGACGGTGGTGAGCGTGTTGGAGTCGATGTTCCCCCCGCAGACGAGCGGGACGATGACCTCGCCCTCGTCGTAGTCGAACGTCCCCTCGATGACGGCGGCGAGGGCGGCCGCGCCGGCACCTTCGGCGAGCACCTTCGAGCGCTCCAGCAGGTAGGTGATGGCCATCGCTATCTCGGGGTCCGAGACGGTGACCACCTCGTCGACGCGCTCGCGGATGACGGGGAACGTCCGGTCGCCGGCGCGGCCCACCGCGATGCCGTCGGCGATGGTGTCGACGGCGTCGAGCGAGACCACCTCGCCCTTCACGAGCGAGTCGGCCACGCTGGAGGCCCCCTCCGCCTGCACGCCGACGACGCGCACGTCGTCGTCGAGGCCCTTCACCGCCGTGGCGATGCCCGAGATGAGGCCGCCGCCGCCGATGGGGACGACGACGGTGTCGACCTCGGGGCAGTCCTCGAGTATCTCGAGGCCGATTGTCCCCTGGCCGGCCATCACGTCCTCGTCGTCGAAGGCGTGGACGTAGAACCGGTCCTCCTCGCGCTCGATGTCGTGGGCGTGGGCCTGCGCCGCGTCGTAGTCCGCGCCGTGGAGGACGACGGTGCCGCCGTAGCCCTCCGTCGCCTTCACCTTCGAGATGGGGGCGTTCTCGGGCATGACGATGGTCGCGTCGACGCCGGCCCGCGTGGCCGCGAGCGCGACGCCCTGGGCGTGGTTGCCGGCGCTCGCGGTGACGACGCCCGCCTCGCGCGCCGACTCCGGGAGCGTGGCGATGCGGTTGGTCGCGCCGCGAATCTTGAACGCGCCGGTGCGCTGGAACTGTTCGTACTTCGGGTAGACCTCGGCACCGGTGAACCGGGAGAAGGTGTGGGAGTAGTCGATGGGGGTGTGGACGGCGGCGTCGCCGATGCGCTCGCGCGCCGCACGAACGTCGTCGAGCGTCAGCATGCCCGGCGCTACCGCTGCGGGGGTGTTACGTGTTTTGAATGGCCGAGGGGAGCCCCCGACCGGAACACAGGTGGGGACGCTCCACCGTGGAGCGTGTGACGTCTGCCGTATTGCCCACCACAAATATAAACCCCACCCATCCGGACCGAAAGTGAAACCGCCATACAGCGGCCCGATTCCGGCGTCGTCAGACGGCTGGCGAACGAGCGTCAGCCGTCTGTTCTGACGACGACAGGTTGCCGGCGGAGGTAGTGCCGGACGCGCTCGGGAAAGGGGTCCTCGCCGGGCCAGTCGACGGGGACGAACAGCGACTCCGGGTCGCCGACGTAGGTCCAGACCGACCCCTCGCGGGTGTCGCTCGGGACGCGGACGCGGGTGTAGATGCCCCGGTCGACGCCCTCGTAGGCGTCGAGGCGTTCGAGGTGGGCGGTCCGGAGCAACCGCCCGTGGACCTCCCCGCCGGGGGCGAGCGTCGGGTACGTCCCGTCGACGCGGTGGAGCCCCGAGAGCGTCGCCTCGCCGACGAACGTCCCGTCGTCGACGACCTCGGCCACGCGTTCGGGGTCGGCCAGCGTCCCGTAGACGAACACGTCCATACCACCCGTCCGGTCGGGGGCGACGTAAACGGACCGGCACGCTCAAACGGCGCCCGACCGAACCCACGGACAGTGCAGTTCGCGTCGAGAACCCGTCTCCTCGGCGTCTGGAAGCGCGTCTTCTCCCTGTCGTGGCCGGTGATGGCCGAACAGACCTTCCGGACGCTCATGCGGACGACGGACGTCGTCGTCACCGCCGCCATCTCCCCCGTCGCCGTCGCCGCCATCGGCCTGGCCGACCTCTACGCCCGCTTCCCCCTCTGGATCGGGCTGGGCATGGGCGGCGGCGCCATCGCCCTCTCCAGTCAGGACACCGGAGCGACGGCCGCCCCCGTCGACGACGGGACCGGGAGTGGTCGTGGGCGCGAGACCGCGGCCGCCGCCGCCAACCGCGACCAGGCCATCAGCACCGCCGTCGTCATCGGCGCGCTCCTCGGCCTCCCGTTCGTCGCGGTCGGCCTCCTGTTCGGCGAGGCGGCCATCGCGCTGCTCGGTGCGCCACCGGCGGTGGTGCGCCTCGGCGGGGCCTACCTCGCGGTCGTCTTCGCCACCGCGCCCGCGCGCCACGTCTCGCTCGTCGCCGCCCGCGCGCTCCAGGGCACCGGCGACACCCGCACCCCGATGTACGTCAACGTCGTCGCCAACGGTCTCAACATCACCGGCAGCGTCGTCCTCGGTCTCGGCCTGCTCGGTGCACCGGCGCTCGGCGTCGTCGGCGTCGGCCTCGCCACCGCCGCCGGGAACGTCTTCACCGCCGTCGCCCTCCTCGTGGCGCTCGCGACCGACTGGGCCGACGCCGACCTCGTCGTCCCCTCCGACCCGGTCGTCGCGCGCCAGCTCGTCGCCGTCAGCGCCCCCTCCGTCGCCGAGGGCCTCGCCTCGACGCTCGCGGAGTTCCCGCTCAACAGCATCCTCCTCGGCTTCGGGACGGAGGTCAACGCCGCCTTCCAGATCGGCCGGCGGATGTACCAGCAGGTGACGGGGCCGCTCTCGCGGGGGTACAACGTCGCCGCGAGCGTCGTGGTCGGGCAGGCGCTGGGCGACGGCGACCCGGGACGGGCGCGCTTCGAGGGGTGGGCGACGGCCGCGCTCGGTCTCTGCACCGTCGGGGGCGTCGGCCTCCTGCTGGTGGCCGGCGCGGACGCGTTCGTCGCGGCCTTCACCGACGACCCCGAGACGACGCGCTACGCCGTCGACTTCGCGCGCGTCTACGGCCTCACCGGCGGGTTCCTCGCCACGTTCACCGTCCTGCAGGGGGCGCTCCGGGGGGCGAGCGAGACGCGCGTCCCCTTCGTCGCGCGCACCTCCGGGCTGTTCGGCTTCATGGTCGGGGTCACCTACTTCGTCGGCGTCCACCTCGACTACGGCGTCGTCGGGGCGTACGCCGGCATCGCCCTCGCCTACGTCTGGATGGCGCTCGTCGTGACCGTGAGCTTCGGGCGCTCGGACTGGGCGGGCCGGGCCACGCGGCTGATGACCGAACGCGGGAGCCTCGCGGAAGACTGAGGCGAACGCTCAGGCGACGGCCGAGAGCCCCCCGACCACGCCGAGGACCGCCAGCAGGCGGACGACGGTGCCGACGAAGGTGGCGAGCGCGAACTTCAACCGGTCCGTCTCGACGACGGTGAACGCGTAGATGAGCGCCGTGTCGGGCATCAGCGGGACCGAGAGGCCGGCGGCGAGGCCGAGGTAGCCGTGGTCGCCGACGCGTCGGACGAGCGCGCGCTGGCGCGCGGCGAGCCACGGCGGCACCCGCCCGTAGAGCCTGACGAACGGGCTGGTCCGCGTCGCCCCGTCACGGAGCGAGAGCGCGAGGAGGCTCCCGACGGCCTTCCCGAGGCTGCTGACGACGACGAGCAACCCGAGTTCCGTGGTGTGACTGAGCCCGAGGTCGAGGGGGACGGCGAGCACCACCTCGCCGGGGAAGGGCAGGACCGTCGCCACGAGGAGGGAGTAGACGAGGACGACGAACAGCGCGAACGGACCGGTGGAGAACTCCAGTAGCGACTGGACGGCGGGGGGGACCGATTCGTACACGTCGGAGAGCGAGGGGTGGGAGGTTGTAAGCTTCGTGGCCCGACGTGTTGCCACACGACGGTTTGCTGCGCGGGCGACTCCGCCGCCCGCTGGCAACCCCTCGACCAAAAACCGCGCCTCACCCCCTCGCGATGCTCGGGGGTCGACGCGGCCGCTCACTCCACTCGCTCGCGGGAGAGTATGGAGGAGACCGGATTGTGCGGTCGGGGAGAGGAAGAGGGGTACGAGAGTCCCTGTCGTCGCGTCCGAGACCGTCTATCGCTCCTCGACCGGCGTGAAGTCGAGGTCACGGTCGCCGACGTAGCGGGCGCGCGGGCGGATGAGGCGGTTGTCCTCGTACTGTTCGAGGACGTGGGCGACCCAGCCGCCGACGCGGCTGACGGCGAAGATGGGCGTGTAGATGTCGACGGGGATACCCATCTGGTAGTACGTCGAGGCGGAGTAGAAGTCCACGTTCGGCGCGAGGCCCTTCTCCTCGCCGAGGTACTCCTCGATGCCGACGCTGTAGTCGTACCACTTCATGTCGCCGGCCTCGCCGAGGGCCTTCGACTTCTCGCTCAGGATGCGCGCGCGGGGGTCCTTCACGTTGTAGACGCGGTGGCCGAAGCCGGGGACGCGCCGGCCGCGGTCGAGGGCGTCGTCGACCCACTGCCTCGCCTCCTTGCCGCTCTCGTCGACCTCCTTCAGCATCTCCATGACGTCCTGGTTGGCACCGCCGTGGAGGCTCCCCGAGAGCGTCCCCACGGCGCTCGTGATGGCGCTGTGGAGGTCCGCGAGCGTCGAGGCGGTGACCATCGCGGAGAACGTCGAGGCGTTGAGGCCGTGGTCGGCGTGGAGCACGAGCGCCATGTCGAACGTCTCCGCGAGCACGTCGTCCGGTTCCTCGTCGTTGAGCATGTAGAGGAAGTTCGCGGCGTGGCTCAGGTCCTCGCGAGGGGCGACCGGTTCGTCGCCCTCCCGGAGGCGTGAGAAGGCCGCGAGCGCCGTCGGGAGCTTCGCGGTGAGCCGGCGGCCCTTCCGGAGGTTCGCCTCGCGGTCGGTCGGGTCGGCGTCGCGGTCGGGGTCGTACGCCGAGAGGTTCGAGGCGATGGTGCGCATCGCGGCCATCGGCTCCTCGTCGGCGTCCGCGAGTTCGCGCACGAGGTCGTACATCCCGTCGGCGAGTGCGCGCTCGGTGGACATCGCGTCGCTGAACTCGGCGAGGTCGCCCTCCTCGGGCAACTCCCCGTGCCACAGGAGGTAGACGACTTCCTCGTAGCTCGCCTGTCGAGCGAGGTCGTCGATGGAGTACCCGCGATAGATGAGCTGGCCCGCGTCGCCGTCGATAAAGCTCAGTTCGGACTCGGCGACCAGCACACCCTCCAGCCCCTTCTTCAGCTCGTCGGCCATATGCTACCGGTTTCAGAGCCGAGTCTAAAAGGGTTATTATACCGGGATTGCACGACGGCGACGGCATGCTATGGGTGAGTCGACCCCCCGCCAACCCTTTTACCTCGTCCCCGAGAGGGGTGAGTATGAGCGGCGAGGTCGAGTACCAGCCAGTCAGCGTGAAGGAGCTTCTCTCGGAGATGAAGGACACGGCGGAGCTCCTCATCGACCTGTCGTACTCGGCGGTCCTGCTCGGCAGCGACGCCATCGCCGAGGAGGTGCTCGACCTCGAAGACCGGATGGACATCCTGCAGATGCGCGCGCGCATGAGCCTCCTGCTCGCGGCGCGGACCACCGAGGACGCCGAGGCGCTGGCACCCGTCCTCGGGATGGTCGGCGCCGCCGAGAAGGTCTCCGACGCCTCGGGCGACATCGCGAAGATCGTCCTCGAGGACATCGGCCTGCCGGAGGCGATGCGCGCGGCGCTCCCCGAGGCGGTGGAGACGCTCGTGCGCGTCACCCTCTCGCCCGAGGCGGCGCTCGCGGGGCGGACCCTCGGCGAGGCGAACCTCGAGACGGAGACCGGCGTGCGCGTCATCGCGATTCGCCGCGACGGGGAGTGGCTCACCAACCCCGCCGCGGAGACGACGCTCCGGGCCGGCGACGTGCTGTTGCTCCGCGGGGCCGAGGAGGCCATCGGCGACGTCTACGGGCAGATGAGCGACGAGGAGTACGCCCCCGTCGCCGCGGCCGAACCGGCCATCGACGACCTGGAGCGGGCCGTCGACTCCATCGTGCTGATGAAGAACATGAGCGAACTCGCCGTCGACCTGGCCTACGGGGCGGTGCTGTTCGACAGCACCGCCGTCGCCGAGGAGGTGCTGGAACTCGAAGCGGAGGTCGACGCCCTCCAGTCGCGTTTCGAGGCGTGGGTCCTCCGGGCGGCCGGGCGCGTCGAGGACCCCGTCTCGCTGCGCGGGCTGGTCCACCTCGCGCGCTCGACGGAGGTCATCTCCGACGCCGCCCTGGAGATAAGCGAGGGCGTCCTCCGCGGCCTCGGCACCCACCCGGTCGTCGCCGAGGCCGTCCGCGAGTCCGACGAGGTCATCGTCCGCCTCAGCGTCGGGGAGGGGAGCGCCCTCGACGGCGCGACGCTGCGCGAGGAGATGGTCGCCACCGAGACGGGGATGCGCGTCATCGCCGTCCGGCGCGGCCCCATCGCCGGCGAGACGACGCTGTCACGCTTCGGTCGCGAGCGCGGCGAGTGGGTCGTCTCGCCGCGTGCCGAGACGGAACTCCACGCCGGCGACGTCGTCATCACGAAGGGGACGCGTGCAGGCGCCCAGCGTCTGGCGGCGCTCGCGGGCGACGAACTCGAGGGCGACTACGAGGACGAGTAGGGTTACAGTCGGCGGGCCGCCCGCGACGCCGAGACGAGCGTGAGCGCGAGCGTCACCAGCAGGGCGACACCGACCCCGAGGACGAACGCCAGCGCGAGGAACAGCACCGGGCCGGGGCCGGCGTCCGACCCCGGCACGGGCCCCAGCAGTTCGAAGACGCGGACGGCGTAGACCAGCGCCGCGATGCTCGCGCCGGCGGCGACGCCGATGCGACCGTTTCGCTTCACGTTCAGCGCGCGGGCGAACGCGGCGGTGCCGGGGCGTTCGGGGACGTCCTCGCCGGGGGTGCCGGGGGCGGCGTCGCGGTCTGACACACCCCCGCGTTAGACCCTGCCGCACAAAGCGTCTTCGCGCTCGCGGCGCTCCTCTAGACCGGGTGACGAGACCGAACCGCCTAAGAGCGTGTGACTACCGGGTAGGGATAATGACGACGCTCGGCACGGCGACCGCCGCGCCCGGGGAGATGGCGGTCGGTCGCCTGCCCGTCGGCGAGGCCCGCGACGGCAGCGAAGTCGCGCTCCCGGTCGCGGTCATCAACGGCGCGCACGACGGCAAGACGCTCTACATGCAGGCGGTCAGCGACGGCGACGAACTCAACGGCGTCGGCGTCCTCCAGCGACTGATACCGCAACTCGACCCGGGGGAACTCTCGGGACAACTCCTCGTCGTCGGCATCGTCAACATGCACGCCTTCCACGTCGCCGAGCACCGCAACCCCATCGACGACACGAAGATGAACCGGGCGTACCCGGGCGACACGAACGGCACGTCGAGCGAACGTATCGCGGCGGCCACCTACGAGGCGGCGACCCGCGCCGACGTCATCCTCGACCTCCACCAGGGGTCGACCAGCCGGATGATAAACGAGACGCGAGTACGGTGCGGTCACCGCCATCGCCTCCACCGCGAGTGTCTCGAACTCGCCCGCGTGTTCGGCTGTGGGCACATCCTCGACCAGAAGGGGCCGAACGGCCAGTTGGCCCGCGCCGCCCCGGACGAGGGCATCCCGACGATCGACCCCGAACTCGGTGGCTGCGTCGGCTGGGACGAAGCGAGCATCCGCCTGGGCGTCCGCGGCGTGAAGAACGTCCTCGCGCACTACGGCTTCCACGAGGGCGACGTGAGCATCGAACCCCAGACCCGCGCGACGGGGTTCGAACAGTACGGCGCACCCGCGGGCGGCCTCGTCAGCTTCCACAAGGACCTCGCGGAGTCGGTCTCCCGGGGGGACGCCCTGTTCGACGTGACCGACGTCTTCGGGACGGTGAAGTCGACGGTCACCGCCGACTCCGACGGGGTCTTCTGGCGTACACGCCGTCTCCCGCAGGTCGCCACCGGCGAGTACGTCTGCTCGGTCGGGACCGACGTCGACGAGGTCTGAGTCGGCGTCGGCCCACCCCCGAGTCGGACGAGCCTTCAAGTACCATTGGGGGACCAGCGACGCCATCCGCTGACTCCGGCCGCGGGGCGGTCAGGGCGGGTGCGCGACGCGCCGTCCCGCGGAGCGCCACGCGTCGCCTGTTCGCCACGAGTCTCACCGGTCTCGAACGCCCGGCACCGCCGACCGAAACCGACAGGTACGGTCCTCGCGCACTCGGGACATGCTCCACTGTCCCGCCTGTGGAACCGACTACGAGGACCGCTGGCGCTGTCCGTGCGGTCACCCGCTGGAGTTCGACGAACGGCCGCGTCCCGACCGCTTCGACCCGGACCCACGCGAGGGGCTCTGGGCCTACGCTCCCTTCCTCCCCGTCGAGCGGCGCGTCTCGTTCGGCGAGGGGTACACTCCCCTCGTCGACGCCCCGCGGTGGGACGCGGGGTTCAAACTGGAGTACGTCTTCCCGACGGGGAGCTTCAAGGACCGCGGCGCGACCACGACGCTCTCGCGGGCCGTCGACGTGGGTGCGGAGCGCGTCGTCGAGGACTCCTCGGGGAACGCGGGGGCGGCCATCGCCACCTACGCCGCCCGCGCGGGCGTCGACTGCGCCATCTACGTCCCGGCGGCCGTCAAGGAGTCGAAGGTACGCGCCATCGAGCGCGCCGGCGCCGAGGTGGTGCGCGTCGAGGGGTCGCGCGAGGCGGTCACCGACGCCTGCGTCGACGCCGTCGAGGACGGCGAGGGCTGGTACGCCAGCCACGCGTGGAACCCCGCGTTCTTCGCCGGGACGGCGACGTTCGCCTACGAACTCGCCCACCAGCGCGACTGGGCGGTGCCGGACGCCGTCGTCCTCCCGCTGGGCCACGGCACGCTCTTCCTCGGGGCCTACCGGGGCTTTCGCGCGCTGGTAGAGGCGGGCTGGACCGACCGGTTGCCGCGTTTGCTCGGCGTGCAGGCGACGGGGTACGACCCCATCGCGCGGGAGTTGCACGGCGAGGGCGGCGAGGAGCGAAACGACCTGGCCGACGGCATCCAGATACGGGACCCGGTGCGCCGCGAGGAGATACTCGCGGCCGTCGAGGCGACCGACGGCGACGTCATCGGCGTCGGGAGCGACGCCGTCCGGCGCGAACTCGACGCGCTGCACGCCGACGGGTTCTACACGGAGCCGACGTGCGCGGCCGCCCCGGCGGGGCTCAGGGCGTACCGCGAGCGCGGCGTCCTCGACGACGGTGCGGACGTGGTCGTTCCACTGACGGGGAGCGGGTTGAAGACCTGAGCGGGCGTCGGCGCCCGGAGTGCGTCAGCGCTCGGGGTACGTCGGCGCGTCGAACCCGCCGCGGACGAGCGGCTTCGCGATGTGTCGACGGGCACACGGCGGCACCTCGTACCAGCCGAGGTCGAGGTCGCGGTCCACGGGACGTTCGGCCTTCCCCTCGGCCGTCGTCCCGCAGTCCCGGCACCGATAGCCCTGGTCGCGCCCCGCGCTCTCCATCCGACGGTCGCAGTCGGGACAGGTCGGCGTGACGCGCTCGGTCCTCACGAGGTCCCTGACGGCGAACTTCTCTAGTTTGAGCGTTCCGCCGGTCGTCGAGCCGTCGGCGGTATCGGCGTCGGGGGCACGGTCGGTGAACTCGCCGCAGACGGTGAGTTCGTCGCCTGTGCGGAGCGCACGCACTCTATCGCGGAAGTGCTTGGTCGGTTCGAAGGCGGCACACTGGATGGTACCCCCCTCGCCGGTCAGCTCGAGGAAGACGTGTCCTCCCCGGCGGGTCTCGGGCGCGCCCGTGACGGTGCCGTCGAGCCGGTAGGCCCGGCCGTCGAGTGCCTCGCCCGCCGTCCCCTCGCGGAGGTGGGCGTCGGTCCCCTGGTTCGTGAGGAACGTCTCGCGGTGCAGGACGGATTCCCCCTCGATGGCGGCCGCGGTCCGCGCGACGGCCTCGGGGTCGTCGCCGCGGACGCCGTGGAGGATGGGACAGGGGGTGTGCGGGACGCAGACCACCGCGCCCGTCTCGCGGTCGACCGTGTCCCACACGAGGGGGTACTCGCGGTCGGCGGCGGCGAAGGCGGAGTCGGCGTCGACCTGCCGGTCGGTTCCCCAGCGCTCGCGCTCGCGGTAGGAGATGCGCTCGTAGGTCCACTCGGCGAACGGGTCGGTCGCAGCCACGGTTCCGTCGGTGTCGACGCCCGTCCCCTCGTCCGCCCCCGACTGGCGCCAGGCGGCCCACGCGCCCGCGGCGGCGAGCGCTCCGATACGACCGCGGCCGTCGCCCCACGACGCGCTCCGGTAGCCCGCGTGGTCGACGAGCGCCTCGGCGTCGGCGATGGTGAGGTGGTCGCGGACCGCGGCGCGGGCGAACGCCGCCAGCGCGTCGCGGCCGTCGACGGGGGTGTCGTCGTCCGGGTCGTCGGGGAGGACGACGAGGCCGGGGTTCGTCCGGTCGTCGTCGACTACGGCGGCCTCGTCGACCGTCTCGTACGCGACGTCGAACGCCGTCGCCGGGTCGACGTCGGTGTGGACGGCCAGCGCCGCGTTCCCCCGTGTCTTGTGTTTCACCGCGGGGTTGAGACGGACGAGGAGCAGACGCTCGACGCGCCCGCGTTCGCGCAATCGCTCGGCGAGACGGGCGGCGACGAACGTGGTACACATCCCCTGCTCGCGGGAGTCGGTGTCGTCGAGGCCGACGATGGTCACGCTCGGAAGTGGGGAAGGAGGCGATTAACCGCTTTCGTCCGACGTCCGACTTAAAATCGCCCGGTAGCGGGTCCGAAACCACCGGACGCGATTCGACAAAGGGCACAATATATATATTGGGTGAATGGCTTATGTCCAGCTATGTCACGGTCCGCACTGGTCGACAACGTGACTGCGATGCTCGCGGACGCGGGCTTCCTCGTGAGCGACCGGTGTGCCGTTCGCCCGAAGAGCTTCGACGTCGCCGCCCGTCGCGGGAACGACGTCATCCTCGCGAAGATACTGGGCAACATCGACTCCTTCGACGGCCTGACCGGCGCCGAGATGCGTCGCCTCGGGACCTACCTCGACGCGACGCCGATGGTCATCGGCCTCCGGACACGCGACGAGGACCTGAAACCCGGCGTCGTCTACTTCCGCCACGGCGTGCCGGTCCTCTCGCCGGACACCGCGATGGACCTCTTCGTCGAGGGGGTGCCGCCGCTCATCTACGCCGCTCCCGGGGGACTCTACGTCACCATCGACGGCGACATCCTGGCGGACGCCCGCCGTGAGCGCGACTGGAGCCTCGGCCGCCTCGCGAAGGAACTCGGCGTCTCGCGACGCACCGTCTCGAAGTACGAGGACGGTATGAACGCGAGCGTCGAGGTGGCGGCCCGCCTCGAAGAACTGTTCGACGCGCCGCTCACCAACCCCATCGACGTCTTCGACGCGGAGGTCGACGACGCCGACCCCACCCCGGATGACCCGGAGGCGGGGGAGGCCGACAAGCCGCTCCTCGCCGTGTTGACCCGCGTCGGCTTCGACGTCCACCCCACGCTCCGCTCGCCGTTCAAGGCCGTCAGCGAGGATGACCAGCGCCACCAGGCGCTGTTGACCGGTCACTCCGAGTTCGACCGCACGGCCGAGAAGCGCGCGCGCATCATGAGCTCCGTCGGCGAGGTGACGCGCACCCAGTCGTTCTACGTCGTCGACCGCGCCACCCGCGAGCGCGTCGACCGGACGGTGCTCATCGAGCGCGACGAGGTCGAGCGCATCGACGAGGCGGAGGACCTCCGCGACCTCCTGCGCGAGCGGGCGGTCGACGTCGAGGAGCCGGCCTGAAGCGGGTCGAGAGCGGTCCCGAGCGAAGACGGGCCCGTGCGGACGTCGGCGCCTCGCCGAGTAACGGCGTCGCTACCGGGCGAGACGGTCGACACGCGCGAGACGGTCGGTACCGAACGGACGGGACGCTCGTGGCGGACGACGGAGAGCGAGAGAGGTAGTGTGAGAGAGGAGAGAGGCGGTGTGAGAGAACGAACCGACTCAGGCGCTCGCGCCGTTCCCGTAGGTCGATTCGAGGTACTCGACGATGTCGTCGGACTCCGCCATCCCCTCGACGCCGTTGTCCTCGTCGACGAGGACGGGAACGCCGGTCTGACCGCTGACTTCCTTCACCTCGGTGCGGTCGCCGTGGGACCGGGGGACCGTGTGTGACTCGTACTCCAGGCCCAGTTCGTCGAGCTTGGACGTCACCTTCGCGCAGTACGGGCAGCCTTCGAGTTCGTACAGTTCGAGGTTTGCCATCGCGTCAGGATAGGTCCGCGAGCCGTAAGAAGACAGCGGGGCTGTGCGTCGGTCGATGAGGGCCCCCGGTGACGCCGACCGACTCACTCCCTGAGTTTCTCGAACGTCTTTCGCGCCCAGGTCACCGCGTAGTCGGCGCCGTGGTCCCGGTAGGCTTCGGTGTCGAGCGCGCCGAACGGCGTCGGGACGTCGAGGCCGTGTTTCACCCCCGCGCAGGCGAGTTCCGCGGCGGCGGGGAACGACGTTCGTCCGGTCGCCACCTCTCGCGGGAGGTCGGAGAGACGGGGCTGGAGACGCTCGCCGGCGTCGACCCACGCGTCGTGGAGCCGGGGGAACTCCTCGTCCCACCCACGAAACACCTCTCGGGTGTCGAGACCGAGGGAGGCGTCGTAGAGCGCCACCGCCAGCTGGTAGGTGTCCGCCGGCGACAGTCGGGTGGCGGCCGCGAGGTCGCGGTACCGCCCCTCGAAGAACCCGAGGAAGTGCTCCGGACGGTCGAGGGCCACCTCGACGAGCGCCTCCGCGACGAGGAAGTCGAGGAAGTCCTCGGGCGACCCCTCGGTCCGGGCCTTCACGAAGACGATGGGCGGGTCGGTCTGGCGCGTCCACGTCACGCCGCCGTCACCCGGCATCCCGACGGTGAACTCGGTCCCGACGTACCGCCGGAGCTGGGTCGGTACCTCCGGCGGAAGCCACTCCTCGGGGTAGCTCGTGGGGTCGAGGGCGTCGACGAGCAGGCCGAGCTCCTCGGCCTGTGCCGGCGGGAGCGTCTCGAAGTCCGCCTCGCAGTCGAGGACGAGCGCACCCGTCGCGTGCGACGCTCGAACCCCGCTGACGTCCTCGGGGAGGTCCCGCTCGGTGAACATCACAGGGCGAGGGTCAGTATCAGCACGAGCGCCAGCAGTGCCGAGACCCCGATGGTCCCGGCGACGATCTTGGTTGCGTCACTCATACCAGCAGGTTCGACCACGACGGGTTAAGTTCTATTGGGTTTCGTCCGGCGTTCTCGGTCCGAGCTCCGCCGGGGGAAGAGTATCGGACGGAACCGCGACGTTTTCACTCGGTGAAACCCCTTCGTTTCGACTGGAGAACCGCACGACTGCGGTGGGATACGTTCGAGAAGGGAGCGGTGCGTCGTGGGGGAGAGGAATCAGTCGTCCTCGTCGGGGTCGCGACCGATCCAGTTCTCGGGCATCTGGATGACGTAGCGCCCGTTCTCCTGGAGGGCGATGATGTACTCCTCGCGGTCGTACAGTTCCATCAGGTTGAGTTCGTACTGGCCGGGTTCGAGTATCTTGATGCTCTCGAACTGCTCGTTGAGTTCCTCGCGAAGTTGTGAGAGGTCCGGACGCTCGCCGGTGGGTTCGCGTACGACCCGACCGTCGGCGGGGGCGTCCTGTTCGGGCGGGTCGGGGAGTTCGTCGGGCGAGGCGACGTCCCGGCGCGCGGACGCCTGGGCGGCGTCCTCCCGGTCCGGGTCGGCGCTCGGGTCGCTCTCGGCGGCGACGTCCGACCGGGGAGCGTCCACCGCCTCGTCGACCCCGGCGTCCGACTGTGCCCGCTCCCGGTCGACGGTTCCGGTTCCACTCGACGTCACCGGATCCGTGTCACCGTGTACCCAGCCACGGACGGTCGTGGTGGCCCGGCCGACCGTCTCCGCGACCCCGCCGTCCTCGCGGTCGGGCGGGGCGGCGTCGGCCGGTGGGGTCTCGGGGATGGGGGCGTCCTTCGGGTGGAACTGGAACTTCGTCCCGCCGCACTCCGGACAGCCCGAGAGCATCTCCTTCGAACCGTCGGCGAACACGTGTCCGCACTCGGTACACTGGTGGGGCATTATTTCCGGGTGACGAGCGCGCTGATGAGGTTCTCGTCCTTGTGGAGCGTCTCGATTCGGTTCGCGGGGCCGATGACGGTGAGCTTGTTGTCGTCCGTGTCGCGGCCCATCAGGCGACCGAGGAACCCTCCCTCGTTTCGACTCGGGCGGGGGTACGTCTCTATCTCGATGCCCGTGAACTCGTCGGGGCTGATCTCGTTCATCGTCACCTCGATGAGCTTCGACTCCTCGTCCGGCGAGAGGCCGTCCTCGAGGATGACGATGTTCCCCTTGTGGACGCCGTCGAGGATGAGTCGAATCTTCTCCATCGTACGGAGGTTCGACATGCGCTCGCCGCTGATGAGGTCGATCTGGACGCCCTCGCCGTCGGAGGTGGTGTATTCCGGCATGGTCTCAGGCGAAGTACTCCGCGATCTTGTCGTAGACCTCGTCCATGTTCTCGCCCTCGAGCGCCGAGAGCGGAACCGTCTCGTGTTGTGGGAACGCGTTCGAGATACGCTGGACGCTCGATTCGTCCAGGTCGATCTTGTTGGCGAAGATGAGCACGGGCAGGTCGCGACTCTCGATGATGCCGATGAGCATCGTGTTGACCTGCGTGAACGGGTCCTCTGCGCTGTCGAGCACGTAGATGACGCCGTCGACGTCCTCCCGGAGCCAGTGCATCGCCTCGGCGACGCCCTCCGTCGCCTCCCGGGAGCGGCGCACCGCGTCGTCCTTCTCGATGTCGTGTTCGAGGAACTCCTTGTAGTCGACTTTCGTCGTCACGCCGGGCGTGTCGACGATGTCGATGGTGACGGAGTGACCGTTGCGCTGTATCTCGACGTTCTCCTTGCGTCGCGCTCGACGTGTCTCGTGCGGTACGTGACTCTCCGGACCGACGGCGTCGCCCGTCCAGTCGCGTGCGATGCGGTTCGCGAGCGTCGTCTTGCCGGCGTTCGGTGGGCCGTAGATACCGATGCGTTTCGGCTCCTGGTTCGGCCCCTCGAAGAATCGCGTCGTGACTCGCGAGATGCTATCCCTGATGTCGGTGAGCAGTCCCATCCTAACTGTGTCCTCCCACGACCCCCCGCAGGGGGCGCGTCTACCCGGTATACCTGACCCGACGTACTTAAGGGTGCGTCAGACACCTATCAAGTAACTGGGAATCGTTCGCGCGTACGCGAGTTCTACGGGCGACACGCGTCTCTGCGAGGTGCGGTCGACGAGGTGCAGTCGACGTCGCCTCCGTGTCGGGACCCCCCGCCTTCGTGTGGAATGCCTCTGATGGCACACCACCTCGTCACCTCGCTGTCCCGACGACAACCGTCGAAGCCCTCGACCGGCGCTCGGGCGACAATTCTACACACGGACCGGGCGGTGGAGTCGAAGTGTAGGCGGAGCCGCGGTAGCGACGAACAACACCTGTGTTCAGACGGGGTGAACGGGTGTCGCGTTCGACGGAGGTGTGCTATATCGAGAATCGATACACTCCTACCGGAGGCACTATCTCCCACTCGTGTTATCACGCACCGCTCCGACACCCCCACCCCTTCGTTTCCACTGGAACGGTCCGAAGGGGTGGGTAGGGGTCGGTCGTCGGTAGGCAGACGTGACGGAAAACTGTCGAGAGAACGCGAAAAAGTCACTAGAACTAGAAACGACGGGAAACGTTCACCTAGACTAGTCTAGAAAGTAGATAATGAATGGCTATCTCTTCCTACTACGGGTCTGGTTGTATGGAAGGTTACTTAGTTGTTTCCGTCCCTTCTAGTCCTCCGTCTCATCACTCACCGCCCCCTCCTCTTGTATCGCTTCCACCGGAAACGAAGGGGATGGGGGGTAACGACCGACGCGCCGACCGCCATCTATGACCGATCCTCTCGACTGAAGAGTGCTACCCGTCGAAAACGACGGATAAGTGCGACCTTTTCGAACCTGGAATCCGTTCGAGTCGAAACGGGGCTGTCGTTTGTTCTCTAGCAGGGGTCGCTGATTCGTCGGTACATCCCTCTAGTGCCCTCTAGCGACCTCTACCACCTCTAGCACCCCGACGAGAGGCCGACTTCCACTGCGCGCGCCGTCTAGTACGTCGGTGGTTACCGCGTCGTGGACGCCGTGTCCGGACCGCTCCCGTCCACTCCCCAGTGCTAGTGAGGAAGGGACGAACGATAGCGCACCGCTGACGGGTGCGTTTCGACTCCACGACCGTCCCGTCGGGCTCGGCGAGCGACTTCCGGCTCACGTCGCTCGCTCGCGAGACCGACGACGAGTGACACGACCCCCCTCGACATCTCATCCATCGGAGTCGCCCTCTCGCGCGCCGTCGAGGCCGCTTCGAGAATTCAGCGCGTCCCACGAGAGGCCGGTCGGCCGCGGGTCGCCCGCCACGGAATCCACCGTCGGATGCGTCGGTGGGGTGGGAGTGGACCACAATGCTTAATTACAGTCTCGTCTACGCTTTCTCCTGCATCAACTGGACGCCTCCTCCGGCGGGTATCTCCGCGAGATAGCTCGAAACACCGATTCTCGACCGTCTGAGGCAGCGCGCAGGGCCGACTCCACCCGAAACCATGGGGTCTATCGAGGGAGCGACAACCACACATGACCGACGACCACTCAGACCGACCGCAGGCGGACGGTGCGCCGGACGACGTAGACACGGACGCCGAGGCGGACGCCGCGACCGACCGGGACGCCGATGTCGACTCGACGACCGAGACCGACACCGAAGCCGTGGCCGACGATGTCGATACGACCGTACCTGCCGACGACCCCGGGAACGAGGCCGAGGCAGGGACCGGGCCGACCGACCCGACCGCGGCCGGGGCGCCCACCGATGAACCGACCACCGACGAACCGGCAGTCGACGAACCGGCAGTCGACGAACCGACCGCCTCCGGGACGACCACGGGCGACGTGCCCACCGCCGACAGCATCGACGCGAGTACCGTCGACGCGAGTACCGTCGACACGGACGGTGCCGGCACGGGTTCCCTCTCGGACCCGCCGCTGACCGAAGGGGCCGACGAGGCGGCCCCCGGCCTGTTCGACGACCTCCTGAGCGGCGAACCCATCTTCGAAAACAAGGAGGTGCTCCGCCCCTCCTACACGCCGCGACGTCTGCCCCACCGCGAGGAGCAGATCAACAACATGGCGACCATCCTCGTCACCGCGCTGCGCGGTGACACGCCGTCGAACATCCTCATCTACGGGAAGACGGGGACCGGCAAGACCGCGAGCGCGAAGTTCGTCAGCGAGGAACTCGAGTCCACCTCCCAGAAATACGAGGTGCCCTGCGAGGTCCAGTACATCAACTGCGAGGTGACCGACACGCAGTACCGCGTGCTCGCCCAGCTCGCGAACAAGTTCATCGAGGAGAACACCGAGCGCATCGACGCCCGCCTCGACCGACTGACCGACCTCCGTGAGCGTGTGGACGCCGACGACCATCCCGACGCGCTCGCCGACTCCGGGTTCGCCGACCGGGCGACGCTCGACGCGCGCATCGAGGAACTGGAAGCCGACCGCGAGCAGTTCGAACCCGTCCCCATGACGGGGTGGCCGACCGACCGCGTCTACTCGACGTTCTTCGAGGCGGTCGACTACCAGGAGCGCGTCGTCGTCATCATGCTCGACGAGATAGACAAACTCGTCGAGAAGAGCGGCGACGACACGCTGTACAACCTCTCGCGCATGAACTCGGAACTGGACAACTCCCGGGTGTCCATCATGGGTATCTCGAACGACCTCAAGTTCACCGACTTCCTCGACCCGCGCGTGAAGTCGAGCCTCGGCGAGGAGGAAATCGTCTTCCCGCCGTACGACGCCAACCAGTTGCGCGACATCCTCCAGGCGCGCGCCGACGTCGCGTTCAAGGGCGACGCCCTCTCGGAGGACGTCATCCCGCTGTGCGCCGCCTTCGCCGCGCAGGAACACGGCGACGCCCGGCGCGCGCTCGACTTGCTCCGGACGGCGGGCGAACTCGCCGAGCGCGACCGGACCGAACACATCAACGAGGAGCACGTGCGGCGCGCACAGGAGAAGATCGAACTCGACCGGGTCGTCGAGGTGGTCCGGACCCTCCCGACGCAGTCGAAGCTCGTCCTCTACGCCGTCATCCTCCTCGAACGCAACGGCGTCCACAACATCAACACGGGCGAGGTGTTCAACATCTACAAGCGCCTCTGCGCGGAGATCGACCTGGACGTCCTCACCCAGCGGCGCGTCACCGACCTCATCAGCGAACTGGACATGCTCGGCATCGTCAACGCCGTCGTCGTCAGCAAGGGTCGCTACGGCCGCACCAAGGAGATGGGGCTCTCCGTCCCCCTGGAGGAGACGGAGGCGGTCCTGCTCAGCGACTCGCGACTCGGCGACGTCGAGGACGCCCAGCCGTTCGTCCAGGCGCGCTTCGACGACAACTGACGGCGACCCGACCGATTCGGCGCCCTCGCTCCCTCCCGGCAGGCGGCGCGAACCCCTTCAGTTCCACTGGAACACGTTGACATACGCCGAGACGTGTCAGTGTTCGTATCGTACTTGAGGCGCTCGAATCGAAGTGGTCCGCCGGCAGCGGTCCGGTCACGGCCCGCGAACACGCCCCGGCCGAAAGCGGTCAGTCGCGTGCGACGAGCGTCACGCCGGCCGCCCCGACGGTACCGGCCGCGACGACGGTCGTCAGCACCTGGTCGCCCCCGAAGAACAGGTAGCTGAACAGGAGACGGATGTTGCCGAGCAGCGGGATGCGGAACTCGGCGGTCCCGATGACCCAGTCGGGTTGGACGGGGACTCGCGCGATGCCGGCGACCTGGTCGTACTGCTGGTTCGTCGCCGGGTTGTCGCCCTTCGTGATGAAGCCGGCGTTGGGGGCCGGACAGGCCGGTAGTTCCTCGCAGTCGTCGGCGGTCCCGACGTAGTCGGGGTTCGCCCGGTCGTACCAGTTCTCGCCCTCGTCGACCCAGAGGTGCGCCCGGTGGATGATGGGGGTGGCACCCTGGCTCCCGTCGGGGCGGAAGACGATGACGTCGCCCGGTTCCGAGAACTCCGTGTAGCCGTTGCCCTGACCGGTCTCCCTGGTGACGACGCCCGTCGACGCGCCGCCCGCGGTTGTCGCCGCGTCGCCGGCGAAGCGGTGTTCCTCCATCACGAACACGAGGTCCCCCTGCTGGATGTTCGGCTCCATGCTCGGGCTCTCGATAGCGACCAACGGCGGCCAGACCCCGCTGACGGTGAAGAGCAGTAACCCGACGACCAGCACGACGGCGACGCTGCTGAGTACCTCGCGGACGTAGACGACGGCGCTGTCGTCCGTGGTGAGAAGCCACCGAATCCACTCCACTCCGGCCGGTCGGTCGTCCTCCTCACCGGGGTCGTTCATTGTACTTCCTATCGCGTGCCCCGGTTTCAACTTTCTGTCCTCCCGGGCACTTCCCCGCGCCCGTGACCGTGTGCCCGACGAGACGCTACGCTTTTGGCGCTCGTGACCCACCGACACCTGTGCCACTGGAGACGCCGCGACGCATCGTCACCGAACTCGCGAGCCGGGGTTACAACGCCGAGCGCGAGGCGGTGACGCTCCTCGCGCGCACCTCGGACCCCGCCGCCGCGCTGGAGCGCGCCCTCGAGACGGTGCCCGAGGACGCACTGAAGCTCTCGGCGGCGCACGTCCGGTCGGTCCTCGACTCCCGCGACCCCGCGCCGGACCCGTCGTCCACGTCGGACCCGGACGCAGACGCGGCGTCTCCCCCACCGACCCCGGACCCGTCGCCGAGCGTCGACGACCCGTCGACTCCCTCGACTTCTGATGGAACGACGCCCGTCGAAGGTGACGGGGGGACGGCCGCTCCAGTCGAAACGGGGGGGTCTGGGAACCGTCCACGAACCCCGCAGGCCGCCGCCATCGCCGGCGACATCACCGGTCGTAGCACCGGGACGGGCGAGTACGGCGACTTCGTGACCGTCTTCCGCGACCGCTACGAGCGCCTCTCGCGCAAACTCACCGGCCGCGTGAACCACCGACCCACGACGGCCGTCTCGAACATGCCCGGCGGCGAGGAGACGGCGCTCGTCGGCATGATAAACGACGTCCGCTCGACCGCCAGCGGACACTGGCTCGTCGAACTGGAGGACACCAACGGCGTCTTCCCCTGTCTCGTGCTCAAGGACAAGCCCATCGCGGACCTGGTGGACGAACTCCTGCTCGACGAGGTCATCGCCGTCGAGGGGTCGCTCTCGGGCGACGGCGGCGTCCTCTTCGTCGACTCGCTTCACTTCCCCGAGATTCCCCGGACGCACCGCCCGAACACCGCCGACCGCCACGTCCAGGCGGCGCTCGTCTCGGACGTCCACGTCGGCAGCCAGGAGTTCATGGGCGAGGCGTGGTCGCGCTTCACCTCCTGGCTCCACACCGAGGAGGCCGCCCCCGTCGAGTACCTCCTCATCGCCGGCGACATGGTCGAGGGCGTCGGCGTCTACCCGAACCAGGACGAGGAACTCTCGACCATCGACATCTACGACCAGTACGAGGAGTTCTCGGAGTACCTGAAGGAGGTGCCCGGCGACCTGGAGATCGTGATGATTCCGGGGAACCACGACGCCGTCCGCCTCGCCGAACCCCAACCCGCTTTCGACGAGGAGCTCCGCGGCATCATGAGCGCCCACGACGCCCGCATCACGGGTAATCCCTCGACAGTGACCATCGAGGGCGTGAACGTGCTGATGTACCACGGCGTCTCGCTCGACGAGGTCATCGCGGAACTGCCCGAGCACAAGGCCTCCTACGACGACCCGCACCTCGCGATGTACCACCTGCTGAAGAAGCGCCACGTCGCGCCGCAGTACGGCGGCCACACCCGCCTCGCGCCCGAGGAGCGCGACTACCTCGTCATCGACGACGTGCCCGACGTCTTCCACACCGGCCACGTCCACAAACTCGGCTACGGGAAGTACAACAACGTCCTCGCCATCAACTCCGGGTGCTGGCAGGAACAGACCGACTTCCAGAAGAGCGTCAACATCGACCCCGACCACGCCTTCGCACCCATCGTCGACCTCGACACGCTCGAACTGACGATTCGGGACTTCAACTGAACCTTTTACCACGGCCGGGCTTCGCCCGGCCTGTAAAAGCTTCACCAAAAGCACTCCTCACGGACTTCGTCGCGTCGAGACGCGACCCCGTCCGTTCGTCGGCCCGCTCGCTCGTTCGCTGCGCTCACTCGCTCGCGGCGAACGCGCTTGTGTGTGAAGGGTGGGTCTGCCGACTTCACTCCCTGAACGCCTCACGCTTCGCGGCGTTTAACACGCCCCTCCGCCCACCGTCGGGTATGACCGACGAGGACCTCATCGCGGCGCTCCGGGCGGCCGACGCCGTGAAATTCGGGGCGTTCGAACTCGCCAACGGCGGCACCAGCGAGTACTACGTCGACAAGTACCTTTTCGAGACAGACCCGCGCTGTCTCTCGCTCGTCGCAGACGCCTTCGCGGAACGCGTCGGCGAGACGAAACTGGCCGGCGTCGCGCTGGGGGCCGTCCCGCTGGTCGCGGCGACGAGCGTCCGCACCGGGAACCCCTACGTCATCGCGCGCAAGCGGGCCAAGGAGTACGGCACCGGCAACCGCATCGAGGGGCGACTGGACGAAGGCGAGGAAGTCGTCGTGCTGGAGGACATCGCCACGACCGGCGGGAGCGCCGTCGACGCCGTCGAGGCGCTGCGCGAGGCGGGCGCCGTCGTCGAGCGCGTGCTCGTCGTCGTGGACCGCGAGGAGGGCGCCCGCGAGCACCTCGCGGAGCACGGCGTGGAACTGGAGGCGCTGCTGTCGGCGTCGGACCTGCTCGCCGACCGCTGACGGCCCACCTCTGTGGATAGGACCCCTTCGTTTCGTGTCGAAGTAATCATATCCGTGCGTATTCCAGACGGGGTATGAGCACGAACCGCGTCGAGAAGGCCAGCCTGCAACTCCAGGCGGTCGCGGTCCTCCGGATGCTGAAGGAGACCCGCACGTACGACGAACTGGCCGAAGAGACGGGTCTCCCGGCGGGCGACCTGAACCGCTACGTCAACGGCCACGTCCTCCCCGGCGAGGCGCGCGCCCGCGAGGTGGTCGCCTCCATCGGCCAGGAGACGCTCGCGACGGAACTCGAGGCCCGCATCCGCTACGACCCCGAGGGGTACGTCGACAACTCAGACGTCGTCTTCGACCAGCCGTTCCTGAACCTCGTCGCACCCGTCGCGGCGGAGGCGCTACAGGTCGAGCGTCCCGACGTCGTCCTCACCGCCGCCACCGACGGCATCACGCTCGGCGCGGCGATGGCGAGTCACTTCGACGCCCGTCTCGCCTACGCGAAGAAGTCGAAGGAGACGGCCGTCGAGGAGTTCATCGAGGCGCGCCAGCGCCTCGCCAGCGGTATCGAGTTCACCTACTACCTCCCGGCGCGGGCCCTCCGCCCGGGTCAGCGCGTCCTCGTCGTCGACGACCTCATCCGTTCGGGCGAGACCCAGGAACTCCTCCTCGACATCGCAGGACAGGCCGACGCCGAAGTCGTCGGCGTCTTCGCGCTCATCACCGTCGGGAGCGTCGGCGTCGAGAGCGCCCGCGACCTGACCGACGCCCCCGTCGACGCGCTGACCCACATCGAGTGACGGACCCACCGCGGCCGACCGGGATTGTATCCAAATACATGTATACCACCGTCGGTCAGACATGGGAATACTTAATTGGAGATGTCTATGTATGCTCAAACGTGCATCATGGGTCTCACGGACACTGACACCGAAGGGGGGTACGCGGGACGGGCGCGCCGCTCGATACGGGCGTTCTTCGACTTCGAGGAGTACGACACCGACGTCTGGACGGAGGTGCTCGCCGGACTCACGACGTTCCTCACGATGTCGTACATCGTCGTGGTCAACCCGGCCGTCCTCGCGCAGGCCATCTCGATTCAGGGGTACAGTCAGGGGGCGGTCGTCTCGATGCTCACCGTCGTCACGCTCATCTCGGCGGCCGTCGCGACGCTCGTCATGGCGCTGTACGCGAACCGACCGTTCGCGCAGGCGCCGGGGCTGGGGCTGAACGCCTTCTTCGCCTTCACGGTGGTCATCACGCTCGGCGTCTCCTGGCAGACGGCGCTCGCGGCCGTCGTCGTCGAGGGGGTCATCTTCATGGCGCTGACCGCCGTCGGCGCGCGCAAGTACATCATCCAGGCGTTCCCGGAGCCGGTCAAGTTCGCCGTCGGCTCCGGCATCGGCGCGTTCCTCGCGCTCATCGGCCTGCAGGCGATGGAGATCGTCGTCCCCGACCCCGAGGGGACGTACATCACGCTCGGGCAGGTCGCCAGCAACCCCATCGCGATTCTCTCCATCGTCGGCCTGTTCTTCACTCTCGCACTCTACGCCCGGGGGGTGCGTGGCTCCATCCTCCTCGGCATCCTCGGGACCGCGGGACTGGGCTACGTCGTCGAGGTGGCCGGCCTCGTCGCACCGGGGACGCTCACCGTCGGCTTCACCCCCCCCGTCTACGACATCACGCCGCTGGCGGGCGCGTTCGTCTCCGGGTTCGGCGACGTCGAACCGTTCGGGTTCGCGCTCATCGTCTTCACGTTCTTCTTCGTCGACTTCTTCGACACCGCCGGGACCCTGACCGGCGTCGGCCAGGCCGCCGGCTTCCTCGACGACGACGGCGACCTGCCGGAGATAGAGAAGCCGCTGATGGCCGACGCCGTCGGCACCACCGTCGGCGGGATGCTCGGCACCTCGACGGTGACGACGTACATCGAGTCCGCGACGGGCGTCGAGGAGGGCGGACGCACCGGCCTGACGGCGCTGGTCGTCGCGCTCCTCTTCCTCGTCTCGCTCGTGTTCGTCCCGCTCGCGGCGGCCATCCCGCAGTACGCGAGCCACATCGCGCTGGTCGTCATCGCCGTCGTGATGCTCCAGAACATCACCGCCGTCCAGTGGGACGACATCACTCACGCCGTCCCCGCAGGCCTCACCATCCTCATCATGCCCTTCACGTTCAACATCGGCTACGGCATCGCCGCGGGCATCATCTCCTACCCGCTGGTGAAGGTGGCCGTCGGCGAGTGGCGCGACGTGCGCGCGACGCAGGTGGTGCTCGCGGGCCTGTTCGTCCTCTACTTCGTCGTCCAGACGGGCGGCATCATGCAGGCCGCCGTCTGAACCGACGCGCTGGCTCCCCGGCGCGCCCGCTCGCGCCCGCTCACGGCGCTCGCGACGACCGATTCTCCCCTCGTGGCAACGACTCGACGGAACGTGGTGTATAAGACGCTCGCGGTCCGTCACCGGGTATGGACTACACGCTCGCCATCGAGGGCGCGCCCGAGACCGTACCGGGCGGGACCGGTATCATGCTCCTGCACCCCAGTACCGGCGAGACGGACCGTCTCGACACGGAGTTCTTCAAGACCGACACCGACCACCTGTTCATCCTCTCGACGCGCACCACCGCCCGAGAGGTCCAGCAGAAACTGGAGTACTACGAGGTCGACGAGTCGAAGGCGGTCATCCTCGACACCCTCTCCATCGAGCGGGGCTACTCCCGGCGCGCGGGCGACCACGTCCGGTACGTCTCCTCGCCCGACGACCTGGATGGGATGGTCGACGACCTCCGCGAGTTCCTGGAGGAGACGGCGGGCAAGCGCCGCGTCAGCGTCGACTCCGTCACGGAGATGGCCTACTACGCCGACGAGGAGCGCGCCCGCGTCGCCGTCGAGCAGATGCTCGACCTGCTCGAGGAACACGACGCCATCGGCCTGTTCCACCTCGCCGAGGAGGTCCACGAGGAGGCCGTCCTCGAGGACTACCGCGACCTCTTCGACGGCGTCGTCCACCTCCACGAGGACGACACCACGACCTGCGACTTCTGACGGCCGTGCGCCGCTCCGGCCTCAGGCTACCAGTACACACTTGCTCCTCGACTCACCAGTAGGCGTATGGACGCGACGCGCGACGGCGACGTCGTCCGGGTCCCCCCGCCCGGGCGCGAGCGGTTCTACGACTCGCAGGGGTACGGCCGGCCCGACGGCGACGCCCTCGACCTCGTGTCGGTCGAGGCGGCGCACCTGCTGTTCCGCGGCGACCTCGATTCGGTAGACGGCATGGACCTCCCGGCGTTCCTCGCGGCGACCGACTGCACCCTCCCCTTCCTCGTCTACAAGGACCTCCGCAACCGGGGGTTCTACCTCTCGCCCGCCCGCGAGGGCTGGGTCGACGACCCCGGTACCGCCGACTTCGTCGTCTACCCCCGCGGCGAGGGCCCGTGGGACGACGCCGTCGAGTACCGCCTGCGCGTCGTCGGCGAGCGCGAGACGCTCTCGGCGTCGTCGCTCAGCGAGAGCGACACGCTCGCCGTCGTCGACGAGGAGAGCGAACTGACCTACCTCTCGGTCGACCACCCCGACCTGCGCGGCGAGAGCGCCTCCGACCTGCCCGCGGACGCGCCGGCGGCGCTGCTCGCCGACCGGGTCGTGCTGTGGGACCCCCCGGGCGACCTCTACAGGCGGACGTTCTACGGTCAGCCCCTCGACGGGCGGCAGGCGGCGGGGCCGCTCCAGTGCTCGCTCATCGAGGCGGCCTACCTCGCCGAACACGGCGCCATCCGCGTCGACGAGGGGCGCGAGGCGGTGCTCGACCGCGGGCGGGACGTCGAGGGCGAACGGTTCGACCGCCGCCTGGCCGTCTACAGCGCCCTGCGCGAGCGCGGCGTCGTCCCCAAGACGGGCTTCAAGTTCGGCGCCGACTTCCGCACCTACGCCACCGTCGAGTCGGCCGACGACCTCGGCCACTCCGAACACCTCGTCCGCGTCGTCTCGCGGGACCACGCGTTCAACCCCCGCGACGTCGCCCTCGACGTCCGCCTCGCCCACGGCGTGCGAAAGCGCATCGTCTTCGCGCTGACCGACCCCGAGGGGACCATCGACTGGCTCTCGGTCGAACGACTCACGCCGTAGGCTCGACGCGCTTCGTCGCGCTCGTCGGTCCGCCGTGCGTCGCCCACGCCCCACCGCCACAAGCGAACGCTTTTTGCGCGCGCCGGGGCGACTTCGGGGCGACGACCGCATGAGCGAGGACACGGACCACCACGACGAGACGGCGCGCCGCGAGGCCGCCACCGACGGGGGGAGCGCCGCGGGAGCCGACGGGACGACCCTCGACCCGTGGGGGTCCTCCACCGTCGAGGACTACCGCAAACTGTTCGAGGAGTTCGGCATCGAGGCGTTCGACGAGGTGCTCCCCGAGGTGCCCGACCCCCACTACCTGATGCGCCGGGGGGTCATCTTCGGCCACCGCGAGTACCGCGACGTCCTGCGGGCGATGCGTGACGGCGACCCCGCGGCCGTCCTCTCGGGGTTCATGCCCACCGGCGACCCCCACATCGGGCACAAACTGGTGTTCGACGAGATAATCTGGCACCAGCGACAGGGGCTCGACGCCTACGCGCTCATCGCGGACCTCGAAGCCCACAGCGCCCGCGGCCTCTCGTGGGCCGAGATAGACGAGCACGCCCGCGACTACCTGCTCTCGCTGCTCGCACTCGGGTTCGACCCCGAGGAGGGCGAACTCTACCGTCAGTCCACGAACCGCCCGCTGCAGGACCTCGCCTTCGAACTCGGGAGCAAGGCCAACTTCTCCGAACTGCAGGCCATCTACGGCTTCGACGGCGAGACGGACGTCTCGCACATGCAGTCGGTCGTCACGCAGATGGCCGACATCCTCTACCCGCAACTCGACGGGCCGAAACCGACGGTCATCCCGGTCGGTCCCGACCAGGACCCGCACGTCCGCCTCGCGCGCGACCTCGCCGCCCGCATGCGCTACTTCAAGGTGACCGAGGCGTACGCGAGCTTCGAGACCGACGACGCGGAGCGCGCGCTCCTGGCGGACGCGTACGACGCGCTGGCCACCGAGGGCGACGACCCCGTCCGGTGTGAGGACGCCGCCGCCCACGTCGCCGCGGCGTTCGACGCACCCGCGCTCGTCGAGAGCCTGGAGAACGCCGGCATGGAGCCGCTCCGTCCACGCGTGCGGTTCCTCGACCGGAACGCAACCCCCGAGGCGTTCGAGGCGCTCATCGAGGCCGTCGACGGCGAGAAGCGCGTCTACGAGGGCCACGTCGACGCCTTCGACCTCGACCACGACGCGGCCGCGCACCTCGCACGCGAGGTGGAGGTCGACCACGGCGGTTACGGCTTCTACGCCCCCTCCTCCCTCTATCACCGCTTCATGACCGGGCTCACCGGCGGGAAGATGAGTTCGAGCGTGCCAGCGAGTCACATCAGCCTCCTCGACGACCCCGAGGAGGGGTACGAGAAGGTGACGTCCGCCACGACCGGCGGACGCGAGACGGCCGAACTCCAGCGTGAACTCGGCGGCGAGGCCGACGAGTGCCCCGTCTACGAACTGTACGCCTACCTGCTCGCCGCGGACGACGACGAGTTCGCGACGCGCGTCTACGACGAGT
Organism: Halomarina ordinaria; assembly: GCF_030553305.1. NCBI lineage: Archaea > Methanobacteriati > Methanobacteriota > Halobacteria > Halobacteriales > Natronomonadaceae > Halomarina > Halomarina ordinaria. The sequence continues at coordinate 1,993,818 of NZ_JARRAH010000001.1, read as the reverse complement.
GCGTCGGCGGCGAGCGCCTCTGTGGCGACTGCAAGGAACAGGCCGCGACGCTGATGCGCGAGTTCCTCGCCGACCACCAGGAGAAGCGCGAGGAGGCCGCTGAACGCCTCGACTCCCTCGACATCGACCTCGACCTCGACAGTTCGCGGCGGTAGTGCGGTCGGTCCCTCACAGCGGGACGTCCGTCCCAACCCCCTCCTCCTGCGCGCGCTCGTACACCATCCCGGCGGCCGCCGCGTCGAGTACCGCCGACCCGACGCTCTCGACGACCAGCACCTCCTCCTCGCGCGCTCGCCCCGCCTCCCCCTCGAAGACGGCCGAGAGGGGGAGGAGGTCTTCTTCGCTTAGACCGGCGTCGGCGACGTCGCCCACGTCCGCCGCCTCCTCGGGCACGTCGGCGAACACGCGTGCCGCGCGGGCGACGGTCTCGCCGTCGAGTTCACGCATCGCGGACGTGTACGCGCCCACCGCGACGACGAGCGTTCCATCGGCGAGCGCCGCCCCGGGGAAGACGGGCGTCTCGCTGGTGGTGGCCGTCACGACGACGGTGGCGTCCGCGACGGCCGCCTCGGGGGCGTCGACGGCCCGCACGTCGGCCCCGAGTTCGGCGTCGAGCGTCGCCGCGCACCGCTCGCGGGAGTCGCTCGGCGAGTAGACGCGCACCGAACCGAGAGGGACGGCCGCGTCGACGGCCCGGGCCTGCCAGCGCGCCTGCGCGCCGGCCCCGAGCAGCCCCAGTCGGACGGGCGTCGCCGCGAGGTGGCGGACCGCCGTCCCGCCGATACAGCCGGTCCGGGCGTTCGTCACCGGCTCTCCAGCGAGCAGGGCGAGGCACTCGCCCGTCTCGGCGTCCGTGACGACCACCTGCGCGCGCGTCGTCGGGAGTCCCCGCGCCGCGTTCGCGGGCTGGACGGTGACGAGTTTCGTCGCGTAGGTCGCCTCGCCGTGGAGGTACGCGGGCATGGTCAACCCCGTGCCGGGGGCGTCTACCAGTCCGGTCCCGACCGGGAAGTGCGGACGAGGTGGGCGTTCGACCGCGCCGCGACCCTGCCTGCGGAAGGCGTCCTCGACCACGTCGAGGAGGTCGGGCAGCGAGAGCAACGAGCGGACCTCGTCGGCCGAGAGGATGCGGACCATGCCCGCGGTTCGCCGGTCGCGGAGGTGAACGTTCGGGCCCGCTGGAGGAGGGTGGCGAGAACGTTCATGTGTCGCGGCGGTGTGGGGAGGGCGTGAACGTCGTCGTCATCGGCGGCGGCATCGTCGGCCTGTCGAGCGCGTACGCGCTCGCCGAGCGCGGTGCCGCCGTCACGGTCTGCGAGCGCGGCCACCTCGGTGCGGGGAGTACCGACCGGGCGGCGGGCGGCATCCGGGCGCAGTTCTCGACGGCGGTGAACGTCGACCTCTCCGTCGAGAGCATGGCCGTCTGGGAGGAGTTCGAGGACCGCTTCGGCGTCGACATCGGCTACCGCCGCCACGGCTACCTCTTCCTCGCCCGCGAGGCGAGGACCGCGAGGACGCTCCGCGAGTCGGTCGCCCTCCAGCGTGAGCGAGGTGTGCCGAGCGAGTTCGTCGACCCCGAGACGGCCGTCGAGCACTGCCCGGGCGTCGACGCGGGGCCGTTCGAGGGCGGGTCCTACTCGCCGACCGACGGCGTCGCCGACCCGCACCTCGCCCTCCAGGGGTACGCCGAGGCGGCCCGCGAAGCGGGAGCGACGCTCCGAACGAAGACGCCGGTGACCGCGATTCGCCGGGACGAGAGCGGGGTGACGGGTGTCGAGACGCCCGACGGGGCGCTCGACGCGGACTTCGTCGTGAACGCGGCCGGCGCGTGGGCGCGCGAGGTGGCCGCGCTGGCCGACGTCTCGCTCCCGGTCGCCCCCCGTCGTCGCCAGCTCGCCGTCGTGGCCCCCGACCCGCCGATGCCCGAGGCCCTCCCGCTCACCATCGACCTCGACACGGGGTCGTACTTCCGCCCCGAGCGTGACGGGCAGGCACTCGTCGGCGGGCGATTCGCCGAGGCGGACCCGGACGTGGACCCCTCGCGGTACGCCACGTCGATGGACGTCGAGTGGGCGGCCACGGCCGTCGAGCGCGCGGCGAGCTACACCACGTACTTCGGCCCGGAGACGCGCATCGTCCGCGGGTGGGCGGGGCTGTACGCCGTCACGCCGGACCACCACCCGATACTCGAGGAGACGCGTCCGGGCCTGGTGACGGCCGCCGGCTTCTCGGGTCACGGCTTCCAGCACGCGCCCGCGACCGGCCGTCTCGTCGCGGAACTCTGTCTCGACGGCGAGGCGTCGCTGGTCGATATCGGGGCGCTCGGGAGCGACCGGTTCGAGACGGGGGAGACGCTCGTCGAGCGCAACGTCGCCTGAGTGGCGCGCGGCGCTCGTGCGCTCCAGAACCCTTTTGCTCCCGGCGGGAACAGAGGCGGGTATGGCACCCGAACCCCTGCCGTGGAGTGTCGCACGCCGGCCGCCCAGCGCGGGGTTCGGCTTTTTCAGCGCGTAGGCGTCGGAGGACCGGGTCCGTCGCGGTTCGGCCCGCACAAACCGACGTCGCCGCGCATCGTCTCTCGACCAGCACGCATACCCGTACCCCCACGAAACGGGACGCAACTACCCACACCAATGCGATTACCACAGGCACAAGCCGCGGTCCTGGAGGCCGCGAGCGCGACGGAATCACGAACGGTCGAGGCCCTCGCGGCGGCCCTCGACGAGTCACCGACGGCCGTCACCCGGGCGGCGTTCGAACTGGCCGACGACGGCCTCCTCGACGTCGAGGAGGAGGAGCGCGAGTCGGTCTCGCTCACCGAGGAGGGCGCGGAGTACCGCGAGTCGGGCCTCCCGGAGGTGCGCCTCTACCGGGCCGCCGTCGACGCCGGGGCCGACGACGACCCCGTCTCGATGGGCGAACTGCTCGGAGCGGCCGGTCTCGACGGCCCCGCGGTCGACATCGCCCTGTCGAACTTCGCCCGGAAGGGCTACGGCCGCATCGAGAGCGGGGCGGTCGAGGCCGCCCCGGACGCGGACCCCGAGAGCGACGCGGAGGCGGCCGCGCTCGACGCCGTCGCGGCGGGCGACGGGACGGACGCGCCAGAGGACGCGCTCGACGCGCTCGAGCGACGCGGGCTGGTCCGCCGCGAGGCGTCGACGGCGCGCTCGGTGACGCTCACCGACGCCGGCGTGACGGCGCTCATGGAGGGCGTCGAGGTGGCCGACACCGTCGGCGCGCTCACGCCAGACCTGCTCACCAGCGGGGCGTGGCGCGACGTGGAGTTCACCGAGTACAACGTCGAGGCGGACGCCGAGACGGTCCACGGCGGGCGCGAGCACATCCTGCGCCAGACCGCGAACCGGGTGAAGGACGTCCTCGTCGGGATGGGCTTCCAGGAGATGGAGGGGCCGCACGTCGACGCCGACTTCTGGATCAACGACGCGCTGTTCATGCCCCAGGACCACCCGGCGCGCACCCACTGGGACCGCTTCGCGCTCTCCGACCCGAGACGTATCGACCACCTGCCCGAGGACCTCGTCGAGCGCGTCCGCCGGGCGCACCTGGAGGGCGTCGGCGAGGACGGCGAGGGCTACCACTCGCCGTGGGACGAGGAGTTCGCCCGCGCGCTCGCGCTCCGCGGACACACCACCTCGCTGTCGATGCGCTACCTCTCGGGCGACGCCGTCGGCGACCTGGAACCCCCTCAGCGCTACTTCTCCGTCGAGAAGGTGTACCGCAACGACACCCTCGACGCGACGCACCTGCTCGAGTTCTTCCAGATAGAGGGGTGGGTGATGGCGGAGGACCTCTCGGTGCGCGACCTGATGGGGACCTTCGAGGAGTTCTACAGCCAGTTCGGCATCACCGACATCCAGTTCAAACCCCACTACAACCCCTACACGGAGCCGAGTTTCGAGCTGTTCGGGCGTCACCCCGAGACCGGCGAGATAATCGAGATCGGCAACTCCGGTATCTTCCGCCCGGAGGTGCTCGAACCGCTCGGTATCGACTGCGACGTGATGGCGTGGGGCCTCGCGCTCGAACGCCTGCTCATGCTCATGTACGGCTTCGAGGACATCCGCGACGTGCACGGGACGCTCTGTGACCTCGACCTCCTGCGGACGGTGGAGGTGGTGCACTGATGCCCACGGTGGACGTCGACTTCGACGAACTGCGGGAACTCACGGGGCACGAGGAGAAGAGCGACGACGAACTGGAGTGGGACCTGTTCAACCTCGGCGTCGAGTACGAGGGCGAGACCGAGGACGGGAAGGCGAAACTGGAGTTCGAGTCCGACCGCCTCGACCGCCTCTCGGTCGAGGGGCTGGCCCGCTCGCTGCGCTACCAGTACGGCGACGCGCGCGGGGTGTCCGTCCCGCGGACGAACGACCCCGAGTGGGTCATCGAGGTGGACGAGTCCGTCCCCGAGGAGCGCCCCTACGTGACGGGCGCCATCGTCCGCGGCCTCTCGATGGACGAGGGGAAACTGGAGTCGCTCATCCAGTTACAGGAGAAACTCCACCGGACGATGGGTCGCAAGCGCGCGAAGGGCGCCATCGGCGTCCACGACCTGACGATGCTGAAGGGGCGCGCGGCGGTGACCGCCACGGAGGGCGCGAACGGGGCGGAGTCCGACCCGCGAGCCGGCGCGGCCAGTGCGCCCCCGAAGACCATCACCTATCGCGGCATCGCGCCCGACGGCGACCGGTTCGTCCCGCTGGACGACGACGCCGACCGCACGCCGGGCGAGGTCATCGAGGAGCACCCGACCGGACGGACCTACGGGCCGCTGCTCGCGGACTACGAGGCGTACCCCGCTATCTACGACGACATCGGCCTGTTCTCGTTCCCGCCGGTCATCAACGGCCGCCGGACGGAGGTCGACGAGGGGACGCGCGACGTGTTCATCGAACTCACCGGGACCGACCAGTGGACCATCGACAAGATGTGTACCATCATCTGCTACGCGCTGGCCGCCCGCGGCGGCCGCGTCGAGTCGGTCCGCGTCGAGTACCCCGACGGGGAGCTCGTCCGGCCGGACCTGGCGGTCGAACACAAGCGCGTCACCCACGAGCGCGTCGAACACCTCCTCGGCGTCGGGTTCGAACGGGAGGAGGTCGTCGACCTGCTCGAACGCTCGGGGCTGGCGGCGGACGTCGAGGAATCGGCCGACGGCGTGGTGTACGACGTGTCGGTCCCGCCCTACCGGACCGACGTGCTCCACCCCGTCGACGTCGTGGACGACGTCGGGCGGGCCTACGGGTTCAACGACCTCGACCCGCGCTACCCGGACGTCGGGACCATCGGCGGACGAACGGCCGGGACCCGACTGGAAGACGCCGCCCGCGACGTCCTCGTCGGCCTCGGGTTCGAGGACATGCTGAACTTCCACCTCGCCAACGAGGCGGCGTGCTTCGACCGGATGCGTCTCGACCCCGAGGGCGGCGCCTACGGCGCGGCTCCCCCCGCGACCATCGGCGAACCGTACAGCGAGGACTTCACCGTCGTCCGCACGTGGGCGCTCCCCTCGCTCATGATGGTCCTCGAGAACAACACGCACCGCGCGTACCCACAGGACCTCGCGGAGATCGGCCTGTCGGCGCGCGTCGACGAGCGCGAGGAGACGAAGGTCCACGAACGACGGACCGTCGCGGCCGTCCTCGCGCGCACCGACGCGGGCTACGAGGCGGCGAAGGCCCGCCTCCAGGCGCTCGCCGCCGCGTTCGACTGCGAGCTGGAGACGCCGGCGACCGACCACCCCTCGTTCATCCCCGGTCGGACCGCCGCGGTGGTCCTCGACGGCGAGTCGGTGGGCGTCGTCGGCGAGGTCCACCCGGCGGTGCTCGTCGAACACGACCTCGAAGTCCCCGTCGCGGCCTTCGAGTTCGACCTTCGCACGCTGGAGTGACGGCAGGCTCCTTCTTCGCACGGACGAGACGCCCGCTATAGGTCGGCGCCGACCGCGGCCTCGACCGAACTGAACCCGTCGCGTTCGAGCAGGTCGAGCAGTTCCCTGTTGATATCGCGCGCGAGCGTCGGCCCCTCGTAGACGAGGCCGGTGTACAACTGGACGAGCGACGCGCCGGCGCGTATCTTGGCGTAGGCGCCCTCGGCGTCCGAGACGCCGCCGACGCCGACGACGGGGAGGTCGGTTCGCTCGGCGACGAACCGCACCGCGCGCGTCGCGCGCGCCTCGATGGGCTTGCCCGACAGGCCACCCGTCTCCGCGCGGTTGACCCCCCGGAGCGTATCGGGTCGGCGGGTGGTGGTGTTGGTCGTGATGACGCCGTCGAGGTCGAAGTCGCCGGCGACGGCGAGCGCGCTCTCGGTGGCGGCGTCGGTGAGGTCGGGCGAGAGTTTCACCAGAAGCGGGGCCGCTCCCGCGTCGGTCAGCGCTTCGAGGATGCCCTCCAGGTGCTCGCGGTTCTGGAGGTCGCGCAGGCCGGGCGTGTTGGGGCTGGAGACGTTGACGACGAAGTAGTCCCCGCCCGCGGCACAGCGCTCGTAGGTGTCGCGGTAGTCGGCGGGCGCCTCCGACAGGGGGGTGACCTTCGACTTGCCGATGTTGACGCCCACGGGGACGGGGACGTCGGTCGCCGCGAGGCGAGGGCCGACGACGTCCGCGCCGTCGTTGTTGAACCCCATGCGGTTGACCAGCGCGCGGTCCTCGGGGAGCCGAAAGAGCCGGGGACGGGGGTTACCGGGTTGGCCCCGTGCGGTGACACCGCCGACCTCGACGTGGCCGAAGCCGAGCGCAGCGAGCGCGCGCGGCACCTCGGCGTTCTTGTCGAAGCCGGCCGCGACGCCGACCGGTGAGGGGAAGTCGAGGTCGAAGGCGGTGGTTGCGAGGCGCTCGTCGTCGACGACGAGCCGTCGCGCGCACGCGTCCATCGCGGGCGTCCGCTGGGCGGTGCGCAGGACGGTGTGTACTGTCGTGTGTGCGGTCTCTGCCGGAAGCCGGAACAGGAGGGGCTTCGCGACGGCGTAGGGGTCCACGGGTCAGAACTCGTGTTCTATCTCCTCGTTTGCGTCCGCCTTCTGGATGATGATCTTGTTGTCGCGGACGCGGACGAACACCTCGTCACCGATCTCCATCCCGGCGACGGTCAGCTCGTCCTCGTGCAGGTTGAGGTGCACATTGTGGTACTCGCCGTTCTCGTCTTTGGCGCCACTCGGGCTGAGCTTCTTCTTTCGAACCATCGCGGTATCTTACGGCACCCTTCGCCGTACGACATACTTAACCTTGCCGTGCCCGGTGCGTCCCGCTCGCTACTACCGAGGATTGTTGTCGTATAAACATATCGGCTGTGGTGTCTCGATTTCGGGGATATAGTTATATATGATAGTGTTTTGCTTTCGCATGGAGGTTCGAAAACCATGGCACGTAGCGATGATGGGAAGCGAAACTTCGCTCTCCGCGACGACAACGGCTCCGAATCGAGCGTCTTCTCCGGACGTACGCCGCGACAGGCGGCACTGAAAGCGGCCCGCCGGCTCGACCCCGCAGACAGCGAGGGTGACGCCGACCGGACCGAACTCAAGCTCCGGGAGAAAGGGACGAAGAAGGTCCACCACTACGAGGGGTGGGCGTGGCGCGAGACGGCCCCGGACGACAAGCCCGACTGGATGCCCGACCGCATCACGAAGGCGAACGTCTCCAAGCGGGGTATCGAACACCTCGAGACCATCTGAGACCCTCGACCGCTTCTTTGAGCCGCCCGGGAACCAGTCCGACAGTGGTGAGTCAGTCAGTATTTACTTTGTGCGTGCGTAGCCGAGCGTGCGCGGCACTCACCCGACCGGACCGCACGCACGCGCGTGGGATGACGAGTCGGTCTCCACCCGCGCGACATCCTCGTCGAGTCCAGTGTCACCGCCTCCCGTGAGTCACCGTTCCCATGAAATCGCTTGACGGAGCGCCGGTGGTTCGACGGCCTTATGTGGGGCGCTGCACTCGAATGGAATGCGAACAAGCGCGGGACGCTCCCGGCCGGGTTCACCCCGGGCCGGGACGCCCCGACTCCGATGCCCTTATATGTCTAAGGGCGTTCGGAAGAAGTACACGCGAGGCGGCGCGGGAACGCGATTCCGGCGCCGAACTCGGACCGACGCCCTTAAGTGTGATAGGGTGTTCGGAATGGATGCAGACACACAGTGAGTGTGGGACGTTGGATCCGTCCCACAGTCGCGACCTGCGAGGCAGGTTCGATGGGTTTATAACCCCGAACGGCCTTGACTCAGGTCCGAAGGAAATGAGGATTCCACCCCTGCGGTCCGCCGTATACGATGGGATCTGATGTTAGCCCTGGTAGTTCGGTGACACTCGGTCGGTCCGATTGTCGTCGAACGATCGATAGTACATGTACATTTCGTACATCCCGCCTAACCCTCCCCTTCGGGGGAGACCATTCCGGTTGATCCTGCCGGAGGCCATTGCTATCGGAATCCGATTTAGCCATGCGAGTCGCACGAGTTCACACTCGTGGCAAACGGCTCAGTAACACGTGGCCAAACTACCCTATGGACACGGATAATCTCGGGAAACTGAGGCTAATCCGTGATAGCGGTCCCATGCTGGAAGGCAGGGATCGTGAAACGCTCCGGCGCCATAGGATGTGGCTGCGGCCGATTAGGTAGATGGTGGGGTAACGGCCCACCATGCCGATAATCGGTACGGGTAGTGAGAGCTAGAGCCCGGAGACGGACTCTGAGACAAGAGTCCGGGCCCTACGGGGCGCAGCAGGCGCGAAACCTTTACACTGCACGACAGTGCGATAGGGGGATTCCGAGTGCGAGGGCATACAGTCCTCGCTTTTGTGTACCGTAAGGTGGTACACGAATAAGAGCTGGGCAAGACCGGTGCCAGCCGCCGCGGTAATACCGGCAGCTCGAGTGATGGCCGATTTTATTGGGCCTAAAGCGTCCGTAGCCGGCCAGTCAGGTCCGTCGGGAAATCCACTCGCTCAACGAGTGGGCGTCCGGCGGAAACCGTCTGGCTTGGGACCGGGAGATCTGAGGGGTACGTCCGGGGTAGGAGTGAAATCCTGTAATCCTGGACGGACCATCGGTGGCGAAAGCGCCTCAGAAGAACGGATCCGACGGTGAGGGACGAAAGCTAGGGTCTCGAACCGGATTAGATACCCGGGTAGTCCTAGCCGTAAACGATGCTCGCTAGGTGTGGCGCAGGCTACGTGCCTGCGCTGTGCCGTAGGGAAGCCGTGAAGCGAGCCGCCTGGGAAGTACGTCCGCAAGGATGAAACTTAAAGGAATTGGCGGGGGAGCACTACAACCGGAGGAGCCTGCGGTTTAATTGGACTCAACGCCGGACATCTCACCAGCTCCGACAGTAGTCATGACAGTCAGGTTGATGACCTTACTCGACGCTACTGAGAGGAGGTGCATGGCCGCCGTCAGCTCGTACCGTGAGGCGTCCTGTTAAGTCAGGCAACGAGCGAGACCCGCACCTCTAGTTGCCAGCAGCATCTCGCGATGGCTGGGTACACTAGGGGGACTGCCGCTGCCAAAGCGGAGGAAGGAACGGGCAACGGTAGGTCAGTATGCCCCGAATGAGCTGGGCAACACGCGGGCTACAATGGCCGGGACAATGGGAAGCCACCCCGAGAGGGGGCGCCAATCTCCTAAACCCGGTCGTAGTTCGGATTGCGGGCTGAAACTCGCCCGCATGAAGCTGGATTCGGTAGTAATCGCGTGTCAGAAGCGCGCGGTGAATACGTCCCTGCTCCTTGCACACACCGCCCGTCAAAGCACCCGAGTGGGGTCCGGATGAGGCCACCGAACGGTGGTCGAATCTGGGCTCTGCAAGGGGGCTTAAGTCGTAACAAGGTAGCCGTAGGGGAATCTGCGGCTGGATCACCTCCACAGACCGGGATCAGGCCGACGTGCCTGACCCACCTTTAGGCTCGATCGCTCGACGCGTGGCCGACCGAGCACTTCAGAACTACCAGGGCTAACAGGTAGGGCCCATAGCTCAGTGGGAGAGTGCCTCCTTTGCAAGGAGGATGCCCTGGGTTCGAATCCCAGTGGGTCCATATTCGCGGGACGAAACCGGGTTCCTTAAGTGTGAACCGGCGCTCGTTCCGATGAAGACAGATGCACCATCCCGTGTGAACGAGGATGGGAAGGGTCGATGCACGCACTGTCACCAACAGGCGTGCAGATGAAGACCGTGTGTACGTGCAATCCAGGCGCTCACTGGACCCGTTCATCGTGGTCCAGAGCATTATATATCATCATTCGTGGCTACTGTGCCACATGGTGGATGGCTCGGCTCAAGTGCCGATGAAGGACGTGCCAAGCTGCGATAAGCCTGAGGGAGCCGCACGGAGGCGAAGAACTCAGGATCTCCGAATGGGAATCCCCACCGCAATTGCTTCGCGCAATGGGGAACGTCCAGAACTGAAACATCTCAGTATGGACAGGAAAAGAAACCGAATGGGATGTCGTTAGTAACGGCGAGTGAACGCGACCCAGTCCAAACCGAAGCCTTCGGGCAATGTGGTGTTCGGACTGACCGTAATCAACCAACCGTCTGCGAGAAGTCTTCTGGAACGGAGCGTGATACAGGGTGACAACCCCGTATCGCAGACGAGCGGTTGTGGGTCTGTTCCCGAGTAACGGGGGTTGGAAATCCCTCGTGAATCTGGCAGGCATCGACTGCCAAGACTAAACACATCTTGAGACCGATAGCGAACAAGTAGCGTGAGCGAACGCTGAAAAGCACCCCGAGAAGGGAGGTGCAATAGGGCCTGAAATCATGTGGCGATGGAGCGACGGGGCACAAAAGGCCGTCTGCAAAACGACCCGGGGGCGACCCCGCAGTAGGAAGCAGCCGGAGCCGGTGTTCCGTCGTACGTTTTGAAAAACGAGCCAGGGAGTGTGCCTGTTTGACGAGTCTAACCCGAGTATCGGGGAAGGCGTAGGGAAACCAATACGACCGCAGCATTGCCAGGGTCACCGTGTTCAAGCGCGGGGAGTCAAACGGGTACGACCCGAATCCGAGCGATCTACACGAGGGCAGGGCGAAGCATAGCGAAAGCCATGTGGAGGCCCGTTAGGGTTGGTGTCCTACAATACCCTCCCGTGACCCGCGTGTAGGGGTGAAAGGCCCATCGAGCTCGGTAACAGCTGGTTCCAACCGAAACATGTCGAAGCATGACCTCTGCCGAGGTAGTTTGTGGGGTAGAGCGACCGATTGGGGTGTCCGCCTCCGAGAGGAGTCGGCACCCCTGTCAAACTCCGAACCTACAGACGCCGTGGACGCAGGGAGTCCGGTGTGCGGGGTAAGCTTGTGCACCGTGAGGGAGACAACCCAGAGCTGGGTTAAGGTCCCAAAATGTGGACTAAGTGCGATTTAAAGGTGGTCCCGAGCCCTAGACAGCCGGGAGGTGAGCTTAGAAGCAGCTACCCTCTAAGAAAAGCGTAACAGCTTACCGGCCGAGGTTCGGGGCGCCCAAAATGATCGGGGCTCAAGTCCACTACCGAGACCTAGCGGCACGCCTCATAGCGTGTTCCCGTAGGTTGGCGCTCCAGTCGGGTGGAAGCACGGGCGAGAGTTCGTGTGGACCGACTGGTGACGAAAATCCTGGCCATAGTAGCAGCGATAGTCGGGTGAGAATCCTGACGGCCTAATGGACAAGGGTTCCTCAGCAATGTTCGTCAGCTGAGGGTTAGCCGATCCTAAGTGCTGTCGTAATTCGAGCAGCACAAAAGGGGAACTGGTTAATATTCCAGTGCCACCGTACAACAAACGCCGACGCTTTGGGGCCATCCGAGCCGGGCTTTCGCCCGGTCGAACCGTCAAAGCCCGTGGAAGCCGTAATGGCACGAAGCGGGTGAACGGCGGGACAGGGCAACTCGGACCAACCTAGAGCCCGTGAAAAGGCAAGTACGGTGTTCGTACCAAGAACCGACACAGGTGTCCATGGCGGAGAAAGCCAAGGCCTGTCGGGAGCAACCGACGTTAGGGAATTCGGCAAATTGGTCCCGTAAGTTCGCGATAAGGGATGCCTGCCCCGGAAAGGGGCAGGTCGCAGAGACCAGGATGCTCCGACTGTCTAGTAACAACATAGGTGACTGCAAATCCGTAAGGACTCGTACAGTCACTGAATCCTGCCCAGTGCGGGTATCTGAACACCCAGTACAATGGGACGAAGGACCCGTCAACGGCGGGGGTAACTATGACCCTCTTAAGGTAGCGTAGTACCTTGCCGCTTCAGTAGCGGCTTGCATGAATGGATCAACGAGAGCATCACTGTCCCAACGTTGGGCCCGGTGAACTGTACGTTCCAGTGCGGAGTCTGGAGACCCCCAAGGGGAAGCGAAGACCCTATAGAGCTTTACTGCAGGCTGTCGCTGGGACATGGTCGCTAATGTGCAGCATAGGTAGGAGCCGTTACACAGGTACCCGCGCTAGCGGGCCACCGAGGCATCAGTGAAATACTACCCGTTAGTGACTGTGACCCTCACTCCGGGAGGAGGACACCGATAGCCGGGCAGTTTGACTGGGGCGGTACGCGCTCGAAAAGATATCGAGCGCGCCCTATGGCCATCTCATCCGGGTCAGAAATCCGGAGAAGAGTGCAAGAGCATAAGATGGCCTGACAGTGTCCTGCCTAACGAGGGACGCTGACGCGAAAGCGTGGTCTAGCGAACCTATGTGCCCGCCCGATGCGGGCCATAGATGACAGAAAAGCTACCTTAGGGATAACAGAGTCGTCACCGGCAAGAGCACATATCGACCCGGTGGCTTGCTACCTCGATGTCGGTTCCCTCCATCCTGCCTGTGCAGAATCAGGCAAGGGTGAGGTTGTTCGCCTATTAAAGGAGGTCGTGAGCTGGGTTTAGACCGTCGTGAGACAGGTCGGCTGCTATCTATTGGGGGTGTATGGTACTTGACGTGAACGTTCGTATAGTACGAGAGGAACTACGAATGGTCGCCACTGGTGTACCGGTTGTCCGAGAGGGCACGTGCCGGGCAGCTACGCGACAAGGGGTAAGAGCTGAACGCATCTAAGCTCGAAACCCACATGGAAAAGAAGTACCGCCGAGACCGCTCGTAGAAGACGAGTTCGATAGACTCGGGGTGTACGCACCGAGGCAACGAGGTGTTTAGCCCGCGAGCACTAACTGGTCGAAGCCACACAATCATCGCACTGGCCCGTGAACGGGTCCAGGCGTTAACTGGATTGCACGTATACTTGACCGATGGTGGTCCTTGACCCATCGCGGTTCGATTCCGCGTATCGGCGTTAAGGCGGCCAGAGCGGCGGGGCAACTCCCGTACCCATCCCGAACACGGAAGATAAGCCCGCCTGCGTTCCAGCGAGTACTGGAGTGCGAGAGCCTCTGGGAAAACTGCCTCGCAAGAGGTTCCAAGTACGGGCCGAGGTCCGTGAACCGTAGTACACGCTGGGTTCGTCCCGGTGGAACCGGTGAGCGGACTGTCGACGCCCGCAACTGGTGGTTCGCCGCCTTTCCACTCATACCCTATATTCAGTCCCCGAGAGCGGCCGCGCTGCGCAGCGCGGCCGCTCTCGCTCGTTTCGACGGCGAGCGGTCGCTCCGGACCGCTACGCTTATTCACACGCTTCCAGTAGAACTACCCGCGCCAAGGTGACAGAGTCTGGCCATACGTACTCGCCTGCAGAGCGAGATCACGCCGGTTCAAATCCGGCCCTTGGCTTATACCAATTTCCTTACAATCCAAGCGTCTAGCCCGAACGCTGGCGCTGGTTCCTCCTACTACGAGGGGGTGGTCGCATGACGGACGACGTTCCTGTCGCTCGCCAGTGTACGCTCCCATCGTGCGAGCGCGAGGCCGTCGAGCGACGAGACGGTGCGCTATGTGAACACCATCGGGCGAGCGTTTCCAGTGCAAGTCCGTTCGGTGATACCGACCCCAAGAGAGCAGAGTCGACAGCGAGTGACAACGCCGACTCCGCCAACATCGGTGCGTACACTGAGGCCGTCTTTTCGACCCCCGAATCCGGGGTGTGGCCCTCGGAACTCCACGAGCGTACGCAGTGGATGGGTCGCACCGGGGAGAGTGGAAAACTCCCGTTCGCGCCGTGGGCCGACCATGATCACCCAGAGGCTGACGAGGACGAGGACGCCCGCTGGAAGTGGGGCCTCACCGAGAACTACGTCGACGGCGACACCGTCGCGCTCGCCGAGGACGACCACCGCCTCGCCGGGCGGGTGTTCCTCCAACAGGCCGACGACCCATATGGCTTCGTCGACGGCGACGACGTCCGCTGCCCCGAGACGGGCGAGGTACACCCCGCGTTCGTCGAGATCCTCGAGCAGCTCGGCGCGACGTACACCGACGTCTCTACCTCGGGGAGTGGCTGTCACGCCAACTACCAAGGGACGCTCCCCGAGGGACAGACGCAAGCGACGTTCGCCCTGGACGATGAATCATGGGGAGCGAACGACGACGTCCCCGAGGTAGAGATCTACACCGGAAAGCACGTGTGCGTCCTCACCGGCGAACACGTCCCTGGAACGCCCACCGACGTCAACCCGTGGAACGACGAGGCGCTGCGGACGATCCTCGCCGACCACAACTGTCTCCCGACACCACGGGAGGACATCGCCGGCGGGTACCAGGCGTTCGACCCGGCCGACTACGACGCCAGCGCGACGACGTCCGACGAGACGACCGACGACATTCGAGACGTGTTCGCTGCTCTGGATCGCCTCGACGCCCGTCGCGTCGCCGGGGACACTATTGTTCACCGCTGGAATGACGACGCCTCGACATCCGCCGGACACCGCGCGTTCGTCCCCATCTGGGGAAGGTCGGCCAACGGGACGGCGAACGTCGTCAATGACCAAATCTGGCAGGACACCGGCGGCGGGGGGTACGGTGGCCCTGTCACCATGGCGCTCATCGACCTCGGGGAGCTTTCCCCACGGACGGCCCAGCCGAGCGACGCGCGGGGAGTGCTGTGGTTCCAAGGTATCGAGCACCTCCGAGCACTTGACTATGACATTCCCGAGTACGTCTCGCCCGACGAGGACACCGAGCACGTCTCCGTGCTCCCGAACTCGCCAAAAGCGCGGGCGACGTCGCGCGGGTTCGACTGGACGAGTGACGCCCGGACCGACGACGCCCTCACGACCGACGAGGCGCGACAGCGAACCCGCGAAGCGATAGAGAAGGCGCTCGACAGGTGCGACCACACCCTCGTCGAGGCGCTCCCGACCCTCGGGAAGTCATACGGGAGTATCGCCGCCGCCGCGAACACCGAGACGCCGGTAACAGTACTGACCGGGCGGGGGAACAAGGAACAGTATGCTCAATTCGAGCAGTGGGCCGACGAGCACGGCCTCACGTCGAGGATCCTCCCGGCGTTTACCCGTGACTGCCCCACGGCTAACGGCGAGCACGGCGAGGAGTGGAAAGCGGCGGTGATGGACTTCTACCGCCGGGGGGCGACGCCGAAGGACATCCACGCCTACGCCGAGGACGAACTCGGTCGGCCGCTCCCCTGCCAAGAACACGAGGGGCAGGAGTGTCCGTACTCCTCGAAGTGGCGCTTCGACCCCGACGAACACCCTGACACCGGCGAGCCGTGGGACGTCCTGATTGGTCACTACGCCCACGCCCACCGTCGAACCGTCACGCAGGGGCGAAGCGTCATCCTCGACGAGTTCCCTGGCGGGGCCTACGAGACGACATTCAGTACCGCCACGCTCCCCCGCGCCGTGACGACCTACCTCCAGGGGACGCCCGGCCTCCCGTTCGACGACTACGCCGATTTGATGGACGGGCGAGGCGAGGGACAGTGCCGTGCCGACGCGCTCGCCTGGTTCGACGAGGACGACCTCAATGGCGACTGGCGACAGGCGTTCCGCGACGGCGGCCACGCCCTCGCTCCACTCGCCGTGTTCACGCTGCTCGCCGGCGCGACGAACGACCTCGGGAACGGGTGGGAGCGTGCCGTCGTCGACGAACGACGAGTGGGACTCTACAACCGCGAGGAGGGCGAGATTCGCCTCCTGCAGCCGCCGGATCTCTCCACCACTCGAGGAACCATCGCCCTCGACGGGACCCCCACACAACGCATGTGGGAACTGTCACTCGGGACGCGACTCAACCACCGGCCGGTCCTCTCGGAACCGGAGCGCGTCGAGTACATCGCAGACGCCCTCAACCTCAACCTGATACGGACGACTGACTGGGTGAAACCCTACAACTCTTCCGACCACGTCAACGTCGACCGGGACGCCGCGCTCCTCGAAGGGATTACTCAGGAACACGGGGAGCGTCCCTCGGTTATCACGACGTCGACCGCCGAGGAGGAGTACGTCGCCGCCGGCATCACCGAGCGAGACGGCGACGGACAGATCGGGGGCGGACTCATCGCGAGTGGTACCCACTACGGGAACGTCCTCGGATCGAATGAGTACAAGCACACCCGCCTCGGCGCGGTGATTGGGTCGAACCACTACGGCGACGACTACATCCAGAAGTGGGGAGGGTACGCTGGCGAGGACGTCCCTGCCGGGGCCGACGCCCGCGCGGACAGCGCAAAAGGTACCCGCCTCTCCTACGGCGCATTCGGTGACGAGATTCTCACCCATATGCGCGAACACGAGACGCTGCAGGCCGCGATGCGCTTCGGCCGCGACGGGAACGGTGCTGTCGTCTACGTCCATACGAATACGCTCCCGGAGTGGGTCCCCGTCGCCGGAGAGGGGCGCGTCGTCACCACCCGGAGCGACGGCGAGCGCCAGGTCGTTGAGGCACTGCAGGACCTCGACGCTCCCCGAACCCGAGACGTCACTCACCACCCCGCTGTCGACGTCGGCCAGCGTCAAGTGCTTACGATCCTTTCGGCACTCGTCGACCGGGGTGTACTCCACCGAGAACAGTCACGCGAGGACGGCCGGGCGTTCGTGTGGCGCGACGACGGCCTCCACCGCCTCGCCGAGCACGGCGATGTCGACCTGGACACCGTCGCCCTCGTTGATCTGGCGGACGCCAAGGTGGACGAACTCGCCCGTATGAGTATTACCTATACGTGGGAGTTCGTCAACTTCGCCGGTTCACCGCCTCTCGACAGGGACGGTTCGCCAGTCGTCGCCGGGGAGTCGTCGTCGGCCTCGCCGGACGGGGGCGGTCTGCCGTCAACCGACGTCGGCTAACCCTCGGTGGCCTGGTCGCTCGCCGTCGCCGGGAGCGACAGCTCTCACTGCCTCACCTCCCATCGTTAACAACATC
Source organism: Halomarina ordinaria (assembly GCF_030553305.1). Lineage (NCBI taxonomy): Archaea > Methanobacteriati > Methanobacteriota > Halobacteria > Halobacteriales > Natronomonadaceae > Halomarina > Halomarina ordinaria. The sequence continues at coordinate 1,976,567 of NZ_JARRAH010000001.1, read as the reverse complement.
ACCGCTCGGTGTTGGTTAAGATTCCCCGCGATTCGCACTGGCAGTCCGAAGCGGGCGGACGGGACCCCATACCATTGTGCTCGTGCCGAACCCCCATGCTACTACCTCGCTAGTCGTCTCTCGGAAACCACGGCCCCATAGCAAGGAGTACCCCATAGCAATACATTCATTCTGAGCGGGGGCTATCTAACTTTCCGACAGGGTTACGCACGTCCGCTCGCGTGGGACGCCGTCGCCCTGCTCGAAGCGAGTAGAAGGGCGAGTTTTCCGAGTTTTACGACAGGCCAACGCGCATGTTGGGCGACACTAGGAACTCCTCGCGACGACGGTCCCCCGATAACAAACAACCCGTGCGTCCCCGTCCGGCGGCTACTCTCCCTAGCATCCGGAACGGACGGCTATTCCTCTTCTTTCTCCGGAGCGGGTTTCTCTTCTTGCTCTGGAGCGTCGGACCCAAGGGATTTCATAAACGCTCGGCCAGTATGATTCTCAATAAGCTTCACTAGCGGGGTACCGTTGTGGGTATGGCTTGTCGCATGAAACACTGCGAGTACCAGGTCTTGAAGATCTTGATCATCCTCAAGTGCAGTCACATTAAACCCGTTTTCTGCTGCCTGCTCTCTACTAATACGCCTACTATGGCTCTTGAATTCGCGCCGGTTAGCAAGGTATTCTGCCAACTGTCGAGCCTTCTGTTCTGCATCCGGGTCGCCACCGTGCATATACTGTGTGGCCCATTCTTCCGCCAAATCGATAGACAATTCCTTTGCCTCTTCACACTCGGCTACCAGTCCTGGGGCGTACTGTCTCAGAATTGGCAACCAAGCAAGTAGGTCGGTATTAGTACTGATTTCTGACTTGGCCATCTCAAACTGGTCTAGGATGGCTTGTGCAGCTGTCGTTCTCACTCCAGTCTGCGTCTGGATCCCGATTTGTGGGTCAATAGGCCCGAGAGATGAGTGATTGCCCATCACTACTTCGTCAGCAGCGCAGCACATCAGAGTAGCCGCAGACATTGCTGATTGCGGCACGAATATTCTTATCTCTGAGAATTTGGCACGTAGATAGGCGACAATCTGCTCGGTTGCTTCAGCAGACCCTCCAGGACTGTGCAGGATCAAGTCAAGCTCTGGCCCTTCTAGCCCATGAACTGCCTCCATGAATCCATGCACGTCTTCATTAGTGATGGACAGCCCCGGCGAGCCCCCCTGATTCTGAGTCCATGCTGTAGAATACAGAATCGTGTCCCGTTCTGTGAGCTGATGCAGCTGATTAAGATAGTGGCGGCGAACAGTATCGAATGCGTTCGGGTCACCCTTCTGTCTCTGTTGTGCTATCAGCTGTAAAATATCGGACCACGTCGAGCCAGCCATATTCCGCTTACTCGCTACCGTCTTCTGCCTCTTCTACGGCAAATTGGGCTGTTCGCCGTCTCGGTGTGGTCCTTGTTGGGGTTTGTCGGGGCTGGTAAGCTGCCAGCAATTCGCTAACTCCTGGCTTGTCTGTTGTACGCTCTATAGTCACAGTCTCCCCGTTCTTTTTGTCGTGTGTCATGTCCATCCCACAGGTGGTCATCAGGTGTGGCATGGTGGGTAGCGCCACCTGACGGGAATCCACCTCGGTGTACTCAATGTATGTGATGAGCCTATAAATCTATTGGGCTTTAAGAAGGTTGCTCTGAACTTGGTACATACCCATACTACCAACAGTCTACGTCTTGTCAGTGACGAAGCCATCACCTCCCAAGTTCCCTAACGATTTATGGAAAAACAGACCCAAAACATCGCATGGCGACGACCGAGTCCCCGGCAGAGCGCGCGCCAGTCGACGACGCTCGCGACGAACTGCAGGCGGCAGTTCCCGAAGCCGCCGCGACACTCCGCAGTCTCCTTGACGCCGAGGACGAGCGCGTGCAAATCCGTGCCGCTGAGGCGATTCTCGACCGGGCCGGAGTGACGAAGGCGAAACAGACGTCGACGGCGGTAGCGAAACGGGATGTCAGCGGCGAACACCAAGACACGGGCCTTCCGTTCTAAGATGGGTGGCTGGGGGTCCGGCCGTGACTCGTACGCGACGACGCCAAACGTCGAGGAGTGCCATACGCTCGATGTGAACGCGTTCACCGAGCTGGTCGATCACCCCGGAGCGTTCGGCCCCTACGCTTGGTATGATAATGGTGGAAACGGCGACAAAGTCGCCGAAATCGGCGTTCGTGCTCTCCCGGTCGACGATGCTTCGGTTGAGCGAGCGACACACCTCCGGGTGGAATATACCGTCACCGACAACAGAACCGATGAGACGACCGACCACGCGTATCCCATTGCGCTCAACTACACAGCGTGCAACTTCGGCGGTTCTCGTCCATGGTTTCGGTGTCCGATGGTCGGCTGTGGGACCCGTATCGGGAAGCTCTACCGCCCGCTGAACGGACAGATATTCGCCTGCCGGGAGTGTCACGAACTGGGTTATCGATCGTGCCGAGAGTCGGGGGACGAGGTAAAGCAAGCGGAGCGTCGATATCGGCGGGCCTACGCGAAAATCGACTCGAACAACCGGCGTCCCCACCCGAACAGTACCGACTATCCGTACCCGCCAGGCCGGCCGGCAGGGATGCATCGGGAGACGTACGAAACTCACCTAACGAAACTACGAGACGCGTACCACGAGTGGCAAGACGCGTCTCTCACCGAACTTCACGCTCTCGCAGAGTCTGTGGGAGTCGAGGTGCCGCCCGGATGACTCGCGAGTTCGCTCACGACTCGGCCGGTTCCTGACTGGCTTCATATATCTCCTCACGAAGCAATTCAGTTATCAACTCTTGGAACTCGGGGTTGTGGATATACTTGATGGACATATCTCTGGAATGTTTATTCATCTAGATGAGGGGGTAAGTGAGTTTGTCATCGAAGGTGTAGGCGAAGTTCGTCTCAGTATCTACGTGCTGCCTGTCTCAATTCGCTACCGCCTCGAAAACTACACGTGGCCACTCTCGGTGAACGACTAAACGGAGGAAGATCCCGAGTTCTGTAGAAGACCACGTGGCTTCAGAACCGCCTGTTGAAAGTCTGCGGGAAGCTTTTTTCCGCCCTCCACCTGCTGCTGTTAACAGTGTTTACGCAGTTCGAATAGACCGAACGTAGCCAGTGCGCGGACATAGAGCCTCGTTCGGCGCTAGCTGATGCTGGGTTTTCTCGTTGGTTTTCCAGATAAGACATCGGGTGGCACAACACAGCGACCGCTTTCTTCCAAATGCTTAACCCGAGTTGGTCAGAGATACGAAAAGAACCAGTCAGCGTCCTACTCATGTCTCCCGAATCAACGACCACTACTGCCACCGAGTTCGTTCAGGAAGCCTTCGAGACGACAGTCACCGACGAGCGGAAGACCCGTCTGCTTCAGACGATAGATGAGACGATTTCTAACCTCCGCGAACAGATAGATGACGACACGCTCGGGAAGATGCTCCGGGCAGGCTCGGGGTCGTACAGGCTCCGCGGAAGCATGACTCAGGACGGTCTTCAGCCGGAATCGTTCACCCAGAACGCAGTCATTGAACCCTTCTTGGATGAACTCGGCTACGAGTACGCTACCGAAGCGGGTGGCCTCTCGGGGGGACGGACAATGGTTGCCGATTACACTGTGTCGCTTCGAGATTACTCGGAGATTGACTCGACACGGCTGCTCATCGAAGCCGAGCCCATCAACAAGGACCTGCACTCCCGAAAGCACGGGGTCGGGCAGGTGAAAGATTGGCTCGGACAGCGAGAGTTCGAGTCGGACTTTGGCTTCGCCACCGACGGCCTGCGCTGGGTATTCGTTCGGTACGACCCGGACTCGTACAGCCACAACATCATCGAGGATGTAGACCTCCAGCCGGTGTTCGTCGCATTGTTCGAGAACCAGGTCGGGAAACGCGCCCCCCTCGATGAAGCAGTGTTCGACGCGGACGGTGATCGGGTGGCTCGACTCGTCAGGAGCTTCCAGTTCGACAACTTCCGCTCGATTAGCGGCGAAGCCCGGCAAGTCATCAAGCGCAAGCAGGAGGAGATAACCGACGAGTTCTACGACGACTACATCCGCTACGTGTTCGGGGTCGTCTCCGAGGAAGAGCGCACGACCCGCTCACTGGTCGGTGATGGCGTCGTAAAACCGGACGGTGCGACAGAAGAGGACGCCCGGCTTTTCGCTGTGGAGTTGATGAACCGCCTCATCTTCATCAAGTTCCTTGAAGACAAGGCCATTGTCCAGCCTGACCTCCTCCGGACGCTGAAGGAGACCTATGATGGCGGGATGTACGGCGGGTCGCTCTACGAGGAATTCTTACAACGCTTGTTCTACGAGGTGATGAACGAAAAGCCCGACAAGCGGTCTCCGAACATCCAGAACATCGACCTCTTCAGCGGGATTCCGTATCTCAACGGTGGACTGTTCCGTCCCACTATCGGAGAGGACGGCGACGAGTTCGATGAGGCGGACTTCGACGTGCGGAACAGCGTCCTGTTCGATATCATCGACCTGCTAGAAGGCTACAGCTTTTCGGCGGCTGGCGCACCGACCGACCTCGACCCGAGTGTGCTCGGCAACGTCTTCGAGAAGACGATCAACTACATCACCAGCGACAACGCAGACAACAATAAGGAACTCGGGGCGTACTACACCCCGAGTGAAATCACCCGGTTCTGCGCAGAGGAAACCGTCCGACCCGCGTTGCTGGACCGCTTCGGACGCGTTCTGGTCGAGGACCGCGACTGGCCCGAGCCGGAAGTGGAGAAGTACGACTCCGTATACGAACTCATTGAGGACCTACCGGGGAAGTGGGACCTCATCACGTCCCTTCTCGCGGAGGTAGACGATTTTCGAGTTGTGGACCCTGCCTGCGGGAGCGGCCACTTCCTCACGTCGGTCCTCGAAGAACTCGTTAACGTCAGGAAGGCACTGTATGCCAGGAGCGAGAACTACCCCCAAGAGTACCGTCTGAAGAAGACGACCGTTCTGAACAACATTTACGGCGTGGACATCGTGGGGCCAGCGGTCGAAATCGGGAAACTTCGCCTGTGGCTCTCCATCATCTCGGAGTTGGACGAGGCAGTGATGGACGACCTCAGTGACGAGGACCTCGCGCTCCCGAACATCGTTTTCAACCTCCGACAGGGGAATAGCCTCATCGGCTACACCGGCTTTCCGGAAACGACCGAGCGGGGCGAGTACACGCTGGGTAGCTACACCGAGAACAGCGTCCGAGAGCGGTATCAAGGAATCATCGACGAAATCGAGAAGCACGAGCAAGCGTTCGATACCGAAGTTGCTGAGAAACACCGACGGGCCGCGTTTGAAAAGCTCCAGACGGCCCGTGAGGGACTGATTGACGATATTCACGCGGACTTCGTTGATGCTGGAATTGAGGGCATCACCTCAGAAGATGTGGCAAATATGGACCCGTTCAACTGGGTGCTTGAGTTCGCGGAAGTGTATGCAGATGGCGGATTCGACGTGATTGTTGGAAATCCTCCCTGGGACCGTATTACACCACAACGCGACGACTACTTCAGTCGGTTTGATTCCGAGTTCCGAACTCTACTACCAGAAGCGAAACAAAGACGCCAAGATGAACTGCTGGAAGTTTCCGAAGTAAGGGAGGGGTGGGAAGACTACAAGCGACAAATAGAGGTCCAATCAAAGTATTTCAACAACTCTGATGAGTATGAGCTTCAGCGCCCTACAGTTGCGGGGCGAACGTCGGCTACGGAAAGCGACCTTTCTGCCCTCTTTCTCGAACGCGTCTTCCAGATTGCCCGCGACGACGGCTATGTAGCCCAAGTGCTTCCGGGAGGGATATTCAACGGTTCTTCAACGAAGGATCTGCGACTCCACTTGCTTGATGAAACCGGAATTAAATCGCTCGTCACTTTCGAGAATAAGGGCATTTTCTCTGAGATAGACAATCGCTACAACTTCGGAACACTCGTATTCGAGAACCGTGGAACAACTAATGAACTCCGTGGCATCTTCCAACAACATGGGGTAGAAGTTTTACAGGAACTCGAAGAACGTGCGCTTTCCATTCCCCGTCGTGTCCTTCGTGAGTATTCGCCTGAAGCAGCCATATTCCCGTATCTCGATTCTCAGGAGGAGGCGGACGTTCTGAACACGATTCTCGCTCATCCATCAATCAGTGAAGACCTCGGTGGAACATGGCGTGTAGAACCCTATGCTGAACTTCACCGTGGGAGTGATGTGGACCGTTTCCTTGAATCGGAAGAGATGGGTGATTACCCCGTTCTCGGGGGGAGTAATCTTTATCAGTTCATGTACGACCCGTCTTTCTTGGACAACCTGGAAGGACCAAAGTTCTGGAGCGTACCAGAAGATGAGGACCCTAACCTGAGCGCAAAGAAGCGGATTCGAGAAAAGAGTTTACCGAAACTAAAGCGCGGTATTTACGACGCCTTCGATGGCTCTGGTTCGCAAATCGGGTTTGTGAACGAGTTGCTGGAAGAGCGACGAGGAAAGTCACTTTCAGAAGACGACGTGCTGCTCGATTGTACTGAGTACCGTATCGCCTACCGTGATATTGCCCGCTCCAGTGACGAGCGGACGTTGATTGCATCGGTCCTTCCGAAGGAAGTGGTGTGCCACGATAAAGCGCCGACCCTCCGTCCATATCGAATCGCACCCGAAGAGGAAGATCTTACAGAATCCAATCTGCATAGCGTCTACGAACGAATCTATTCGGACAGAGAACTGTTCGTGGCAGTTGGACTGTTGAACAGCCTCCCGTTCGATTTTCTGATGCGGACAAAGATTGACTCGACTGTAGTTTTCTACAAGCTAAGAGAGTCACAAGCACCGCGTCTCACCGACGGTGACGAGTGGTTCGACCACATATGGAAGCGGGCCGCCCGCCTGAACTGCTACGGCGAGGAGTTCGAAGAGCTGCGCGACCGTCTCGGTGGCGTTGAACCAGCCACGAGCATGAGCGAGCGCCGAGAGGTGCAGGCAGAACTCGACGCCGCGGCCTTCCACGCTTACGGCCTCAACCACGAGCAGACGAAGTTCGTACTCGATGACTTCCACCGCGTTCAAAATCCCCGGCTGATGGACGAGGACTACTTCGACATGGTGCTACGGAAGTACGAAGCGGTTAAAACAGAACCGTAGACGAGTTGAAGCTCGTCGGGACTTGCAGGTCGTCGAACTCCTGAGCGAGCTTACAGCGTCCGAGCAACCCGCATCACCACGGCTAACAATCCTCTACTCAAGAGCGTCCAACATCTACAGCACCGCAAGCAGGAAAGACGATTAAATCGTATGGGGAAACACTTCGTTAATCGTCGTCGTCACTCTGAAAGGGTTGCTGGCTGCTCGGACACCCCTCGGCGTGGGTCAGAGCGTCCCACCCACCGAGCGAGATGAGGAGTTCCCAGCCACACGACACACAGCGGACGTACGGCTCCCCGCCCTGCGATGGGGGTTCGACGTGTTCTGTGTATCTATCGCCGCTGTCTTCGTCGTGGAGAGTCGCCTCCTCGTCGTCGACGACTGCCCCGCCGTCCGTAGCAACCTCTTGCTCGGGCGAGACGTCCGGAGCCTTGCTGTCGGCGAGCTGCTTGACGAGCAGCGGATCCATAGCGTTGTGATTGATCCACTCGGGAACCTCGCGAGCGCCCGTGTGGAACGCGACGCGACGGGCGTGCTTGCAGCCACCCTCGGGGTAGCGGTACTCGGCGTCCGGGCAGGTACACGCGCCGGTGTCAGCGTCAACGGTGTACTCATCGCCGTCCTCGCCGTAGACGAGGAACAGGCCGGGGGCCTCCTCGACGACAAGGAGGTAGTCGGTGAGCGCGCGGACGTCCCGCGCGTCAAGGTCGGTACGCTCTTGTGGGGCAGCGTTCGTACTCGTCATTGGCTTCTCTCTCCGAGAAAGCCAGCGTCGGGTGGTGCAACACCCGGCGCGATTCTCCGAGGAATCACGCCCGGGGACGCCGTCTTTCTCTACCATATGCTACACAGCATATGGATATAAACCTATCCATCTTCTCATCAGCAGAGGGGTTAAGTTGGTGCACCGTGCACAGTACACTATGAGCGAGACTGAGCGCGACGAGCGGGGGCGATTCGCCGCGCGGCACGCCGATAAGGACGTCCTCGCCGCCGTCCGCGAGCACGAGCCGGCGGGAACACAGGAGGTCGCTGACGTGCTCGGAATCGAACGGCAGAGTGCTGACTATCGCCTTCGGCGGCTGCAGGACGCCGGAGCGGTGGCGAGTAAGAAAATTGGCGGGTCGCTCGCGTGGCGTATCGCCGAGACCTCGCCGGAGGAAACAACATGAGCGTTGACACGGCGGACCGACGGCGCGGGGAGGGCGTCGAGTTCATCCACGAGGACGACGGCCGGATCACAGCCCGCGACATCGAGAGCGGCGTCGCCTCTTACGGCGAGACGAAAGCCGAGGCGCTAGCGATGCTTGCCGAAGCCCTCGCGCTCCACGAAGGCGGGGGCGACCCCATCACGGACGACGACCTACACGAGTTTGGCCTCGACCCGGACGACGAGGATGACCGCGACGTCCCCGAGTTTATGCGCTGACTCGATGGTCCGAACGTCCTTCGACGGGCAGACTATCGCGAAGGTGCTCCGCCGTCACAACTACCAACCAGTCGGCCGGACAGGAAGCCACCTGAAACTCCGCTGGGAGAGTCCCCATAGCGACGAGGTACGCATCGTTACAGTGCCGATGAAGCCTGCCGATAAGATTCCTACGGGGACGATGCGTTCTATCGCCGAGCAGTGTGGCGCGGAGGACTTTGAGGAGTGGTGTGCGTGGATCGACTGCAATCGATAATCACTCAGCTGTCCTGCGGCTCGCCATGACGATACGTGGTATATCTCCCTCGTGATGCCTCCTTCGAGACGTTTGGTATACTCTCAAGCCCCTCCCGTAGAAGATATGACCAAAGTCCCTCAAAATCCGAATAGTGTGCAGTATAGTCTGGAAGCACTTCCTCGAAATCACTCCTCTTAGCGCTCCCTTCTGATTTTAGATGGTTATATGCAAGCTGCAGTAGCTGACGTTGGCGATCAGCAACCTCTCCCTCTCCCTTTATTTTATTGTACTGCCTAACTGGTTCTTCTATCTCTACATTGAGTTCCTGCCGCAGATTTGGAGAAATATATTGCCAGGTCCCCGTCCCTTGGGGAGGAGCGATAACTCCATCCAGACGCTTCAACGAATCTCGAAGGAAGTAACTCCATAAGACGTCGAAGTTAGCATAATGCGCATGGTATTCTGGTAGAATCCGCTCAAAATCCTCTTTTGTCGCACTACCTCGATCTTTCAGGTAATCATAGGCCAATTGAAGTAGGGCACGCTGTCTTTTGGCTACCTCCCCATCTCCCTTTACCTCTATCTCTTCAATCTCCGATGCTATTCCAACACTATCTATTTTTTCTATTACCTTATTTCCTGGTTCGATGAAGTACCATATTCCAGATGTCCCTGGCGAGGGTTCGACTCCTGGGAGGAGGATTAGCCCCTCCCGGAGGTAGTTATCCCATTGTCTGTCTGCGTCTCTCTCCGTTGGATACTTGGAATAAGCATGCTCCTTGATGTCATCAATTTCTGCGGCTTTGATATCGCCTTCTCCGTGCTCCTGTAGATATTTGTATGCAGACAGGATTGCTCGCGACCGTTCCATCCGCTGCTCTTCGTTTCTCGCACTCAAATCATCTCGTATGATCTCAAGAACTTCCTCAGCGGTCTCTGGACCTGTGGATGTCGCAGTTTCTTTCTGCCTCGGTTTAGGAGCACCTGGTGGCGCCGAACTGATGCTTGTATCCTGTTCTTGGCTCTCTTCCAGTTGAGGAATCCACCATACTCTGGCTCGTGCACCGACTTTCCGAGTGGCCAACTTATCTTTCTCGACAAGCTCTTTGAGCTTGTTGTGGACGGTACGACGTGACCAACCAAGGACCTCCGTAACATCATCAGCGGTAACAGGACGTGCATTGTCCTCACGACTCTCGAATATCTCAAGCGCTTCTTCCGCGGAGAACTTTCTGAATTGGCGAGGTACTCGATCGCTTCCTGAGGTCATGGTTAGTAGTAGGCGTGTTCTCACAAATGGTTTGTGCCGATGTGTGAATTCAGTTGTGGACATCATTTGCATTCAACTGCATATCTACAACTGCAAAGAGATGCCTGTGTGTTGTCTGACCCTGTCTGTAAAAACCTATACACCGGTTTGAGCGCCGCTACCACCGCTCAATCGAATTCTGGCAGGTCGTAATACTCTACTATATCCATGTTCGAGAATTAGAAAATAACCACTATGCATTCGTGTGAAGAACGGAAATACGTGTGAATTCACTCAACTGTATCCTGCACACGAGTGCATACTATCGGTTCCGCTATCGGTTCCGCTATCGGTTCCGCTATCGGTTCCGCTATCGGTTCCGCTATCGGTTCCGTTACCGAATAAGGGGAAACTGATGCGCCCGCTATTTCTTATAGATCAGTTTTCCAACTGTCTTTTCAGGGACTACAGAGTGGGGCAAGCAGGCCACCGACAACATTATTAGGTTCGCTATGGAATGCCCTGATGCGACTAATGCATAGTAGAATAACGTCGTCGGCGTGCTGGCAGGCACTGTGGCCGACGACGCTACAACTAACGGGTAGAACCCCGACGTGCCGCGCCAGACACGTCGGGCGCGGACACGTGGAAGGTAACCCGTGATGAGTGCTTTACACTCAGCCATTATCAAGCCTTCCTCACATCCTGTAGCCCGGCAGGGGCTAGGTCGAGGCCTGACTCGACCATCATTCCACAGTGAACAAAAAAACACCTGCGCTGAACGACACTACCGGCTTGACGGGCAATCAATGCTCGGCTGGATACGAATGGTGCGCTGGTCACGCTGCAGTCGATCTCAACGCTGCAACACTCGGCTCCTGTTCCGCTTGTATTCAAACCGCTACACGGGACCGAAGGATGTCATGAGTGGAACTCGCCCATGTCGGGAAGACCGATCCCGCCCCCGCGACTCCCTCCGTTCGTGCAATCACCATGCGAGCTGGCGTGAGGTGTACCGTGCGCTGAACGTCTCCACGTCCATCGAACCGACCTCAAAAGATCCTTCATGACGTCGCTTACTGAATCCGACTCGGACGCCGATTACCTTGAACATCTTGACGCGTACGCCCGTGAGCGACTCGCCCCCCATCGCGAGCATCTCGAACGCCTCGCTATGCTTGACACGGCACTGAGCGAGGACGCGAAGAAGGCGCTTCAAATGCTCGACGAGGCGGAGCGGGGAGAATTGCCGGACGAACGCGAGGAGGTCCGCGAATGAGTGCTGCAGCTTCCTGCTCACTCGCCGTCGGTCCCGTCAAGCACAGCCTGCACTCGCTGGTCGATCAGCGCGTCGAGGACGTCGGCCGCCGCGTCGGGGTCGACGCCCTCCTCGCCGACCAACTGCCCCATCGTTCGGAGGGCGGCTTGCTGCCGCTGCTCGGTGTTTTCGACCGCGTCGTGCGAGAGAGCGAACCCACAGTACATACACCGCGAACCGTGTCGGGGCGTCTCTTGCTGGCACCGGGGGCAGGTGACCGGCCCGTACTCCTCCGGTTCATCGGTTTCGACGTCTTCCCCGTGGAGCATGGCGTACTGGCGTTCGTTCGACTCGTCACCGAATCGAGCCATGTACCGGCGTGTGTGTTCGCTCCCTCGTTGGCGGCCCTGTCGGTCTTCGATTCGGGCCTGACTCATGCCGAGGAGGACGAGCCAGCGCGTATTGGCCTTCCGGAAGTCTGTCGGCGTGACATCCTTCGTGACACCGGCACGCTCACCGGCGCCCTTGAAGTAGTTGAGCCAGGTGTTGTACGAGGGACGGTCGGAGGAGGTGAGCTTCGACCAGAGATAATCGCTGTCGTCACCGGGGTGTTCGTTCAGCCACCGTTGGAGGTACGGGACAGCCATGATGAGGTGGACGGTGCGCTCACCTCGTTTTCCGTCGACGTGAACCCCCACGGAGTGTTCAGCGTCGAACACGTCGCCGACACGGAGGTCGTACAGTTCGCCGCTTCGACACCCAGCCTCGAACTGGACCGCGAACAGCGCTTTGTCCCGTGTATTGTGCGCCGCCTCTATCATCGGGACGACGTCGTACTGCCACTGGAGGATGTCGCGTTCCGAGGGAACAGGATTGAAATCATTGCTCGTCCCGGTCGGAATCCAGGCGAGGCTGTCGGGTGGTTCAGATTGCTTCAGTCGGTAGCGTCCGAACGACCGCAGTGCTGTCCGGTAGTCCTGGTTCGTGTGTTCGTTGGCGTACTCATCGTTAATCCAGCGGACGATAGTTTCGGCGGCCGCCCGATACTGCAGGGCGAGGCCAAGCAGACCGTGTTGGTCGAGGAGTGCCTTGACGTCTTCATCGGTCGTGACGCCAGCGGCGTCGGCCTCGTCGTTGTCGACGAAGTCCTCGACGGTCGGCCACGGCGTGAGAATCGCCATCCGTCGAACGTGCCGGAGGATTTTGAGGTGACGGTGATCGCCAATCTCCGAGGGAACGAGACGGATGTTGTCGGACATCTTCAGGAGGTGTTCGCGGTCGGCAGCGAACGGCACCTGCGAGTCTTTCTCGGCGTTACCACGGAGTCGCTGACGGATTCCGTCGACCTCAGCGCGGGGGTCGGCATCGGTCATACTCCTATGGTTTATGTATCGGATTGTAAGGCTAGGGCTAGAAGCCGGCCCTTGGCTTCCTTCGAATCGTCCCTCGACGAGCGACGCGTAGCTGTGCCGACCGGTGACGACTGATTCGACTCACGGAGCGTCTCCCGACGTCGCGATGAACGCACCCTACTCCTGGAATGCGCGTCTCGACCGTTCCTCGACCGTGTGGACACGCTCGCGCTCACCGACTGCAATCGACGCTCCGTCGGTACCCCGCATCGTCCGTCGGCTCGTCGGTCGTCGTGCGTATCGCGGGAAAGTAATCGTTATACGGAGTCGTTCCGTCGCTCCTGTATGCAACGTCGAGCGGCCGCGGTCCTGTTCGTCTTCTTCCTCGTCATGGGCACGAGTGCGTACTCCGTCATCGCGATGGCGGAGGAGCCCGCCATCCAGATCGAGGACGAGGGACAGACGTACGAGCCCGGCAGCAACTTCACTATCGGCGGTCAGGAGTACAACCTCTCCGAAGTGAGCGTCGGGGACGAACCGTCCGGGACGCTCGTCTACACCATCGACGACGCGCTCCAATCCGAGACGTTCGACGACGGTTCGACCGTCGAACTGGAGAACGGGACGTATCTCGTCTCCACCGGGAGCGCGCCCGACCCGACGACGGCACCCGCGGACGGGGGGAACGTCTCCGAGGAGAACGGCACGGCCGGTAACGCGACCGACGGGAACGCCACCGGTGAGAACGCGACCGACGGGAACGAGACGGCTGACAACGCCACGGACGGGAACGCCACCGAAGGCAACGCGACGGCCGGTAACGCGACGGGGAACGACACCAGTGCGCCCGAGACGCTCGTGTTCACCGAGGAACGCGACGTCGAAGGCATCCTCGAGAACGACACCTCGGTCGCGAACGAGACCGTCGCCGTCGACGACCAGGAGTACGTCCGCGTCCTCGAGAACAACCAGCTCGTCCCGCTCTCGGAGTACCTCGAACCGGCCGAGCAGCGCACCTACGAGGCCGGCGACTCCTTCGAGTACGAGAACAGAACCGTGACGGTCGAGAACGTGACGGACAGCAGCGCGACGGTGACCTGGCGCGCCGACCAGACCGTCGAACAACCGCTCGAGGAAGGGGGGAACGTCACCCTGTCGAGCAACGGGTCGAACGAGACGTACGTCGTCAACTTCCCCGGACAGAGCGAGTCGGACCAGCGCGTGGTGTTCAGCAGTAACTACGACGCGTACCGGCAGGAGATCGAGCGTCAGGACTACTTCCACGAGCGCATCAACGGCCTCTGGGGCGTCCTCATCCTCTCCGGTATCGCCGCCTTCGTGCTGCTCGCGATGGCGTACATGCCGGTTCGCGGCTGACCGTCCCACCACTCGGTTCGCGCACAGCCGATTCCGCTCTTCGTATCCATCTCCTCACGAACAGTTCGAACAGGGTCGTGTCGAACGCGGTTCGCCTCTCCTCGTCGGCACTCGCGCGTGAGACACGTCGCCGCGCCGCTCTTCGCGCAGTGGTCGCAGGGAGATGGCCGAGAGGGTGTTTGACGACAGCCCCTCCGCTCGTCGACACTCGCTGCGCTCCCCGGTTCAAACCTTCCGTAGCGTTTTCACTGCTCACATTCGTTCGCGGGGAAACGGGCTGAGAGGGATTTGAACCCCCGGCCGTCTGGTTAAAAGCCAGACGCTCTGCCTAACTGAGCTATCAGCCCTCGCCCTGACCTTCCGCGCCGCGTCGCTAAACCGTTACGGTTGTCCCGGCGAGAAACCCCTCAACGCCGTTTGACACCCTTCGACTCGGCGGTGGCGCCGTGTGCACACCTAGGTCACGTGTGACACGAGCGCCTATCGCTCCCGTGCGTCGCGCGATTCCCGTTCCAGCGCGTCGAGGGCGTCGGCGACGACGTCCTCCGGTTCCCGGCCGTCGAGCGCCGCGCGCCGTCGGAGGTCGCGATAGACCGCCGTGTCGAGTTCGAGCGTGAGCGTTCCGGGGTCGACGTTCGCCGCCCGGAGGGCCTCCTCGACGGGCGTGCCGTCGTTGATTCGACTCGCGATGGCGCGCACGTCCCGAACGGTCAGTCCGTGGTCGAGGACGGCCCACGCGAGCTGGTAGCGCGCGTCGCCGTGGACGCGGGCGATGTGTTTCGCCGTCGTCGGCGCGATACGACCGGTCGCGACGTAGCGCCGGACCGCCCGCGGCAGGTCGTGGACCCGCGCCCACTTGCGGATAAAGGAGACGGTGACGTCGTCGCCGGCGCGTTCGGCGGCCGCCTTGTACGACCCCTCGCCGCGGACGAGCGCGGCGCAGGCCGCCGCCCCGCGGAGCACGTACACGTTGTCGTCGCCGGCGCTCGAGGTCGCGAAGCGGCGGACGGTCTCCGCCGCCTCCGTGACGCTCTCGGGGTCGCTGGGGTCGAACTGGACGGCCCGTCGGGCGCGCTCGCCGGTGAGCGTCGGGTCGCCCCTGATGACGGGCTGTCCCACCGGCGACTCGCGGTCGGCCGGGGGGTCGTCCGGATCTCTCATCGGTCGAACCGACGGGGGCCCGTAGGAAAAGCGTCTCGGGGTCGTGCGCGACTCACTCGCCGCGCTGCTCGGAGAGGTGCTCCCACACCTCGGTGCAGCCACAGCCGTCTTCCATGTCGTCGAGGTGGCTCGTGTCGACGTCCTCGGTCGGTTCGTCGTCTGCGGGCTCGGTCACGGATGTCGGCTCACTCATCGTCTTGCTCCTCGTAGAGTTCCGGCGCGACGTCGGCGGAGACGTGCTGTCGAGCGCCGTCCGGGGACTCCATTCTTACCATCGATTTCCCGTAGGCACAGGACACTCAAAAGGTCGCGTTCAGCTGTAACGTTGACCCGTACTGTCGCCCGGCGGCAATCCTCTCCGCTATGCACGACAGGACTTCTCGGCAAAACCGCACGAGGGCATCGGGTTTCGTCGTCGAACCGCGTCACTCGATTCGGCGACACGCGGCGGCGCCTGCCCGCACCGGTGCGGTTAGTGTCCGCACCCCGTAACCACCGACCGTGGCGAACGCAGTGTACCTGCTCGACGACGGCGCGTGGGTGAGCGTCAACGACCGCCGGGAGCTGAGCGTCGGCCAGTTGTGGCGCCTCGCCGACCACGACTTCTGTGACTGCTCGCTCGCCGACGTACTCGCCGAGGGGTTCGTCGACGTCGGTCTCGTCCCGCCGGAGGTGGAGGTGCGCCTCGCCGGCCAGTGCATCGCCTGCGGCGCGCAGAACGTGACGGGATGGCTCCGGGTCGGCCGCGTCGACGCCGAGACGGGAGCGTTCCGGGGCGGAGTCCCCGAGAGCGTCCACCGCCCTCGCTCTCGCAGGTAGCGGAGATTCTCGCCGGTGGGCCGAAGCGCCCGCGAGCCTTGACGCGACGCACGCGGGTATACGGCCGGGGGCCGAGAGGTAGACAAATGCCGAGCAAGGTCGAGGGCTGGAAGGACGAGGTCTACGGGACGGACATCCGCGAGCACCTCTTTCGCTTCGCGGAGGAGGGGTGGGACGCCATCCCGGAGGACGAACACGACGCCTGGTTCGAGCGCTTCAAGTGGTGGGGGCTGTACCACCAGCGCAACGGCCAGGAGAGCTACTTCATGATGCGCGTCGGCGTCCCCGGCGGGCGACTCACGCCGGAACAGCTCCGGGTGGTCGCCGAGGTGGCGGACGACTACGCCCGTGGTCCCGCCGACAACCCCGAGTGGGAGGGCGCGTGGCTCGACTACACCACCCGGCAGTCCATCCAGCTCCACTGGATCGAACTGGCGGACATCCCGGACATCTTCGACCGCCTGGAGAGCGTCGGTCTCTCGACCATCCAGGCGTGCGGTGACTCCTGGCGCAACATCGTCGGCAGCCCCGTCGCGGGTCGCGACGCCGACGAACACCTCGACGTCTGGCCGCTCATCGAGGGGCTGAACGACGAGTTCAAGGCCAACCCCGCGTACTCGAACCTCCCCCGCAAGTGGAAGGTGTCGGTGACGGGCGACACCCGCGGCAGCGGCCAGGGCGACATCAACGACCTCGCGTTCGAACCCGCGGTGAAGGAGGTCGACGGCGAGGAGGTGAAGGGGTTCAACGTCCGTGTGGGCGGCGGCCTCGCCCGCAAGGAGGCGCGCCTCGCCCGGGACATCGACGTGTTCTGTACGACCGAGGGGGCCTACGACGTCTCGGCGGGTATCTCCGCGCTCTTCCGCGACCACGGCGACCGTGACAACCGCTTCAACGCCCGCATCAAGTTCCTGATGGACGAGTGGGGCCCCGAGAAGTTCCGTCGCGTCCTCCAGGAGGAGTACGTCGACTACGACCTCCCCACCGCGGGCGAGGACCTCCGCGACCAGTACGACTACAACGCCGGGCGCGCGGACGCCCCCGGCGACTACGTCGGCGTCTTCGAACAGAACGACGGCCAGTACTTCGTCGGACTGTCCGTCCTCGTCGGGCGGATGGGCGTGACGGACACGCTCGAACTCGTCGACCTCGCCGAGGAGTACGGCTCCGAACTCATCGGCCTGACCCAGCGACAGAACGTCATCGTCGCGGACATCGCCGAGGAGGACCTAGAGGACTTCCTCGCGGAGGACCTGCTCTCGGAGTACAGCCCCGACCCACACCCGTTCATGCGCGGGTCGCTCGCCTGCACGGGGACGGAGTTCTGCTCGCTGTCCATCGTCGAGACGAAGAACCGGATGGTCCGCTACGCCCACTGGCTCCGCGACAACGTCGAGGTGCCCGACGGCGTCGAGGACTTCCACGTCCACCTCTCGGGCTGCACCGCCTCCTGCGCCCAGCCCCAGATCGCGGACATCTCCCTGCGCGGCATGAAGACGCGCAAGGACGGCGACCCCGTCGAGGCGTTCGACGTCGGCCTCGGCGGCGGCCTCGGCGCCGACCCGCAGTTCGCCGACTGGGTGGAGATGCGCGTCGCCGCCGACGAGGTGCCGGGGTACATCCGCAACCTGCTCGCCACCTACGAGGCCGAGCGGGACGAGGGGGAGTCCTTCCGCGACTTCATCGCCGCCCGCGACGAGGAGGAACTCGAGTCGCTCGCCGACCCCGAGGAGACGAGCTACGAGGACCCCTACATGCACAACACGAAGATGACGTGGTACCCCTACGCCGAGGAGGACGCCATGGACAGCGCGCCCACGCCGGCCGACGACTGACGCGATGGCCGACCGCATCATGCGGGTGAACGCCTACACCACCCTCGACCTCGTGGACGCCGCGGCGGAGGGCCACGACTTCGAGGAGTCGGCGTACGCCACGCTGAACGTCAGTTCCCCCCGGAAACGGCCGGACCACGTCACGCTCCAGCTCGAACTGGACAACGCCGAGCTCGACCACCTGCCACCGCACGCCGACAGCGTGACGCTCTCGGCGGCGGAGGCGCGCACGCTGGCCGCGGACCTCGTCGAACACGCCGAACGCGTCGAGGCGGCCGAGGCGAACGAGGACGCGGCGTAACCGACTACTCGGCGTTCGCGCCTCCCTCCTCGCCATCCCCTCTCTTCGCCGTCCACCCCTCGGCGCGCTCGCGCCACTGTCGCTGCTGTTCTCGCTCCGTAACGTGGCGCTCGCCGTCGGCGAGGTCCTCGCGGACGCGCTCTTCGAACGTCGTCACGTCCGCGAGGAAGTTCTCGCGGAACGTGTCGACGAGTTCGTACGTCCACATGTCCTCGATGGCACCGGCGGGGAGGTGCTCGTCGCGGAGCGCGTCGGCGAATTCCGTGTGTCCGGCCTCCCGGAGCAGTTCTTCGGCGTCGTGCAGGTGGTCCATCCCCCCGCCGATTCGGTGATGACAACTCAGCAGGTCGCCGTACCCCCGGTAGATGTGTTCGAGGCCGAGAGTGAGTTCGTGGAGCGCCTCCCGTTCCGTCTCGCTCAGGTCGTCCGTCATGCCCCGACCGTCGACGGCGGCGGGGGAAACCGTTTCCCCGACGCACGCCCGGACGACCTCAGCGCTCGGCGCGCAGGTCGTCGGCGACCGCCCATTCGGCGATGGCGGCGCCGCACTCGACCGTCTGACGGACGCTCTCGCAGAACCGGCCCGCCGCGTACGCGGCGGCCGGGTCCCCGTCCCGGTCGCCCCGGTCGAGTTCGGCCAGGACGTCGTCGCGGGCCGAGAGCGCGGCGTGCGCCTGCTCCGTGTCGCCGCCGTTGACCACGACGTCCGTCGCGTCCGCGACGACCGACCGGGCGCGCCTCGCGGCGTCGAGGAGTGTCGCCGGGAGCGTCGTCTCCCCTTCGCGTCCCACGACGGTCGCCATCGACGCCGCGCAGTCGCCGACCTGTACGAGTCGTTTGGCGGTCTCGTAGTAACTGCGAAGCTCGTGACGGTCGACACCGAGTGTCGCCGCCTCCGAGGGGTCGTCGACCGCCCGGTGGTACTGCCGGGCTATCGTGGCGAGCAGCCTGTCGGTCTCGTGGTCTCGTCCCGCTGTCCGCTCCGCGAGCGAGGCGTCGCTCCGGGCGACGGCCTCGACGGCCCCACGCTGCATCGAGAGGACGGTCGACTGGAGCTGGACGACGGTCTGTCGGACCGAGACCTCGTCCGCGTTCAGCAGACTACGCACGACGACCTCCCGGTCGGACTCGCGGACCACCTCGAAGCCGACGAGTTCGGCGGTGGCGTCGGTGACGGCGCGGCGCTTCGCCGCCGGTGTCGGCTCCGCCGTCGTCAGCGTCAACTCGTCGACGCCGACGGTGTAGTGGGCACGGACCAGTCGGGTGAGTGTCCCCGGTTCGTACCGGTCGACCGACCGCTCGACCGAGCGGCCCGCTCCCTCCCCGGCGTTCGTGCGGACGAGCAGCGACCCGTCCGCTTTCGGGTGCAGGTTCAGGTGCGTGCCGGCGACGATGTCGTGCGTGTCCGCCCAGGGTTTCGGCAGCGAGATGGTGTAGGTCGACCCGCCGGCGAGCTGGACCTTCCGTCGCTCCATCTACGCTCCCCCCGGTCCCCGCGTCGTGCGCCCCGTCATCCGAACTTGCCGGTGATGTAGTCCTCGACGCGCTGGCTCTCGGGGTTCTCGAACACCTGATCGGTCTGCCCGTACTCGACGAGTTCGCCGCCGGTGAGGAAGACGGCCGTCTGGTCGGAGATGCGCGCCGCCTGCTGCATGTTGTGCGTGACGACGACGACGGTGTAGTCCTCCGCCAGGTCGTCGATGAGGTCCTCGATCTTCGAGGTGGCGATGGGGTCGAGCGCGCTCGCCGGTTCGTCCATCAGGATGACCTCCGGGTCGGTCGCGAGACAGCGCGCGATACAGAGGCGCTGCTGTTGCCCGCCCGAGAGCCCGATGGCGTTGTCGTCGAGGCGGTCGTTCACCTCGTCCCACAGCGCCGCCCGCCTGAGCGAGCGCTCGACGATCTCGTCTTCCTTCGCCCGGTCGTCGCGGCCGGTCAGCCGGGAGAGCACCCCCGTCTCGATGTCGCCGTGCTTGCGTGGCCCGTACGCTACGTTGTCCCGGATCGACTTCGGGAACGGGTTCGGCGCCTGGAACACCATCCCGACGCGCTTTCGCAGTTCGACGAGGTTGACGCCGTCCTGGTAGATCTCCTCGCCGTCGATGGTGACGGAGCCGTCGACGGAGGCCGCCCTGATTCGGTCGTTCATCCGGTTGAGACACCGGAGGAACGTCGACTTCCCGCAGCCCGAAGGACCGATGAGTGCGGTCACGCTCTCTTCGGGTATCTCCATCGAGATACCCTTCAGGGCGTGGTCCGAGCCGTAGTGGACGTCGAGGTCGTCTGCGGCGAGCTTCGCGTCGCCCTCGAACTCGTAGTCGGTCCACGAGTCGCGGGTTCGCTCGTCGGTCTCGCCGGCGACGGTCGTCTGGCCCGCCTCCGTCGTCCGGTCCGTGTCTGTCGTCTCGTCCGTATCTGTCGTTATCGTCTCGGTCATTGTGTCAGTTTCCTTCGGAAGTAGATGCGCGATGCGATGCCGATGGCGTAGAACGAGAGGACGACGAGCAGGAGCACGAGCGCCGTCCCCCAGCCGAACGCCTCGTCGCCGCTCACGCCGGCCGTGATGGTCGCGTACAGCTGGTAGGGGAGCGCCGGTGCGCTCTGGAGGAGCGCGTCGTTGGCGACGAACGGCGGGGCCCCCGTGAACTCGAACGACCCGAGCACGCTCGGCGCGTTATCGCGCAGCCCGCCGGTCATCACGAGCAGTATCGGTGCGGTCTCCCCCGCGATGCGCCCGACGCCGAGGATGATGCCCGTCGCGATACCGGGCATCGCGGCGGGGACGACGACGCTGCGTATCGTCTGCCACTGACTGACGCCCAGTGCCGCGCTCGCGTCGCGGTACTCGTCGGGGACCGCGAGGAGGGCCTCCCGACTGGTGATGACCACCAGCGGGAGGAGCATGAACCCGAGCACGAGCATCCCGGCGAGCAGCGAGGTGTTGTTGCCGAGCCGAGGGACGAGGAAGGCGTAGCCGAACAGCCCGAACACGACGCTGGGCGTGCTCCACAGCCCGTTCGTCGCCACCTCAACGACGGCGGTGAACCGACCCTGCTCGGCGTACTCGGAGAGGAACACCGCGGCACCGATGCCGATCGGGACCGCGAGCACGACCGCACCGAAGACGACCCAGAACGTCCCGACGATGGCGGGATACACCCCGGTCACCGCCGTCGGCGAGAGGCTGAACCCGTTGGTCACGAACGGCCACTCCACCGTCGGCGTCAGCCGGGCGCCCTCCAGCACGGGACCGAGTCCGCGGGAGACGATGAACAGGATGAGCCCGGCGAGGACGGCGAGCATACCGAACGCGCTCGACCCGATGAGCAGGTACGCGCCGTTCTGCCGGCCGCGCGTGCCGAATCCCTCGGCCGACTTCGCCGCCGACCACGAACAGAGCAGGCCGCAGACGACGGTCAACGCCGGGACCACGATGGTCCCGTAGAAGGTGGCGGTGAACGCATCCGGGTCCCAGCTCCACTCGGGACCGAGGACGCCCGTCAGGACGAGCGCGCCGACGCCGGCGGTCAGCAGGCCGACCGGGACGGTCGACCCGACGTCCTCGCCGACGAGCATCACGCCGACGGTGACGACCGCCCCGGCAGCGACCGCCGCGGCGAGCGACACGCCGGCACCGACGCCGAGGGTCTGCGAGACGACCAGACCCGCCGCGACCGCCCCGATGCCGCCGAAGGCGACAGCGGTGAAGACGCCCGCGTTCCGGTCTGGCTGTGTCTCGACGAGCCCCGCCCGCGAGGCGACACCGATACCGACGAGCGTGACGCCCATGGCGAGCAACCCGACCGCGAGGACGTCGAACAGCGAGATTCCGAGGACGTCCGTCTGCTCCGTCGTCCAGCGGAAGATACTCGTCATGCCGAGGACGAAACTGACGATGCCGAGGCCGACGACCCCGGTCGCCACGCGTTCGAGTGCCGTCGTCTCCCCGTCGACCAGTTTCGACCCGTAGGCGTCGCTCATCGGTTCCCTCCGAACTGGTGTTGCATCCGTGCCTCGATGAGTTGCGAACCGATGCTGAGGACGAGCACGCTGACGAACAGCACGACGCCCGCGGCGAACAGCGCGCTCATGTGCGGGCCGGTCGCGTTGCCGTACTGACCCGCGATGAGGCTCGTGAGCGTCTCCGTGTTGCCGAAGACGTCGTAGAGCGGCTCGGGAAGCGCCTGGGTGTGGCCCAGAATCACCGTCGCGGCCATCGTCTCCCCCGCCGCACGTCCGACGCCCAGCAGCACCGCGGCGGAGACGCCGGAGAACGCCGCCGGGAGGGTGATGCTCTTCATCGTCTGCCAGTCGGTCGCACCCATCGCGAGCGAGCCGTCCTTGACCGGCGAGGGGACGCTCGAAATCGCGTCCTCGGCGACGGAGACGACCGTCGGGAGCGACATGAGACCGATGACGATGCCGACGACGAACAGGCTCCCGAACGACGGCAACGCGAAGTTCGTCATCATGTAGCTGTTGATGACCACGTAGCCGAGGAAGCCGTAGACGATAGAGGGGATGCCCGCCAGGATTTCGATGCCGGGTTTGACCACCTCACGAACGGCCGGTGGTGCGATTTCGCTGATAAATAGCGCGCCGGCGATGCCCAGCGGTCCCGCGATGAGCATCGCGAGGAACGTCGTCAGCAGCGTCCCCCATATCATCGGCGTGAGCGCGTAGACGTCCTGCGACGTGCTCCAGAAGGTCTCGACGCCCGGGAGCACCGTGACGCCGAACAGCCGTACCGGCGTGCCGAGCGAGAACATCTCGACGCCCATCAGCGCGAACGCCGGTATCGCTTCGAGCACCAGGAATACCGTAATCAGCGCGAGGACGAGGACGGTCGAGACCGTCGCGAGGAACGTCAACGCTCGCGCCGTCTCTGCCTGGTGGGCGACCCACCCGTACCCTACGACGACGACGAACCCGACGACCGGTAGCACGGTGAACGTCGAGTTCAGCATGAACGCGGCGAACGCCGCGACGAGACACAGGGCACCGATAGCGCCGGTCGCCAGCGCCCCGTCGCCCGCGTCGGTGGTTCGTCGGATTCGTTCGAATCCCGATATGCTACTCATGTACTGAAAATCTTGGTTGTCCTTTTGCTGTGTCAGCTCCTTCGACCCGAAGGAGTCGTTCGCTCGCGGTGCCCCCGGGGACGCCGGTGGTCGTTCAGTTGGTCGGCCCGGGGAGCGCGTCGAGTTGCTCCTGGCGGGTCTCCTCCTCGAGCGGCAGGTAGTTGTTCGGCTCGACGAACATCGTCTGGCCGTAGTCGCTGAGTATCATACGGATGAACGCCGCCTCCTTGTTGGAGGTGCCGTCCCACGTGTAGCAGTGCAGTGCGCGCGAGAGGGGGTACTCGAGTGTCCCGAGGTTCTCCCCGTAGGTGTAGGTGGTGCCGTCGATTTCGAGACCGATGGGGGGGACGGTCTCCTCGTCGACGAACGCCAGCGCGATGTACGCGATGGCGTTGTTCGACTCCTGGACGAGCGTCGCCACCTGCTGGTTCTGCCCCTGGCGGACGTCGGTGCCGGGCATCTCCGCGTCGGGGTCGCCGAGAACGTTGTTCCGGAAGGAGGTGTCCGTCCCCGAGCCCTCGGCGCGGCCGACGGCCTGAATCTCGCGGTCCGGCCCGCCGAGTTCCGACCAGTTCTCTATCTCGCCACGGTAGATGGCCTGGAGGTCCTCGAGCGTCATCTCGGTGACGCCCTCGTCGTATACCTCCTTACTGACGACGATGGGCTGGGCGTCGATGGCCACGACGTGGTCCGTGAACGGTTCGAGTTCCTCCTCGCTGCGGTCGGGGAACTCGGCGCTGACCGGCGCGGACGCGTCGCCGATGTCGACCTGACCGTTCTCGAGTTTCTCGAGACCGACGCCGGTGTGGTTCAGTCCGATGGACGTGTAGAACGGGGGGGTCCCCGACTCACCGCTGGGTTCGAACCCGTAGAGGCCCGCCCAGTAATCTGCCATGTTCTTGTCCGTGTCGATGTCGTACTGTCCCGGCCCCCAGTACTCCTCGTCGTCGGCCGGCGCGTTACCGTTCCAGAGCGACCCCGCCTGACTCGTGATGGGGTACACCGTCGAGGAACCGTCGGCCGTCAGGGGCCCCTCGCCACTGGAGCCCTCCTCGTCGGTCTGTGTGCCTTCCGACTCGTTCCCGCTACTACTCTCGTCACCGCTCTCGTTGTCGTCCCCTTCGCTCCCGTTACCCCCACTGTCGCCCGCGCAACCTGCCAGTGCTGTGATGCCCGCGGTCCCCGCGCCGAGGATGACCGTCCGCCGCGATACTCCCGGAACCTCCGTCGAATCGTCCGTCATCACCCGAGCGATTATCCCTTCTGAGTAAGTAGTTTCATATTTCTTATATATAACTGCTCGTTACGGATAGAGAGGGTATGCGACACTACGGAGGCAGCTATAGCTCGAGAGGCAGTACGGACTGGTTACGTACCGGGACGTGCATCGGCCGGTCGAGAGGGTCTGCGTGCTCGATTCGTCCCCCCCCTCGCTCTCGTTACCCCGGAACGCGCTCCGCCTCGACTCACGCCCGGACGACGAGGACGGGTCGGTCGCACGTCCTGAGCACGCGCTCGGTCGTGCTCCCCAGCAGGAGGTCGTGGAGGCGCGAGTGGCCGTGACTCCCCATCACCACGAGGTCGACGTCGCGGTCCTCGGCGTAGTCGACGATGGCCTCGCTCGGCACGGCGTCCTCGATTGCACTCACCACCTCGACGCCGGCGTCGGCACCGAGGCCCTCGACGGCCTCGACCGCCGCCTCGGCGCGTGCCTCCAGCGCGTCGAGGACGGCCTCGACGTTCGGTTCGAGCGAGGGGCGGAGGTGGACGACGGACAGCGCGTGGACGGTCGCCCCCTGTTCTCGCGCGAGCGAGACGGCGTGTTCGGCCGCCGCCAGCGCACCGTCGCTACCGTCGGTTGGAACGAAGATTCGGTCGTACATGCCCCCCACGACGACGCCGGGGGGCTTAACGTGTCACCCTATCCACACGCTCAGCGCTCGACGGTCGCGCCCAGTTCCGGCGCGCTCGCGTCGAAGCCCCGCTCGCGCAGTTCCCCGGCGAACCACTCGGTTCGCTCGCCGTGGTTACAGAGGACGCGGGCGTCCCGGTAGTCGTCGAGGAACCGTTCCAACCCGCTGCGGTCGGCGTGCGCGGAGAACTCGAAGAGCGCGGTGCGCGCGCTGACGGGCACGACTCGGCCGTCGAGTTCGGCGCTGCCGCGGTCGAGCAGGTCCCGCCCCGGCGTCCCCTCGACCTGGTAGCCCGTGAACGCGACGGCGTTGGTCGGGTCGCCCCGGACGGCGGGGACGTAGGTCATCGCCGGCCCGCCGGTGAGCATCCCGCTGGTCGTGACGACGACGTTGTTGCCCCGGGCGATGCGCTCACGCTGTCCGTCGCCGCCGCGGACGACGCGTGCGCGGCCCACGGCCCGGCGCAGCGCCTCCCCGTCGCGGACGAACTCGGGGTGACTGGTGAGCATCCGGGCGACGTCGACGCCCATCCCGTCGACGTAGCAGTCGATGTCGTGGGCGTCACACACCAGCAGCACCTCCTGCGTGCGGCCGATGGCGAACGCCGGGACGACGACGGTCCCACCCTGGTGGACGGTCTCTCTCACCCAGTCGGCGAAGCGCCGCTCCACCCGCCCGCGCGGGTCGTGGTGCACGTCGGCGTACGTCGACTC
The DNA here is from genome assembly GCF_030553305.1 of Halomarina ordinaria. Lineage (NCBI taxonomy): Archaea > Methanobacteriati > Methanobacteriota > Halobacteria > Halobacteriales > Natronomonadaceae > Halomarina > Halomarina ordinaria. The sequence goes on along the minus strand of NZ_JARRAH010000001.1, from coordinate 1,950,683 downwards.
GCAGACCACGACGTCGGCCTCGGGGCGTGCGGTCGACCCCTCGACCAGTCGCTGGCCGCCCACCCCGCGTTCGTGGTTCCCGTTCCCGTCGTTCCCCTGCTCGTCGACGTAGAAGTCGCCAGTGTAGAGCAGGCGCGTCTCGCCGTCGTCGACGAGGACGTGCGCGCTCCCGGGGATGTGCCCGGCGTTGTAGAGGGTCACCTCGTGGCCCGCCGCCTCGAACGGCTCGCCGTAGCCGTGCGGTTCCGACACCTGGGTCAGCCGGCTCACGTCCGTCCGGGTGAACGGACACTGGAGGGTGCCGCCGTGGAGCTTCAGCGTGTCGCGCGCGAGCGTCAGCGCGAGTTCGCGCGTCGGCGCCGTCCAGTGAATCGGGGGACGGGCACGCCCCGAGAGGAGCGCGGGCAGCGCGCCGACGTGGTCGAGGTGCCCGTGGCTCACCACGACGGCCTCGGGGTCGACCGACCCCACCGGGTACTGCGGCGGGTTCTCCGCCGCCATCCCGTAGTCGAGCAGGAGCGCGTCGTTCACCAGGAGGGCGCTCCGCCCGATCTCGTCCGCGCCGCCGAGGAAACGCACCTTCATCGGCGACGACTACTCGGGGGCGACCCTTGTGCCCGTCGTCTCCTCACCGCTCGACCGCCCGTATCTGGAACTCGGCGTAGCCACCGAAGGCGAGTTCGAGCGACCCGAGCCACCAGTTCCAGCGCTCCGGCAGGCGCTCGTCGGGCGCGTCCCGGAGGCTCTCGACGACGGCGGCGACCGTCAGCGGGGTGCCCACGTCGCTCGCGTAGCGTCCCGAGTCGGCGAGGTCACCGGCCGCGCGGACGACGGCGCGCACCTCGCCGGGTGTGGCGTCGAACCGCTCGTCGAGCGTCCGTTCCAGGGCCGTGCGGTCCATACTGGTCTCTGGTCGACCGTGACCTTCACTCCCGCGCACTCGAAAAAGGGGGGTCTCAGTCGCTGGGGAGCATCGACCGGCCGCTGGTCGCGAGCGCCTGCATCTCCTCGACGGTGACCTGCATCTCCTCCAGGCGTTCGCGGACGCGCTCGTGGTCGGGGTCCTCGCGCTTCAGTCGGAGGACGACGTCGGTCGCCTGGCGGTGGAGGTCGTCGAAGAGGTGAGGGTAGTCGGTGTACTGGACGCGCTCGATGGACTCGTGGGCGAGGTCGGCGACGTCGGTCCACTCGTCCCGGTCGGCCCGCCGGCGAGCGACGTCGATGGTGTAGGCGGCGCCGTCGTACTCGGGTGGGTCGTTCGCTGTCCGCTCCGTCATGCGTCCCTCTCTTGTGTCCTCGGGCTGAGGACAGCATCCGCTAGCCTCGTAGCCACGGGGCGTCCGGAGGGCTATACACCGTGATTGTGACGCGTTGTCACGCCCTGGTCGGCGCGGCCGTGATGGTCTGCAGTTCCTCGACGACCCGGCGCAGCGAGCGCAGTTGCGCGAGCGCCCGTCCGTGGTCGGGGTCGGCGGCGTCGAGCGTCCGCTCGATGTCCTCGGCGAGGTGGTGGACCTGCTGGACCTGGGTGGGGTAGGGGGCGTCGTCGACGCTCTCGACGACCGTCCGGAGGTGGCCGGGAACGAGACCCCACTCGCCGGCCGTGGCGCGCTCGACGGCGGCGTCGGCGGCGTAGGAGGCGTCGTCGTACGCGGGGGCGTGCGTGTGGTCGGACTGTTGCACACCTGACATACGCCGTCGAGGCGGATAACGCTTCGCCGGCCGTGTCCGTTGCGCGCGGCCGCGTCGCCGACTCGACCGCCCGCTCCGGGCCTGTGACGTGCAACGACGCTTTCAGTATGCTTTTCACCGCCCGCCCGTTCAGACCGGGTATGGCTGAGTTTCAGGTCGTCGTCGCCGACCCCGAGGACGGCACGACCTATCAGTTCGATATCGACGGACAGGACGCGAACCGCTTCATCGGCCGCGACCTCGGCGAGGAGGTCGACGGGAACGCCGTCGGCCTCGACGGCTACACCCTGGAGCTGACCGGCGGTTCCGACAACGCCGGGCGACCGATGCGCGCCGACGTGGCCGGCCCGAACCTGAAGGCGCTGCTGCTCACCGGCGGCGTCGGCTACGAGCCGACCGTCGAGGGCGAGCGCAAGCGCGTGACGGTCCGCGGCCGCGAGGTCAGCGACGAGACGCGACAGATAAACGCGAAGATCGTCGAGCGCGGCAGCGAGTCGGTCGCGGAGGCGCTCGGCCTCGACGACGAGGACGGCGACGACGGGGACGACGGCGACGACTAACGCCGTGGTCGAGCGCATCTCACACGACAACTCCTCGGTCACCACGCTCCGCGCCCGCGTCGAGCGTGCCGGCCGCACCGAGCGGCCGAAACTCGTCCTCCCCGAGGGGGTCGCGACCCCCGACGACCCGGTCCGTCTCGTCCTCGGCGGGCGGACCTACCACGCGCTCATCGAACCGGACTTCGACGGCGTCCCCGAGATACGCGGGGCGTACGACAACGCCCGCCTCGCCCGCGAGCGCGACGGCGAGAACCACCTCGTCGAGTGGTACGAGCGCGGGTCGCTCGACTTCGGCCGCTCGGTCCACCTCGACGTGGTCGACCCCGGCTCCCTCTACGGCGTCCGCGCGCCCGGCGAGCGCGCGACCTACCCCTCGCTCGACGGTCCCTCCGACTCGCTCGCGGACATCGCCCGCGACGTCGAGGACGGGGAGTAGCGCGCCCTCCGGGTACCGGGCGCAGTACGCGGCCGAGCGCAGAGTGGCAGGCTTTTCCCGTTTCGCCGAGTAGCGCTCGCCATGAACGCCGCACGACGCGAGTTCCTCGCCGGCGAGCGCCCGGACGACGTGCTCATGTTCCTCGCCGACGAGGCCGTCACGAACCCCGACGCGCTGCTCAGTATCGGCGAGGCGACCGACCGGGGCGTCGTCCTCGTCGTCCCCGGGGAGAACGGCCGCGCCGCCTTCGAGTCGGCCGTCGGCACCGACCCGATGACCTTCGCCGGGTCGGCGATGGGGACCGACGGCACCGTCGCCCCGGACTGCACCGACGGGGAGTGCCCGAGCGCCCACGCCGACGAACCCGCCGAGGACCACCGGGTGCGCTTCGTCTTCGCGTTCGCCGAGGAGCGAAACGAGGAGGTCGGCGGCCTCTACGCGGAGGGCGAGGTCGTCCACGCCTACGCGGCCTGTTCCTGCGGGACGACGTACTCCGACCGGTGGGTCGCCGGCGACCGACCGATTCCGGAGGAGTAGGCGTTCAGGCGTCCGGTGTACTCTCTTCGACCGGCGGCAGGTTCCTGAACGCGTCGAGGATGACCTGTTTGGTGGTCGCGCCGCGGGTCGTCCAGTGGTTGGCGTAGTCGAGCATGTCGTGGTAGATGTCGGGCTTGCACCCCGCCGCCCGCGGGTGCCCGCCGCCCTGGACCTGCGCGGCCACCTCGTGACAGCGCTCGAAGCCCTCCGACCCGCGGATGGAGGCGCTCCCGGCCGGCTTGACGACGACGGTAGCGTCGGCGCCGCGCTCGCGGAGCGTCTCCGCGACCTCGTTCTGCGAACACCGCCCGTAGGTGACGGCGACCGTCGCGCCCGCCACCTCCCGGATGTCGGCGCGTTCGACCGCGAGGTCGATGAGCGCCTGTTTCTCGACGCGGCGCTCCTCGATGTACGCCTCGACGACCTCGGGGAGGTCGGCCCCGTGGGCGCGGACCGTGGCGACGTAGCGCTCGGGGGAACTCCAGTAGGAGTAGTCCGCCAGGTCGTCGCTCCGGGGGTCCTCGCGGAGCCAGAGGTCGTGGTCGCGGGTGACGGTCGCCAGTTCGCGGTAGCGCTCGTCGAAGTCGTGGTCGATGCTCCGGAGGGCGACGTCCGTGGTGCACTCCTCGTCGGACTCGCCGACGACGAGGTCGACGCCGAGGTCGCGGACCGTCGCCGCGAGGTCGTCGTCCCACTGGTGGTGGTCGAACCAGGTCACCGAGTCGGCCGCCGCGACGAGGTCGGGGAGGTACTCGACGTCCTCGGGGTCGTCGGGACAGAGGTCGCAGACGAACACCTCGACGCCCGCGGGGAGGTACTCGACGGCCTCCTCGAAGGCGTCGGCCAGCGAGTGCGGCGAGGTGGGGAGGAGCGCGACGTGCCCCTCGGGGGCCTCGAACTCCTCGGCGGGGTCGACGGACGCCGCGACGGGGTCGTCGCGCGCCTCGCGGACGAGCGCCACGCAGCCGAGGCCGTCGGCGTCCGGGTCGGCGACGACGACGGTCTCCGCGCGTTCCAGAGCGGCGATGCGTTCCTCGCTCGGTCCCTCCTCGTCGGGCAGGAAGAAACCGGCGCCGGGGATGACGGACTTGCGCGACAGCGACAGGTCGGCCGTGTCGATGAGGTCCTCGTTCATGGGTGAGCGAGGAAGTGGCGGGCAATCAAGCCCGTGGTTCGCCGCGCCCGCGCCTCACTCCGCGTCCGCCGCCATCTCGCTCTCCACCTCGCCGGCCAGTTGCCGGACGGTGAGGACGGGGATGGGACAGTCGTGGACGACGGTCTCGGCGACGCTCCCGAGGTGGTAGGAGTAGGGACTGTCGCGGCCCCGGGTGCCCGTCGCGACGAGGTCGGCGTCCACGTCGGTGGCGTAGCGCTGGATGACCGCGGCGGGGTCGCCGCGTTCGACGACGGTGGTGACCGGGTAGTCGTGTTCGCGCTCGAGACGGGCGAGTGCGTCGCGTACCTCCGCCTCGTGCTCGCCGTTCGCATCGTTCAGCACCGAGAGGACGTGGACCTCTGCCCCGAAGCGTTCGGCGATATCGAGCGCCGTCTCGACCGCTCGCCCGGCACTGGTGCTGCCGTCCGTCGCGATGACCACGGTCTCGAACATGCGTGCGACTATCGTCGCGGCTCTCAAATACTCGGTGGGTTTTTGCCCTCGCTACCGCTGGTGGGGCGTATGGACATCGACACGGTGCTGGTCCCCGTCGACGGGAGCGAGGAGTCGGTGCGGGCCATGGAGGTGGCCGTCGCGGTGGCCGACCGGTACGGCGCGCTGGTACACGCGCTCTACGTGCTCGACCGGCCCGACCGCGACCGCACCGAGCAGATGATGGTCGCCGCCCACGCCGTCGCCGGCGACGTCCCGCTCACCCACTCGGTCGCCTACGGCTTCTCGACGTCGCACCTGACGACCCACCCCGGCAGCGTCGTCCTCGACACCGCCGAGGACGTGAGCGCCGACTTCCTCGTCATCCCCCGGGACCGCCCGGCGGACCTGCTCGGCAAGGCGGCGGGCTACGTCCTCCAGTTCGCACCCCAGCCCGTGCTGGCCGTCTGAGTTGCTCACTCGGGGTCGAGGCGCAACGACATCTCTATCTCGAAGCTCTCGGACTTGCTCGACTCGAAGCCCACCTTGCGGTAGAGCGCGATGGCCGGCGCGTTCCAGCGCTCGACGGTGAGCCAGACGCGGTCGACGCCCTCGCGCTCGCCCTGGCCGAGCAGCGCGGTGATGAGGCGCGTCCCGATACCCGCGTTCTGGTACTCGCCGAGGACGAAGATGGCGAGTTCGTACCCCTCGGTCCCGTCGGGGACGAGCGTGGCGTGGCCCACCGCCCGGCCGTCGGACCGGGCGACGACGTTGACGCACTCCTCGCTGGCGATGCCGACCAGCCAGTCGCGGATGCGCTCCTCGCCGGTCGGCGGGATACCCTGCGCGCGGTCGGCGGGGTCGAAGTCGAGGTACATCGACACCAGCGCCTCCTCGTCTCCCTCTCCGAGGGCCTCGATGGCGATGGGGCGGCCCTCGGCGTCCTCGAAGTGACGCGGGGGCGGTTCGAACGGGCCGGCGGGCGCGTCGGGGAAGATGCGACTCATCGTATCAGCGTCACCGAGGTGTTGGCGTTCAGCAGGACGAACTCGGCGATGCTCCCGAGGTTTATCTTCCCGAGGGGGCTGGTCTCGCCACCCCCGAGGACGATGCGGTCGAACTCCCCGCGCTCGGCGAACTCGACGAGGCGACTGCCCGCGTCGCCCTCGAGCACCCGGACCTCGGCGTCGAGGGCCACCCCGTCCAGGTGCTCGTACACCCGCGTCTCGACCGTCTCGACGGAGAGCGACGAGTCGGGGTTCTCGACGATGGCGACGGTCACCTCGTCGCCCGCCGCCTCCGCTCGTCGCAGCGCGCGTTCCAGCGCGTGCAACGAGTCGTCACTGCCGCCGATGCCCACCAGCGTTCGCATGGGTGGGCATTGCCCCGTGACACCAAAAGCCTCCCGTCGACACGACACGCTTTTTCGCCCCCGGTTTCGAGGTGGGGTATGACCCAGCCCCCCACGGACGACGGCCCCGAGCGACCGTCGCCCGAACCGCACGTCCCCGAGGAGTCCGACCACGCCGACCACGCCGACCACGACGGGCGCGACGGCGAGGACGACGTCCCCGAGGACGTCCGGAAGTACGAGCGGTTCAAGAAGATAGACGGCGCGCAGTACGACCGCGCGAACCAGTTCCTGCGCGACCGGACGTACATCACGGCTCGCGAGTGGGCCATCGCGCGGCTGTGTTCGGACTTCCGGACGGAGACGGGCGTCGAGATGACGAAGATCGGCGAGAACCTCCCCGAACTCGTCCCGTTCATGGAGGACACCTACACCCCGCAGGCGGTCAACCAGGCGCGTTCGGCGTTCGAGGCGAAGGTCCGGAAGGCCGGCGCGACCTTCCTCTACGGGGCGATGTGCGACTTCTTCACCGCCGAGGAACTCGACGACATCATGTACGAGACGACCGAGGTGGCGAAGTTCCTCCTGGAGGTCGAGGGCGTCGACCTCTCGGTCGAGCAGGAACTGGAGGCCGAAGAGCGCATCAGCAGCGTGATGCGCGAGGTCCGGAAGGCGAGTTCGGAACTCCGCGAGGAGGACGCCGAGACGAACGCGAGCGACGACTGAGTCCCCCCCTCACTCGGGGAAGAACAGTTCGGGGTCGTCGAACGCGACGGCGACGGCGTCGTCGGCGCTCAGGCTCCGCACGTAGGTGAACAGCCGGCCGGACTCACGGGCGTACTCGCGCAGCGACGTCGCCCGGTCGGGGGCGTAGTAGAGCGGACAACAGAGCGCCGCCTCGCTCGCGCCGTCGCGGACGACCACGAGCACGTAGACGCGTCCGCCCTCGACCGCGCGGAACACCTCCGTCTCGGTGAGCGAGGCGTCCGCGACCATCGACTGGACGGCCGCGAACTCCTCGCCGGAGACGACGAGGTCGAAGCCGCTGCCGTCGTCGACGACGGTCACGTCGCCGGGGTGGAGTTCGACCACGTCGTAGCCGTCCTCGCGGTAGGTCTCGCCGGTCGCGTGCATGTCCTCTATCACCCGCTCCCAGCCCTCGCCGGCGGGGGTGCCGATGTCGTCCATGCCCGGCCTGTGTGGGCGGCGCGTGAAAGCCTGTCCGGTCGTCGTCGCGGCGTCTCCCACCTCGATCGCCCCCCCCCACTCCGCCACCGAACCCGCTGCAGTCCTGCGGTTCTTGTCCCTCTAGCCGAGTACCTCGGACCGCGGATTGACGCGCTCGACGTAACTCCCCAAATCATTTACTATCATCTCGCCAACGAGGGCCATGACCGATTTGCTCTCCGTCTCGGGGCTCCGGACGCAGTTCGACACCGACCGCGGCACGGTGAAGGCAGTCGACGGCGTCGACCTCACCATCCCCGAGGGGAAGACGGTCGGCCTGGTCGGCGAGAGCGGGTCCGGCAAGTCCGTCACGGCCCTCTCGCTGATGCGTCTCGTCGACGACCCGGGCCGCATCCCCGAGGGTGAGGTGCTGTTTCGCGCGCCCGAGACCGTCCGGAAACTCGCCCGCCGGTACCCGAAGGGCGTCGCCACGCCCGACCACGACGGGTACGTCCGGGTCGAGGCCGGCCGCGTCGACGCGGCCGACGCGCCCAGCGACGTCGAGGCGACCGACGACCCCGACGCGGTCGCGCGCCTCGCCCGCGAGCGCCCGAAAGCCATCGCCGTGCCCGAGGCCGACCAGGACGGGTACGTCCACATCGAGGCGGGGAGCGTCGACCTCACCGCGGCGCCCGAGCACGTCATGCGCGAGGTGCGCGGCGGCGACATGGGGATGATCTTCCAGGACCCGATGACGTCGCTGAACCCCGCGCTGACGGTCGGCGAGCAGGTCGCCGAGAGCCTCCAGCTCCACCGCTACGGCGGGCGCAAGAAGGACACCTGGACGAACGCCGTCCGGGAGGTGTTCTCCCGAAGCGGGATGAGCGAGGAGGTCCGCGAGAACGCCATCGACCTGCTCGCGGAGGTGGGCATCCCCGAACCCACCCAGCGCGTCGACGAGTACCCCCACGAGTTCTCCGGCGGGATGCGCCAGCGCGTCCTCATCGCCATCGCGCTCGCTTGCCGCCCCCGCCTGCTCGTCGCCGACGAGCCGACGACGGCGCTCGACGTCACCATCCAGGCACAGATCCTCGAACTCGTCAACGAACTTCAGGACGAACTGGGGATGTCCGTCCTGATGATCACCCACGACCTCGGAGTGGTGGCGGAGACGTGCGACCGCGTCGCCGTCATGTACGCCGGCGAGATCGTCGAGGAGGGGCCGGTCGAGGAGATATTCGCGAACCCCTCCCACCCCTACACCTACACGCTCCTCGAGTCCATCCCGAGCGAGGACACCGACCGCCTCACCCCCATCGAGGGGAACGTCCCCGACCTCATCGACATGCCCGATGGCTGTCACTTCGCGCCGCGCTGTCCGTGGGCGAAACCCGAGTGCACCGAGGGCGAGATACCGTTCCTCCAGCACGGCCCCGAGGGGGTCGAGCACCGCTCGAAGTGCATCCTCCCGGAGTTCGACACCGACGAGTACGGCGTCGAGGAGGGGATACGCGCCGACTCGGTGACGCCGACGGGCGACCCCCTCCTCGAGGTCGAGGGGCTGAAGAAGTACTTCTCGCGCGCCGACGGCCTCCTCGACGGCCTCGTCGGCGGCGACACGCGGGCGGTGAAGGCGGTCGACGGCGTCGACCTGGAGGTGTACGAGGGCGAGACGCTGGGGCTCGTCGGCGAGTCCGGGTGCGGGAAATCGACGACGGGACGGACCATCCTCCGGCTCCTCGAACCCACCGAGGGGCGGGTGGTGTTCGCCGGCGAGGACCTGAACGACCTCTCGCGCGAGGACCTCCGCGAGCGCCGCCGGGACCTCCAGATGATCTTCCAGGACCCGCTGTCGAGTCTCGACCCCCGGATGACCGTCGGCCAGACCATCGCCGAACCGCTGACGATACACGACCTCCCGGAGGAGGGGTCGCGCCGCGACCGGGTCGTCGAGTTGATGCGCGCGGTCGGGCTCGACCCGAGCCAGCGCGACCGCTACCCCCACGAGATGTCGGGCGGCCAGCGCCAGCGCGTCGGCATCGCCCGCGCGCTCGCCGTCGACCCCGACTTCATCGTCTGTGACGAACCGGTGAGCGCGCTCGACGTGAGCGTCCAGGCCCAGATCCTCAACCTGCTCGAGGACCTCCAGGACGAGTTCGGCCTCACGTTCCTCTTCATCGCCCACGACCTCTCCGTGGTTCGCCACATCTGCGACCGCATCGCCGTCATGTACCTCGGCGAGGTGGTGGAGGTGGGGTCGACCGCCGAACTGTTCGACGACCCCAAACACCCCTACACGCGGGCCCTGCTCTCGGCGATTCCCGAACCCGACCCGCGGGCGAAGACCGACCGGGTCATCCTCCGGGGCGACGTGCCCAGCCCCGTCGCCCCTCCCTCGGGCTGTCACTTCCGGACGCGCTGTCCGTCGGTCATCCCGCCCGAGGACGTCGAGGTCGACCAGAAGGTCTACCGCGAGGTGATGGACCTCCGCCAGCGCGTCGAGGACCGCTCGCTCGATGTCGAGGCGCTCCGCGCGACCGAGGCGGGGACGGCGACGGCCACCGACGGCGGGACGGCGGCGTCGTCCGCGACGGCCACCGACGCCACGCCACACGTCGACTCGCTGGTCGACGCGCTGTTCGAGCGTCCCCCGACCGGCGAGAACCGCGCGACGGTCGAGCGCGCGCTCGAACGCGTCCTCGACGACGAGTGGGAGGCGGCGGCCGCGCTCCTGCGCGAGCGGTTCGAGAGCGTCTGCGAACGCTACCGACCGCGACTCCAGGACTCGCCGCACCCCGCCGCCTGCCACCTCTACGACCAGCCCGCGGACCTCCCCGACGAGCGCGCGGAGGAGTAAACCACCGGACGGCTCCGTATGACTATCCCTCTCGTGTGTGTCATCGGTAACCTTATGTAATGTGGTGCGACCGTTATGAGTATGCCTACTGGTGACAAATATGACCGCCGGACGTTCCTGAAGGCGGCAGGCGCAACGGCAGCGGCAGCGACGCTCGCGGGCTGTGCGGGCGGCGACAGTCCGGGTGCCGGCGGCGGCGACGGTAACGGCAGCGGCAACGGCTCCGGTGGCGGTGGCGGAGGCGGCGAGGGGGGCCGACTGGCGTACGCCCGCGGTAACGACTCGGCGACGCTCGACCCGCAGTCGACCACCTCCGGCGAGGACGCGAAGGTGATAAACCAGGTGTACGACACGCTCATCAAGTTCGAACCGGGCGAGTCCACCCTCGTCGAGGGGCTGGCGACGGACTTCAGCCTCGACGGGACGACGGCGTCGCTGACGCTGCGCGAGGACGCCACGTTCCACGGCGACGACGGCGCGACGTTCACCGCGGACGACTTCGTGGCCACCTACCGACGCTTCGTCGACGAGGAGTACGACTACTTCATCGGCACGAGTGACGACGAGGGTGTCGAAGGGAGCGCCCAGTCGTTCTACGGTCCCTACCTGCTCGACAAGGTCGAGAACGTCGAGGCGACCAGCGAGACGGAACTGACGCTCGAACTCGACTCCGAGTACGCCCCCTTCCTGCGCAACCTCGCGGTGTTCGCGATGGCGGTCATGCCAAAGAACCTCATCGAGGAGGGCCACGACTTCTCCGGCGAACCCGTCGGGACGGGCGCGTTCGCCTTCGAGGAGTGGGACACGGGCAACCAGCGCATCATGCTCTCGGGCAACGACGACTTCTGGGGCGAGGGGCCCTACGTCGACGAGGTGGTCTTCCAGGGCGTCGGGCAGAACAGCACGCGCGCCCAGTCGCTGCTGGCCGGCGAGGTCCAGCTCATCGACGGCATCGGCGCCCAGGAGGTCAGCCAGATACAGAACTCCGAGGACGCCGAACTCCAGGAGACCCCCGGGATGACCGTCGGTTACATGGCGTTCAACATGGCTCGCGTCGAGGCGTTCCGCGACAAGAACGTCCGGCAGGCCATCAGCCACGCCATCAACGTCGAGGCCATCATCGAGAACATCTACGAGGGGCTCGCGGTGCAGGCGAGCCACCCCCTCCCCGAGACGGTGATGGGACACAACGGCGACGTCGAACCCTACGAGTACGACCCCGAGACCGCCCAGCAGTTGCTCGAGGAGGCCGGCTACGGCGACGGTTTCTCGTTCGAACTGGCGACGATGAACAACCCCCGGCCGTACTTCGCCTCCCCCCAGCAGACCGCGGAGGTCGTCCGCTCGAACCTCGAGGAGGTCGGTATCGAGGTCGAAATCAACGAGCAGTCGTGGGACCCGTTCCTGAACTACACCTCGGAGGGCCAGCACGACGCCTGTTTCCTCGGGTGGATCTCGGACAACGCCGACCCGGACAACTTCTACTACCCGCTGCTCCACCCGCAGGTGGACGCGAGCGAGGTCCCGGACGGCCAGGACTGGGTCAGCCGCGACGTCGAGGGGTTCAACACGGGTAACCGCGCCGCGTGGGCCAACACCGACTTCATGGACCTCGTCGAGCAGGGTCAGGCGGAGTACGACGAGGGCGCCCGCGAGGAGATCTACCTGGAGGCGAGCCAGCTCGTCCACGACGAGGCACCGTGGGTGTTCATGACCCACACCTCGGAGATGCGCGGCGTCGGCGCCGGCGTCTCGGGCTTCACCGTCTCGCCCATCGGCGGCCCCGCCCTCCACCTCGTGGAACTCTCGTAACGCCGCACCGCCCGCCTACCACCGTTCACCGTCATTATGGTCAGCAAACAATTCATCATCAAGCGATTGCTGTTGCTCGTCCCGGTGTTGCTCGGGGTGGCGACGCTCGTGTTCGCCATCCTCCACCTCTCGCCGGGCGACCCGGCGAGAGTCATCGCCGGCGAGCGCGCCTCCCAGGCGTTCGTCGAACGTATCCGCGAGGACCTGGGGCTCAACGACCCCATCTGGGTGCAGTACGGGCGCTTCCTGCTCGACACCGCGACGCTCGACTTCGGCCGGTCGTACATCGTCCGCGACGGGACGCCCGTCCTCGAGGTGCTGCGCACGCGCTTCCCCGTCACGCTCGAACTCGCCGTCCTGGGTCAGCTGTTCGGCATCGTCTTCGGCATCCCGCTCGGCATCCTCAGCGCGGTCAAGCAGGACTCGCTCACCGACCACCTCACGCGCGTCGGCGCGCTCACGGGCATCAGCGTCCCCATCTTCTGGAGCGGGCCGCTGCTCATCCTGCTGTTCGCCGTCCAGCTCGGGGTCCTGCCGACGAGCGGTCGCATCGGCTACGGCTACTCCATCCCGGCGGTCACCGGGCTGTTGACGATAGACACCCTCATCGCCGGCGACCTCGACGCGTTCGCCTCGACGGTCAGACACCTGTTCCTGCCGGCCGTCGTCATCGGCGTCTACGCGATGGCGCTCATCTCGCGGATGATGCGCTCGTCGATGCTCGAGGTCGTCAGACAGGACTACATGCGGACCGCCCGGGCGAAGGGGCAGGGCGCGAAGATAACCGTCATGAAACACGGGTTCAAGAACGCGCTCATCCCCGTCATCACCGTCATCGGCATCCAGTTCGGCTCGCTGCTCGGCGGCGCCGTCCTCACCGAGACGGTGTTCAACATCCCCGGCATCGGCACGCTGCTGGTGGAGGCCATCAACACCGGTGACTACCCGCTGGTTCAGGGGACCGTCCTGCTGTTCGCCCTGCTGTTCACGCTCGTGAACCTGGGCGTCGACATCACCTACTCCTACCTCGACCCGAGGATCGACCAATGAGCGCAGAAACCGAAACCGCGACGGACGCGCGCGGCCAGCGGGGCTTCTTCGCCCGCCTGCTCGCCTCGCCGTTCGTCTCCAGCCTGCTGTCGAATCGCCTCGCCGTCGTCGGCCTCACCATCATCGGCGCGATGGTCGTCATCGCGCTCTACGCCCGGTTCGTGCTGGTCGGGGGCTTCCTCTCGCCGAACCTCGGCCCCCTCCTGGGGTCGCAACTCGGGACCACCGGCTACGTCGGGCCGTGCGGCGCGAACACCCTCACGGGGGCCGCCTCGAACGCCGGGTCCTGCGCCCACCCGTTCGGGACGGACATCCAGGGCCGCGACATCCTCTCGCGGACGCTGTACGGCGCGTGGCTGGCGCTGAAGTGGGGGACCATCACCGTCGTCACGTCGACGGTCATCGGCATCAGCCTCGGCATCGTCGCCGCCTACTACGGCGACCTGACCGACAACGTCATCATGCGGACGATGGACGTCCTGCTCGCGTTCCCCTCGCTGCTGCTCGCGCTGGCGCTCGTCGCCATCTTCCCCCAGGAGTGGGGGCTGTGGCGCGCGGTGACGGCGCTCATCCTCGTCTACACGCCGCGGTTCGCCCGCGTCGTGCGCGGGGCCGCGCTGAAGGTGCTCGAGGACGAGTACGTCGACGCCACCGTCGCCCTCGGCGCGAAGGACCCCCGCGTGCTCGTCAGGCACGTCCTGCCGAACTCGCTCGCACCCATCACCGTCCAGAGTACGCTCAACTTCGGCCTCGCCATCATCGACCTCGCCGCGCTGTCGTTCCTCGGTTTCGGCGCGAGCGCCGGGACCCCCTCGTGGGGACTGATGCTCTCGAACGGCGTCGACTACGGCCTGCTCAACGGCCAGTGGTGGTGGTCGTTCTTCCCCGGCCTCTTCCTCGCGGTCACCGTCCTCGGGTTCAACCTGCTCGGCGACGGGATGCGCGACGCGCTCGACCCGCGCATGCGCGAGGCCGTCGACTAGCCGCGCGATGGTCCCCGACTCGTCGCCCTCGACTCGCTCCCGCCTCCGGCGGTGGGCGCGCCCGCGTGTGCGCATCGTCCTCTCGGCCGCCCTCGTCGGGGCGCCCCTCGGCGCGCTCGCGACGCTCGCGCTCGTCTCCCTTCTCCCGTTTTCGGTCCGGGAGGCCAGCACGCAGGCGTTCGCGCTGAGCGCGCTCGCGCTCGGCTTCGGCCTGCTCGGCTGGTCGGGGTCGGTGCTGCTCGGGCGGAGCGTCGAACGGGCGCAGCGCACCCTCGAGACGGGAACGGACTGGACGGAAGCGGACTCCCGGCGCGCGATGGCGCGCATCGTCGGCGTCGGTGCCGGCGGGATGGTCGGCGTCGCCCTCGTGACGACGCTCCTCGGGGCGTTCTGACTTATCGGACGTTCTCCCCGTTCGCCTCGCCGAAGCGTTCGGCGGTCGCGCCGCGCTGGTAGACGAACTCCCCGCGCACCATGGTCCACTCGGGGAAGACGCCGCGCATCCCCTCGAAGGGCGTCCAGTCGCACTTCGTGTGGAGGTCGGCGGCGCGAATCTCGCGGCTGGCGTCCGGGTCGACGAGGACGAGGTCGGCGTCGCGCCCCTCCGCCACCCGGCCCTTCCGGTGGAGGCCGAACACCTCGGCGGGAGCGGCGGCGGTGAGGTCCCGCACCCGTTCGTAGTCGAGTTCCTCGCGCCGGGCGGCCTCGAGCAGGAGCGGGAGGGCCGTCTCGACGCCGGGGACGCCGCTCGGCGCCTCCCAGATACCGGCGTCCTTCTCCTCGCGGGTGTGTGGCGCGTGGTCGGTGGCGACCATGTCGACCGTCCCGTCCGCGAGGCGCTCGAACAGGGCGGCGCGGCGCTCCTCGCTCCGCAGGGGCGGGTTCATCCGGCCGAACGTCCCCAACTCCTCGTAGTCGTCCCGGGAGAGGAAGAGGTGGTGTGGGGTCACCTCGCAGGTCATGCCGGCGTCGGCGGCCGCGTCGACGCCCTCCGGCGTGCTCGTGTGCGCGACGTGGATGCGCGTGCCCGCCTTCCGGGCGACGTCGCAGGCGCGCGAGACGGCGACGCGCTCGGCCTCCGCCGTCCGGTAGGCGCTCCAGGCGTCGGGGTCGTCGCGTTCCCGAACCGAGTCGTCGAACAGCGTCGCGTCCTCGGCGTGGACCGTCACGCGGACGTCGTGGTCGCTCGCGCGCTCGACGGCGTCCCGGTAGGTGTCCAGGTCGATGCCCATGTCGCCGGTCGAGTCGGCGAGGAACACCTCCCCCAGTGCGAACAGGGGCCGCTCGAACAGCGAGTCGGGGTCCCAGCCGGGGGTGACGCCGCCGCTGATGCCGTAGTCGACGAGCGACTCGCGTGCCAGCGCCGCCTTCTCGTCGAACGCCTCGCCCGTCACCGTCGGCGGGTCGGTGTTCGGCTGGTCGACCACCGTCGTCACGCCCCCGGCCGCCGCGCTCCGACTGCCCGTCCCCCACGTCTCCTTGTGCGGGAAGCCCGGTTCGCGGAAGTGGACGTGGGCGTCTATCATCCCCGGCAGGAGCAAGCGACCCTCGGCGTCGACGTCCGCGACGCCGTTGAGGTTGCGCCCGACCGTCTCGATGCGGCCGTCCTCGATACGGACGTCTCGAACGCGCCCGTCGGCGAGCGTGGCGTCCCTGATGAGCATGGTCCCTATGGGTGAGGGGGTGTCCTAATCCTGCCGGAGGGGAACGGTCCGTTCGACGTGACGGTCAGCGCCCCTCGATGCGCTCCACGCGCGCTTCGGCCGCCCCCACGAGCGCCCGCTCGATGGCCTCGACCACGTCGCCCGGGTCGACCGTCCGGCCCGCCGCGCGTGCGACGCTCCCGACGCTCTCCGGGTCGAAGGGCACGTCGAGGGCGGCGTACACGTCCTCCAGCACGGCCGCGAGCGCCGCCCGGTCGTCCGTCACGCAGATGCCCGCCGTGAGCGCCGCCCCTCGCTGGACGCGCTGGGCGATGCCGACGACCTTCCCCTCCGCCTGCAGCGAGTGGTCGCCCGGGCAGAACGAGGCGGGAGGTTCGCCCGCCTCGACCGCGACGCCGAGACGCTCCAGCGCGCGCGTCACGTCCCCGGTCATCGCCTCGTAGCGCGCGTCGAGGCCCTCCCGAACGTCGTCGAGGCCCTCGACGCGGGCGAACGCCACCGTCGAACCGGTGTAGGCGACCGCCCGGCCGCCCACGGAGCGCTCGTAGGGCGCGAAGCCGTGCTCGCGCGCGGTCTCCCGCGCACGGTCGTACCCCGGTTCGCGGGCGTCGCGCCGCCCGAACGCCACCTGTCGGTGGGGCGTCCACACCCGGACCGCCCGCCGGCCCGTCTCGGCGGTATCGGCACAGAGCGCCCGCGTCACCGCCCGGTCGGCCTCGATATCCGCGGCCCGCCCCCGGAGTACGCGCACCGTCATGGCCCGCACTCGAACCCGAGCGGGCTAAAGCGCCGCGCTCGTACCCCCTGCATGGTCACGCTGGACGGCGAGGTGCTGTCGCGCTATCGCCGCTTCTCGCTGTACAACTCGCCGTACGTCGCCCACGACCACGGGTGCGCTATCGACCTCTACCCCGGCGACGGGGTCGAGCGCGCAACCGACGCCCCCTCGCCCGTCGCCGGCGAGGTCGTCGACACCCGGGCGGTGCGCGCCCCGTCGAAGGCGTACGCCGCGGAGCGCGACTTCCTGATTCTCGTCGACACCGGCGACTACGTCGCCCGGACCCTCCACGTCGAACCCTCGGTGTCGCCCGGCGAGCGAGTGGCGGTGGGCGACTCGCTCGGAACCCTCGTCCGGGCGGGCTTCTTCGCCCCCTGGGTCGACAACCACATCCACCTCGGTTTCCGTCCCCACGAGGCGAACCACCACCGCGCCTCCGGGTCGCTCCCCATCGACGTCGGCGTCCCCGTCGAACCGCTCCCGTGGGACGGCACCGGGCGCGTCCAACGCGTCGGCGAGACGTACGCCGTCCTCGACGCGCCCGCCCACCCCGCGCCGGACGAGCACTTCGTCGGCGTGGCCTGCGGCGACGCCGTCCTCGACGGGGGGTTCCCCCACTACGACGGCGGCGGCCTGCTCGGCGGCGTTCCGGGCGACCCCGTCTCGCTCGCCGGGTCGCGCATCGGGACCGTCGGCGAGAACGGCCGGGACGTCCGCTGGGAGGCCGTCGAGGTGCGCGCGAACGGGACGCCCATCACCGGCGTCTCGCTGTTCTGCGCGCAGGACGCGGCCTTCGGCGCGAAACTGGTCTGTCCGGAGACGTCGTTCGAGGTGGGCGAGGCGGTCGAGGTGTCGATACACCCGACCGAGTGACGGCGCCCCTCTCACCCTGCCGACCCGGGCGGACCCGTCTGCCGACGTCTCAGGACGAGCACGTGTCGACGTCCCCCGTCCCCTCCTCCGGTTCGACGTCCTCCTCGCGCTGGGGGTGGTCGCGTCCCTCGCCACCCTCTCGCCCGTCGACGAGCGACGCGAGGTCGTCGCCGCCCTCCGCGCCGTCGTCGGTGCCGGGGCCGTCCTCGACGACCGACTCTGACTACCGCTCCCGGTGGGCCTCCTTCGCCGCTCGATACGCGTCGTCGGCCTCGACGCGCTCCCACCAGACCTCGTACACGAGCGCCGCCTCGCGCTTGTCGTGGTCGGCCCAGTGGACCGGGTCGCGTTCTTCGCCGTTCTGGTACTTCCGTCCGCCCGGATAGCGCGCGTAACGCATCGCCCGCGTGTAGCCCATCTGGAGGTACTTGCGGGCCATGTCCATCCCCGGGAAGTCGCCCGCCTCGCGGTATTCGCGGAACTGCCGGTAGATGGCCTCCCCGCCCTCGTCGGCCGTCTCGCGGTCCGCGTACCCCCACAGCGGCAGGAGTTCGCCCTTGTAGGGTTCGACCTTGAACACCCCCTCCTCGCCGCGGCCGACCTCGTACTGTTCGGGGTGTTCGCGGAAGTCGACGTCGTACTCGGGACCGTCGTTAGTGTCGGTCATCGGATATCGGTTCGGTTCGCTCCCCCCTCGCCCTTTCGACGCACGAAGTAGTACCATCTAATCATCAAATATGCAATTCGTACAGATTCTTTATCTTATGCGAAATCACAAATAATAAAAGATAGATATTAATTCGTGTTCCATCTCTTGTAATGCATGACAAAATGTCTTTTATTAGGGGCTGGAGCTTCTTTCGGACATGATGAGAAGCTTCCCTATGAACAACGACCGCCGTTAGGACATAGACTATTTTCTGCTGGCTGGGAATCGGGCTTACTGAAACGGGAGGATTTTGCCAGTCTTCTGTATCAGGTCTGTGAATATGTTGGCGAAGTACCAGATGACATTGAATCGGGAGATATGCTCGAGTGCGATGCTGAGATGTTTCTTAGAGATTTGCACGAGAACCATCCTACACAGCAAGATAATAACAGTGTCAATATAAACACAAGCGTACAAGAATCGCTTGGAACTTGCTATTACTACTTTTTTGAACTATTTCGTCGATACTCTGCCGAATTTTCGCCAGCACGAGACAACTACACAAAAATGATTGAAAAACTAGATGCTAGTGACTTACATATCCTTTCTCTAAACTACGATACACTACTAGAACAGTCAATCACCTTTTCTGGGATTGATTATTCCTATTTCTCGTCAAACTTTAGTAAACGAAATACTATACCCGTTTCTAAGCTACATGGCTCAATAAATTGGGTAAACAAGTTCCCAGCAGAGGCGATTTACCTTGGTGATTCATTCGCAGACCGGATAAAAATGATTCACAGCAATTCTATGCGCCTGAGTGGGTTAAAAATATTGGACCTCGAAAAGTATTCGGATATCAACTATCACGAGCTCGCCTGTGGTACTCGGGACACTTACGAGCCTGCGCTGATTCCGCCTTTCGATTCCGCCAAAGACTACGGAAAAGTAGATGAGTATAAAGTAGTGTGGGAAATAAGTAAAAAAATGTTGGGGTGTTCTGACGAGTTAGTCATTCTCGGGTGCGGAGTGAAAGAAAACGACAGTAGGCTACTGACACTACTTAGCAACGACTTATGTGATGATACAGACATCACTGTTGTCTCTGGACGGCAATCCGAGGAAATTGCGAATCGGCTGTCGAAGTTAACCGATGCTTCCTCTTTCAATACTGATTATCGATATTTCGGCGACTATGTTGAAGCGCTGTGACGCAGTACCGTCTTAATTGTACTATTTACTGATTACTAGTTGTCTTTGTCTTATTGTCCTGTGGTACAGCTGGCTACCTCTGATAAGGACCGCTGGCTACAAACCCGCACGCGGTCACTCCCCGACATGGCAGACGAGAGCCTTCCGCCGGCGGCCACGGAGTTCGTCCAGCGGTTCATCGAGGAGGAACACGGCTACCTCTCGTGGCTCGGGACCACCGTCGAGGAGTTCACCTACGACTCCATCACCCTCTCCGTGCCGTTCGACGAGAAGTTGACCAACCCGACGACGCCGCCCACGATGCACGGCGGTATCGCCGCGACGCTCATCGACACCGCGGGGGGCATCGCCCTCCGGCCCTCCCTGGCGGACCCCACGGCCGGCGGCGTCGCCACCATCAACCTCAACGTGAACTACCTCCGGCGGGCGGCGGGCGATATGACGGCCCGTGCCGAGGTGGTCCGCGCCGGCGGGTCCGTGGGCGTCAGCCAGGTGACGGTGACGAGCGAGACGCCGACCGACGGCGACCGGCCGGTCGCCGTCGGGCAGGGTGCCTACCGACTGTTCCGGGAGTGACCGGCCGGTCGCGCAACGTCGCTAGCCCGACTCGAACTCGACGTCCTCTAACTCCTCCACCTCGCCGAACAGCCAGTCGGCGTGGTCCAGCGCGTACTCCCGGTGGTCCTCCTCGATGGCGCCGATGGCGTCCCGGACGAGGACGGGTCGGAAGTCGCGCAGGCCGGCGCTCCCGGCGGTGTGGAGGACGCAGACGTTCGCGAGCGTCCCGCAGATGAGCAGGTCTCGCACGTCGTGAGCGCGGAGCCACCCCTCCAGGTTGGTGTTGTAGAAGGCGTCGTAGGTGTGCTTGGTGACGACGTGGTCGTCGGGTTCGACGGGGAGGTCCGCGACGACCGCCGTCTCCCACGTCCCCTCGACGACGTGTTCGCCCCACCGGTCGAACTCGTCGTAGTAGTGGTTCCCCTCGAACTGTTCCGGCGGGTGGACGTCGCGGGTGAAGACGACGCGCGCGCCGGCGTCCCGCGCCCGGTCGAGGAGCGCGGCGACCGGTTCGATAGCCGCCTCGCTCCCCGGGGCGTAGAGGCTCCCCTCCGGGTGACAGAACCCGTTCTGCATGTCCACGACGACGACGGCGGTGTGGTCGGGGTCGAACGCCATGCGGTCGCTTGGCAGACGCGCCGCAAAACGGTTCCGCCGGTGACGCTTCGGGTGGTTTTTGACACCGCCTCACATAGGAGGTGGCATGCAGCGGTCCCTGAACGTCTCCCTCCCGGTCCTGTTGGCCCTCCTCGCCCTCCTCGGTGCCGTCACCCCCGTCGTAGGGGCGAACGCGCAGGCTGGCCCGCGCGAGGACCCCGACGGCGACCCCCTCGGGTGGGAGGACGGCTACTGGTACGACGACCCGGTCGACGTGACGCCCGGCGACGGCCTCGACGAGGACGAACTCGACGCCGTCGTCGCGCGGTCGATGGCGCGCGTCGAGGAGATACGCGGCCTGGAGTTCGAGCGGTCGGTCCCCGTCGAGGTGGTCTCGCGCGCCGAGTTCCGCGAGGAGGTCGACGCCGTCGAGGTGGCCGACGAACGCGACCGCCTCCACCAGAACGTGAAGTTCGAGGCGCTGTTCATGGTCGAGGAGTCGGCGGACGCCGTCGCGGTCCAGCGCGCCAACCGGGGGGCGACCGTCGGCGGCTACTACGACCCGCGGAGCGAGCGCGTCGTCGTCGTCTCCGAGAACGAGACCGCCCCCCGGGTCAACGAGGTGACGCTCGCCCAGGAACTGTTCCACGCCCTGCAGGACCAGCACTTCGACGTCGAGTGGGAGAACCAGACGACCCGCGAGGCGCACAACGCCCTCGACGGCCTCATCGAGGGCGACGGCAACTACGTCGACTACCTCTACGAGGAGCGCTGTGGGAGCGAGTGGGACTGCCTCGCCGACTCCGCGCCCGGGGCGCAACCCGGCGCGAACGACCTCCACTACGGCCTCTACTTCCTCGTCTACCAGCCCTACAGCGACGGCCCCCCGTTCGTCCGGTCGGTCCGCGAGGAGGGGGGGTGGGAGGCGGTGAACGCCCTCTACGACGACCCGCCGGCGAGCACCGAGCAGGTCATCCACCCCGAGAAGTACGGCGAGGACGCGCCGACCGCGGTCGAGGTCGAGGACCGCAGCGACGACCGCTGGCGTCCTCTCGACCTCGCGGGCGAGACGGACCACGCGGCGTTCGGCGAGGCCGGCATCTACTCGATGCTCTGGTACCCGAGCTACGAGGCGACCACCGCCTCGGGCGTCCCCGAGACGGTCGCCATCCCCTACGCCCACCCGTTCAACACCGACACGAACGGTCGCCTCGACGGCTTCGACCCGCTGAACTACTCGCACCCCGCGAGCGCGGGGTGGGACGGCGACTCGCTCCAGCCGTACGTCACGGACGACTCGCGCGCGACCAACGAGACGGGCTACGTCTGGGAGACCGCCTGGGACTCGCCGGGCGACGCCGAGGAGTTCGCTGCGGCCTACCGGTCGGTGCTCGACTACCACGACGCCGAGCGCGTCGGCGAGCGCACCTACCGCCTGCCGGACGGGAGCGGCTACGGCGACGCGGTCCACCTCGCCGTCGACGGCGACCGGGTCACCATCGTCAACGCACCGACCGCCGACGACCTCTCGGGCGTCCACGCGGTCGACGTCGCCCGCGTCGAGGAGGAGCGGGAGGGTGAGGGCGAGGGGAGCGAGGCGACCGGTCCCGGCTTCGGCGTCGGGGTCGCCCTCTCCGCGCTCCTCGTCGCGCTCGCGGCGCTGGTCGCGCGCCGCGGCCGACCGTGAGCGTGCCGCCTCGACCCCGTCCCCGGGTGCTCGCCGTCGCGCTCTGCGCGCTGGTGGTCCTCTCGGGCTGTTCGGTCCCCGTCACCGACGAGGGCGAACTCGGCGTCGAGGACGGGTACGCGGCCGACGCCGACCTCGACGTGACGACGGAGGACGGCCTCAACGCCAGCGAGCGCGACGCCGTCGTCGCGCGGACGATGGCGCGCGTCGAGGTCATCCGGGGCCTGGAGTTCACCGACGACGTGGACGTGCGCGTCGTCTCGCGAGAGACCTACCGCGAGGAGCGCGGCGCGGAGCGGGCCGCCGGCGCGTTCCGCGAGCAGGCGTGGGAGGCGCCGTTCCTCGTCGACGAGGAGACGACCGTCGCGGCGGCCCGCGAGGAGGTGTTCGGCGCCGCCGTGGCGGGCTACTACGCCGGCGGCGACGTCGTCGTCGTCAGCGACAGCGAGACGCCGATGCTCGACACGCGGACGCTCGCGCACGAACTCGTCCACGCCCTGCAGGTCCAGCACTTCACCGCCCCGCCCGACCGCCGGACGCGCGACGGGTCGCTCGGCGTGAACGGCCTCGTCGAGGGCGACGCGAACGCCGTCGAGGCCGCCTACGAGGCGCGCTGTGGGACGGAGTGGGACTGCCTCCCCCGACCGGACCGCCCCAGCATCGACGAGGACCCGGTCTTCGAGAGCGGCCTCTACCTCTCGGTCGTCGCGCCCTACGTCGAGGGGCCGGAGTTCGTCGACGCCCTCCGCGAGGAGGGCGGCTGGACGGCGGTGGACGACGCCTACGACGCCGTCCCCGAGAGCAGCGAGCAGGTCGTCCACCCCGAGCGCTACCCCGACGACGCCCCCGCGACCGTCGCGGTCGCGGACCGCTCGACCGACCGCTGGGAGCGCGTCGACCGGGACCCCGACTGGACGACGCTCGGGGAGGCCACGATCTACGCCATGCTCCGGGCGAACGGCGCGCTCGACGGGGGGGACCGCTTCGACTACGACCACCCCGCGACCGACGGGTGGGCCGGCGACCGCCTCGTCCCCTACGTGAACGCCGACGCCGACGCGTCGGACCCCGATGCCGAGGCGGGCTACGTCTGGCGCATCGAGTGGGACGACGCGAGCGAGGCCCGCGAGTTCCTCGACGCGTACCGCACGCTCCTCGAGGAGCGGGGAGCCGACCGCGAGGGGACCGTCTACGTCCTCCCCGCGGACGACCCCTACGCCGACGCCTTCCGGGTGACCCGCGAGGGGGAGACGGTCACGGTCGTCAACGCGCCGACCCCCGCCGACCTCGACGCGATTCACCGGTCCTGACTTCCGAGCGTATCGCCTACCTTTTTCGACGCGCCCGGTGTACCGGGCGTATGTTCGACATCGTCCCCTCCGAGGCCATCAGCGAGGGACGCGCCACGGACGCCTACTTCGACCGGACGGTCGCCGCCCTGGAGGCCGCGGACCGCAACCCGACCGTCGTCGCCGAGGTGACGGCCGACCAGTTCCCCGACGGCTCGTTCGAACTCCTCGCGGGCGTCGAGGACGCGGCGCACCTCCTCTCGGGCCTCCCCGTGGACGTGGACGCGCTCCCCGAGGGGACGCTGTTCGACGGCGGACCGGTGATGCGTATCGAGGGGCGCTACCTCGACTTCGCACGCTACGAGACGTCGCTGCTCGGCTTCCTCTCGCACGCGAGCGGCATCGCCACCGCCGCCCTGGAGGCCCGACTCGCGGCGCCCGAGTCGACGCTCCTCTCGTTCGGCGCGCGCCACGTCCACCCGTCGATGGCCGCCGTCGTCGAGCGCTCGGCGCTGCTCGCGGGCTTCGACGGCTTCTCGCACGTCGCCGCCGGCGAGTTGCTCGGCCGGGAGGCCAGCGGGACGATGCCCCACGCGCTCGTCATCTGCTTCGGGCCGGGCGAACAGGAGGCGGCGTGGACGGCGTTCGACGACGCCGCTCCCCCCGAGACGCCGCGTATCGCCCTCTGTGACACCTACTCCGACGAGACCGAGGAGGCCCTCCGCGCGGCCCGGGCCATCGACCTCGACGGCGTCCGTCTCGACACCACCGGCTCCCGGCGGGGCGACTTCCGCCACATCGTCCGGGAGGTGCGCTGGCGTCTCGACGGCGCGGGCTTCGAGGACGTCGAGATCTTCCTCTCGGGGGGCCTCGGCCCCGCCGAACTCCGCGACCTGCGGGACGTCGCCGACGGCTTCGGCGTCGGCGGCCACGTCAGCAACGCCGACCCCGTCGACTTCGCGCTCGACATCGTCACCGTCGAGGGACAGTCGTGGGGCAAGCGCGGCAAACTCCCCGACGAGAAGGCGGTCTACCGGACCGCCGACGGCGGGCACGACGTCCGGCGCGCGGCCGACCCCGCGCCGGAGAACGCGGAGGAACTGCTCGCGCCGCTGGTGCGCGACGGCGAGGTGGTCCGCGAGTTCGACCTCGACCGGGCCGTCGCGCGGACCGCCGAGGACGCCGCCCGCGTCGGGTTCGGCCCTCCGGCGTAACCGAACGACTTAGGCCCGCGACCCGTCTACGTGCCACCGTGGCAGCGGGTGTCCGGCCCCCGTGCGACGCACGAGGAAAGTCCCCCCACCGGCCGGGCAGGCGACCGGGCGCAAGTCCGGGACGGGAGACCGTCGGCACTGGAACAGAAACGAGACCACTCCTCCGGACCGATGAGGTGCGCGAACCCGACCGCGAGGGAGGGGAGTTGACCCACCGAGGGTTGCGCGACGTCTCTCCGAGAGGTCGCGGTACGCGCGAGCGGGCCCTGCCCGCGAGCGCCGATGGAGGAGAACGGATGGAACGGCGAATCCTCGCCGGTGCAAGCTCGCGGCATCAAGGTAGCCCGGCGACAGCCGCGAGCGCTCAGCCGAATGCCGGATAGAACAGAAGGGGGCTTACGGCCCGCAGCCACTACTCGTCAGAGTTCGAGAGAGTCACAGCTATCTTTCTGGAGCGTCACTGTCGAATCGAAATGACCGACGGTCCCGATTCGTGGTTCCCCCTCCCCCTCCCCCTCTCCCTCGCACTCTGCGCGCTCGTCCTCCTCGCCGGCTGTACGTCGCAGGTGCCGACGGTCCCGTCGACCGACGAGTCGCGCGGTATCGTCTCCGACAACCCGTGGGGGACGGAGACGCTCACCGTCGCGCTCGTCGACGAGACGGGGGCGGACCGCGACTTCGAACCGCTGGTCGCCGAGGCGCTCGCCTACTGGGAGGCGAACGCGGAGCGTTACGCGGGCTACGGCGTCACCTACCGTCTCGACCCGGACGCCGCCGACCCGGATATCGTCGTCACCGTCGTCGACGACATCGGGACCTGCGGGACGGAGGACCACGCCGCGGGGTGTGCGCCCTACATCACCCGTGGACCGGTCGACCGACCCGTCGAGGTCGAGGTCCGGACGGGCTTCTCCGACGACTCGACGGTTCAGGTGCTCACCCACGAACTGGGTCACACGCTCGGTCTGGCCCACGGCGACGACCCCCGCGACGTGATGGCCGCGGAGTCCTCGCTGGTCACCCCTCCGCAACCGAACGCCACCGACCGCGCCCTCCCGTGGGCGAACGAGACGCTCCGGGTCGCTATCGACGACGCGGCCGTCCCCACCGACGAGCGCGAGGCCGTCGCCGAACAGGTCGGCGCCGCACTCGCCTACTACGAGCGCGGCGCCGACGGCACCGTCCCCGAGAACGTCTCGTTCGAGGTGGTCGCGTCGAACGCGAGCGCCGACGTCACCGTCCGCTTCACGGACGAGTCGACGTGCCACGAGGGGCCGGCCTCCTGTGGGACGCTCGAAGGGCCCGACCCGGACGGCGACGGCGCCATGGAGACCTACACCGCCCTCGACATCACGCTCACCGGTATCGAGACGGACGCCGTCGCCTGGCACGTCGCCCGCTGGCTCGGCACCGGCTTCGGCTTCGAGACCGAGGACGAGTACCCCGACCCCCTCCGCCGGGACGCCACCGCGAGCGAACAGCGCGGCGAGTGGTGGCGCTGACCGACCTGTAGACTTTTCGATACACGCGGCGGGCGATAGTACATGGCGGTCCCCTCGCCTTCCCCCTCACCCTCCGACACCACCGTCGAGTGGCGCTACGACGCGCGAACCGTCCCGTGGCTCCGGTGCTGTCGGCTGCTCGCCGTCGCCCTCGTCGGCGGGACGTTCGCCTCGCTGTACGGCGTCGTCGCGCTCGCGGTCGCCCTCTCCGCCGTCGCCGCGACGTCCACCCTCGGCGGGTCGCTCCGGTTCGCCCTCGTCCTGCTCGTCCTCGTCTTCGTCGGCGGGCCGTTCTCGCTGCTCTACCTCCTCCCCTTTCTCGACCCGACACAGCGCGCCGGCGTGGTCGATACCCTCACCGAGGAGCGTCGCACCCCACCGCTGCCCGGTCGGACGTACGTTGCCCTCGCCACCTGTGGGGTGGTCGCGTTCGCCGCAGCCTTCCTCCTCGTCGGTCCGTCCGGTCCACTCGCACTCGTGGTCGGGGGCGTCCTCGCGGGCGGCTGCTACCTCCTCGGCACCACCCACGGCCGCATCGACGGCGAGGCGCTGACAGCGACGGCCGGGAACGACGCGACGAACGAGGGGTCGCTCGCCGGCCTCCGGTCCTACCGGACGGTTCCCCTCGGGCCGCTCTCGCTGTTCGTCCTCCGTCACGAGCGGACGCCCGGGGCGCTCTCGCGCCCGCAGTGGGTGCTCGTCCCGACGCGGAAGCGCGAGGCGTCGACGGCCGTCTTCGACCGCGCCGTCGACGTCCGTGTCACGGACGACGGCCGGGGGCGGGGGTCGAACCGCGCGGTCACCGTCACCGCCGCCCTCCTCGGCGTGGTCCTGCTCGCCGTCGGCGTCGGCGGCGTCGTGGTCGTCGGCGGACCGGTCGGCTGGTACCTGTCGCTCTGCTCGGGCCTGTTCGGCGGTCTCCTCCTGCTGGTGGCCGGCTTCGAGAGCTAACGCTCGGCCGTCGCCCGAATCAGGTCCGCGAGCGCGTCGTAGAAGCCGGGTTCGTACTTCGTCGCCTCGTCGACGGTCGGCCGGGCGTTCGTCTCGTTGACCACCGCCCGGTCGTCGGTCACGAGCAGGTCGACGCCGAGGTAGGCGACGCCGAGCGCCGCGGCGGCCTCCTCCGCGAGCGCCCGGAGGTCGGCCGGGAGGCGAACGCCGGTGGCGACCGCCCCCCGGTGGACGTTGTGCTTCCACCGTTCCTCCCCCTCGGGGAGGCGACGCTCGACGGCGCCGGCGTACGCGCCGTCGACGACCATCGCCCGGTAGTCGCGCGCGTCGGGGAGGTACTCCTGGAGGAGGTACGAGCGGTCGCCCGTCGCCGGGAAGTCGTGGATGAGCGAGAGGTAGTCGGTCACGCCGAGCAGCGAGTCGAGGTCGTGGACCTTCGCGATGCCCGTCCCGCGCGTGGTGGAGTTGGGTTTGACGACCACCGGTGGGTCGAACCGTTCGAACGCCGCCCGCAGGTCGTCCTCGTCGGCGGGGCTGGAGACCACCACCGTCTCGGGGACGGCGACGCCCGCCCGGGCGAGGCGGGCGAGCGCCTCCGCCTTGTGGCGCGAACGCAGTATCGCCTCGCGGTCGTTCACCCACGGGACGCCGAGGAGGGCGTCGGCGACACCCCCCTCGGGGAGGCGGCCGGGGTAGACGAAGCCGACGTCGTACCCCTCGAACGGCGGCGAGGAGAGCGCGAACGACCGCTCGGTCGGGTCGACGTGGCCGACGGCGATATCGCGCTCGCGAAGCGGGGCCTCGATGCGCTCGTAGGTCTCGGCGCGGGTGGTGACCGCGAGGCGGAGCATGGGCTACGGGAGGGGTGCGGGGCGTAAAAGCGTAGAGACCCCCGCCTCGCGCGGTGGGTGCTTACGAGACGAGCAGGTCCTCGCCGCGTTCGACGACGATGCGACACGGCGGCGAGACCTTGTTGTACGCGCGCCGGAGGGCGTCCTTGGCGGCGGGCGCCTGGTCGGGGTGACACCAGATGGTGAACACGCGCTCGCCCTTGCCCATGCGGGCGGCGGTGCCGACGATCTTCCCGAAGGACTGGCGCATCCCGTCGGAGACGCGGTCCGCACCCGCACCGGTCGCCTGCTTGTTCTCGCGCAGGACCTGGTGGGGGAACTTGCGGAGGATCATCTTGTAGTTCTTCTCGCCGAGTTCCTTGATGAGGTGGCGGTTCGCCGACAGGCGGGAGGCCTCGAGCGAACCGTGGCGAATCTGGACGGCCTCGTCGACGACGAGACTTATCTGGACGGGGTAGTCGTCGGGGTCGGCGTCGATGTCGCCCATCTTGTGCTGAGCGATCTGGGACCCGGGAATCCCCGTGATGTACTCCCGTCGGGTGTACGGGGGCTTGTCGATGTCCCGGTACATCGAGGCGGGTTTATCGGTCATATTACGTGTGTCGAGGTGCAGTTCGGGGTTAAAGCCTTCGAACCCACTTTCCGCCCACGTTTTGCTGCGCTCGTGAGGTGCTGACACGCCTCGCTTCGCTCGGCGGTCAGCACCCGGCTCGCTGGCAAAACCTGGACGGAAAGCCGTCGTCACCCCCTTCGGGGGTTCCTCGGCCCGCTCGCTCCCTCCGGTCGCTCGCGGTGCGGCCGCGACCTGTTCTCGCCTGTGTCGGCGGCCATCGCGCCCTTCACGTCAGGCTGTCGTCGCCTGATTATGTTCGTCGACGGAGCGTGACACACCAATGTCTCGCCGGTGTCGCGTCGGTACCGGGAGACGACCCGAACCCACCGTCCGGACGTTCATATACGAGAACGCGGCCAGACCCCCCGTGCGCTGACTCCCGTCGCGGGGCGCTCGCGGGTGTGCGACGCCACGCCCCGTGAGTCCGCCGTGGCGTCGCCTGCACGCCCACCCTTTGCCGCGGTCGCTCGCGACGCTCGCTTCCTGGCAACACCTGGACGAAAACCGCCCCTCACTCCCTGCGGTCGTTCGGCGCGTCCACTCGCTCGCGCCTGCAGCGCTCACTCGCGGGACGACGTCACGCCACGCGAACCCGTTCGCGGCGTCGCCTGTTCGCCACCCGTTCGCGGGAGCGTCGACACCGCGCTCTCGGCTCTGTCCGGGTACCACACACCCTCCGCGCCTATTTGAGGTGTCGGCTCCCAGGTGTGGTATGCACCAGTTCGTCGACGGCGAGTGGGTCGCGGAGTACGAGGCCACGAACGAGGACGGCGAGTTCGACCGCCAGGAGACGACCTTCCGGAACTGGGTCGGCGGCGAGGGCGTCCGCGAGGGCGAGGACCCGGACCCGGATGCGGCGTTCCCCGTCGAGGCCGGTCGCTACCACCTCTACGTCTCGCTGGCCTGCCCGTGGGCCCACCGGACGCTCGTCACGCGCGCGCTGAAGGGGCTGGAGGACGTCGTGAGTGTGGACGTCGTCGACCCCTACCGCGACGAGGACGGCTGGCAGTTCACGCCCGAGAAGGCGGGCTGTACCCCCGATACCGTCAACGGCTTCGACTACCTCCGGGAGGCGTACGTCGCCGCCGACCCGGACTACACCGGCCGGGTGACGGTGCCCGTCCTCTGGGACACAGAGAAGGGGACCATCGTGAACAACGAGTCCGAGGAGGTCATGCGGATGCTGGACGTGGCGTTCGACGGCCTCGCCACCCGCGACGTGGACCTCTACCCCGAGGGGGACCGCGACGAGGTCGACCGGGTCATCGAGGAGATCTACGACCCCATCAACAACGGCGTCTACCGCGCCGGCTTCGCCGACTCGCAGACGGCCTACGAGCGTGCGGTTGGGGAGCTGTTCGACGCGCTCGACCGCTGGGACGCGCTTCTCGGGGACCAGCGCTACCTCGCCGGTGACCGCCTCACCGAAGCCGACGTCGCCATGTTCACGACGCTGATTCGCTTCGACGACGTCTACCACACCCACTTC
This sequence comes from Halomarina ordinaria, assembly GCF_030553305.1. Classification (NCBI taxonomy): domain Archaea; kingdom Methanobacteriati; phylum Methanobacteriota; class Halobacteria; order Halobacteriales; family Natronomonadaceae; genus Halomarina; species Halomarina ordinaria. The sequence continues at coordinate 1,920,720 of NZ_JARRAH010000001.1, read as the reverse complement.
AAGTGCAACGTCCGGAAGATAGCGGAGTCCCCGAACCTCTGGAACTACCTGAAGGAGCTCTATCAGCTCCCCGGCGTCGCCGAGACGGTGGACATGGACCACATCACGGAGCACTACTACACGACGCACACCGACGTCAACCCGAAGCGCATCGTCGCCGTCGGTCCGGACCACGACTTCACCGCACCCCACGACCGCGACCGCCTCGGGGGCGGCCCGCCCGGCGCGCTCTCGCCGGCCGACGACTGAGGTCACCAGAACGCTCATCCCTCCGAGCGCGAACCTCTACGCATGCGACGACGGCGCGCCCTCTCGCTCGCCGGGCTGGCCCTGTCGAGCGCCCTCGCCGGCTGTCTCTCCACGCTCACGCGGGACGAGAGCGAGGGCGACGCTGAGGGCGAGGGTGAGCGGGGGCGGCCGGACGGCTCGAACGCGACGCGCGGAGACGACCGCCCCGAGGGCATCTACATCCAGTCCTTCCAGGAGTCGATGTCCATGCAGGGCGAGTCGACCGCCGGCGACTACCGCGTCGCCCTCGCGTTCACCGTCCCGCACGACTTCTGGACCGTCACCGGGCGCGAGGTCGAACTGGTCCCGCGGACGGACGCGGACTCGCTGCACCTGATGGCGGTCGTCTGGGACCCCGAGTCGGAGCGCGTCCTCCCCGAGAGCGGCGTCTCCGTCCAGCTCACACGCGAGGGCGGCGTCGTCACCGAGGAGGTGCTCTACCCGATGCTCTCCCAGCCGATGGGATTTCACTACGGCGCGAACGTCGTCCTCCCCGATGACGGCACCTACGACGCCCGGGTGCGCGTCGGCGGGCTCTCGATTCGCCGCACGGGGTCGTTCCGCGACCGGTTCGGCGCGAGCGCGAGTGCCCGCCTCTCGCTCGCGTTCACCGACGAGACGCGCGAGGCGGTCGCCACCCGCCCCATCGAACAGGGGGGCGACCCCGGGGCGCTCGCGCCGATGGATACCGGTTACCCGCAGTCGCTCGCGCCCCCCGTCTCGGACCTCCCCGGCGACCTCGCGGGGGAGACCGAGCGCGGCGACTGGGCCGTCGCGGCGACGGTCCTCCCCGACCCGCCGACGGGTATCGAGGGGACGGGCGCGTACCTCGCGGTCTCGCCGCGAACGCGCTACAACGGCTTCCTCCTCCCGGCGATGGGACTCTCGGGGACCCTGACCCGGGAGGGAGAACCGGTGTTCGAGGGGGCGCTCGACCGTACCTTCGACCCGACGCTCGGCTACCACTACGGGGCGGTCGTCCCCGACGCCGCGGCGGTCGACGACCTCCGGGTGACGGCGACGACGCCGCCCCAGACGGCGCGCCACGAGGGCTACGAGACGGCGTTCTTCGACCTCCCCGAGGTGGAGACGACGCTCGCCTCGCGATAGCCTCTTTCCGGTGGGTGCCGTAGCCGCCGCCATGGCCCGTGCGCTCGCCGTCGCGCTCGCCCTCCTCGCCGTCTGCGCGGTGGTGCCCGCGCCCGCGAGCGCACACGCGAACCACCTCACCGTCGACACGCAGGTGGTCGCGGACGACCGGGTCGTCGTCGAGAACGCCTTCGTCAGCGTCGACGCCCACGTCGTGATTCGCGCGGACGACGACGGCGCGCCCGGCGAACCGCTCGGCTCGACCCGCGTCTCACCGGGGATGCACACCGCCGTCGAGGTGCCGCTCGACGAGGGAACGCTCGACGCGAACCGGACGCTCTGGGCGGTCCTCCACCGCGACGACGGCGACGGCGAGTTCTCCCCCGACGACGACCGGGCGCTCACCTACTTCGGGAGCGTCGCGGGCGAGCGCTTCGCGGCGCGTGCGACCGACGCCGACAGCGGCGCGAACGTGGTCGCCGAGGGGTTCTCGCTCCAGCGCGCCGACCGCGGGTCGGTCTCCGTCGAACGAGTCGAACTCCCCCGGGACGGTCACCTCGTCGTCCGGGACGCGACGGGGGCGACCGAGAACGGGAGCGAGAACGCGAGCGCGGCGAACGGAACGGTCGTCGCCACCCGGGCGCTCGACGCCGGCGTCCACGAGGACGTCCCGCTCGACCTCTCGCCGGCGAACCTCACCGTCGACCGCGGGACGGCCGACCTGGTCGCCACCGTCCACGTCGACGACGGTGACGGGACCGACGGTGACGGCGACCGACCGGTTCGCGTCGGCGACGAGCGCGTCGGGTCGGCGTTCAGCGTCGCCGTCGGCGAGACGAGCGGCCCCGAGTCGCTCGGCGACCCCGACCTGAACACGCCGACCGAGACGCCGGACGAGGGCGAACGTACGAGCGCGCCCGGGACCGACGCCGACGACGGTGACGGTGCCAGTGACGATACGGTGGGTCTCGGCCCGGGGTTCGGCGTCTTCGTCGCCCTCCTCGCACTCGCCGTGACCGGTGTGCTCGCGCTGTCTCGACGCGTCCGCTGACCGCTTCGACTATCGCACCAGAAGCCCCTTGCCCTCGAATCGACTAGTCCTCGTATGGACCGTCGGACGTTCCTGCGTGCGACCGGTGGCGTCTCGCTCGCCGCCGGTCTCGCAGGGTGTACTTCACTCGATATCATCACTGGCGGCCAGCGCGTCCCTCCGGTCCTCGACGACCGCCCGGACGCCGTCTACCTCCCGACCCACCGCGAGGACATGGGGATGCTCGGTATGGGCGACGCGGGGTCGCTGAAGGCGATGCTCAGCTACAGCTACCCCCACCGGTTCTGGAACGTCAACGGGACCGAGGTCGAGAAGACGCCGCTCGACGGCGACGCCCACCTGATGGTGACGCTCTGGGACCCCGACTCCGGGGTCGTCCTCCCCCGCGCCGACGTCTCGCTGGAGGTGCGCCAGGGCGGGTCGACCGTCGTCGGCCCCGAGGTGCTCTACCCGATGCTCTCCCAGCCGATGGGTATCCACTACGGCGACAACTTCTCGCTCGACGGCGACGGCGACTACGTCGCCCGCGTGCAGGTCGGCGGCCTCGACGTGCGCCGAACGGGGGCGTTCCGCGAGCGCTTCGCCGAGGCGACGACCGTCGACGTCGAGTTCAGTTACTCGCAGTCGCGGCGCGACAACCTCCCCTACGAGAACTTCGACGACGCGGGTGCCCGACGGACGATCGAACCGATGTCGATGCCGAGACAGCCCTCCTCCGCCGCCCCCTCCCCCGACGCGCTCCCGGGGACGGTCCGCGGGAGCGCGTCGGCCGGCGACGTCCGCTTCGTCGTCACGACGCTCGACGCGCCGCCCGCGGGCATCGACGAGGAGGGGGCGTACCTCGCCGTCTCGGCGCGCACCCGGCACAACCGGTTCGTCCTCCCGGCGATGGGCCTCGCGGCCCGACTGACGCGCGACGGGGAGCGGGTGTTCGAGGGCGACCTCGCCGACGCGCTCCACCCGGCGCTCGACTACCACTACGGGGCGGTCGTCTCCGACGTCGCGTCGGGCGACACGCTCACGCTCTCGCAGACGGTGCCGCCCCAGACGGCGCGCCACGAGGGCTACGAGACGGCGTTCTTCGACCTCCCCGAGGTGGAGGTGACGCTCCAGTGAGACCGGACCCGTCGCTCGACCGCCGCGAGTTCCTGAAGGCGGCCGTCGCGCTCGGCGGGGTGAGCGCCCTGAGCGCGTGTCTGGACCGGTTCGAGGACGACCCCGAACCGGTCCCGACTGGCGCGGACCCCGACTCCCTCCCCGCCCGCCAGTTCGCCTGGAACGACCGCCTGCCGACCGACGACGCCGGCAACACCGTCCTCCCCCGTCACCAGACGCTCTGGTACCTCACCCTCGACGGCGACGGACCGCCGGACGCGGGCGAACGCGAGACGGTGGCGGCGGCGCTCGCCACGCTCGACCGCGCCTACGAGCGGAGCAACGAGGGCCTGCTCTCGCTCGTCGCCTACTCGCCGGCGTACTTCGAGCGCTTCGACGACCCCCTCCCCGAGAGCGTCGACCTCCCTCGTCCGCGGGCGCTCTCGACGTTCGAGGACCCGGCCCTCGACGAGCAGGACGCGCTCCTCCACCTCGCCAGCGACCGCCCGGACGTGCTCCTCGAGGCCGAGGAGGCGCTGAAGGGGGAGGTGGATGAGGCCAACGGTGAGACGGTGGAGGCGGCCCTGACGGACGTGTTCACTCTCGACGACCGTCGGACGGGGTTCGTCGGCGACGGGATGCCCCGCGAGGCGGCCGCCGAGACGCAGCTCTCGGGCATCCCCGAGGGCAACCCCATCCCCGAGGAGTCGCCGCTGTTCATGGGGTTCAAAGCGGGCCTGAAGCGCAACCAGGCGAGCGAGGACGCCGTCACCATCCCCGAGGGGCCGTTCGCCGACGGCACCACGCTACACGTCTCGAACATCCGCCAGCGCCTCGACGACTGGTACGGCGAGCAGGACCACGACCAGCGCGTCATGGAGATGTTCAGCCCCACGCACGTCACCGAGGACCTCGTCCCGGAGGGGAGCGTCGGCACCGAACTCGGGGACTTCTCCGGGGTCACCCGGGAGATAATCGACCGTATCGAGGACGACGCCCTGGAGTTCGGCCGGGTCGGCCACGCCCAGAAGGCCGCCCGCGCCAACCGCGACGCCGGCGGGGACGCCCTGTTGCTCCGCCGGCACTTCGAGTCGACCGACGACGACGCCGCGAGCCTCCACTTCCCGTCGCTCCAGCGCGGCATCTCGCAGTTCGAGGCGGTCCGCGAGGCGATGAACGGCGCGGACCTCACGCAGGTGACGCCCGCCATCCGCCAGCGCGTCAACAACGGCATCCTCGAGTACATCTTCACGGACCACCGGGGGAACTTCCTCGTCCCGCCGCGGGACCGCCGGGCGCTCCCGCCCGCGGCCCCCGACGCCTGAGTTCGGGGTGCGGACCGAAAGCGACAATCCTCTCTCCGTGTACCCTCCGCGTAGAGTCCGCCGTGAGTCGCACACCTCGTATCCAACCGGTACCTCGTCCCCACGCGGTCGCCTCGCCCCGGAACGCCACGCAGGGAGGGCGCCGTGCCTGACCCGTTCTCGCAGAACCCCCGGTTCCGCAAGTTCGCGCTCTACCGCCACGAGGACGCCTCGGGCGTCTCTGGGACGGGCGTCGTCGCCTACGGCGTCCAGTTCCCGCCGCCGAACGGGAAGTGCGTCGTCGCGTGGGTGACCGACGTGGCGAGCATCAGCGTCTACGACGACATGCAGGCGGTCCAGTCGGTCCACGGCCACGAGGGGGGCACCGAGGTCCTCTGGGAGTAACCCGGGCGACCGAGCTATGTCCCTCGCGGGTGAGACGGGGGTATGAGCCGCGGCTCCGGGGTCGACGACGGCGGGAAGTGGCGGGCGCTGGCGCTGCTGGCGACGGCCGAACTGTTCGTGATGGCGCTGTGGTTCAGCGCGACGGCCGTCGCCCCCGAACTCGCCGGCCGGTGGGGGCTCGCGCCCCGACAGGTCGCGTGGCTCACCATCGCCGTCCAGCTCGGCTTCGTGACGGGTGCGCTCGCCTCGGCGGCGCTCACCCTCTCCGACGTCGTCCCGACGCGCCTGCTGTTCGCGGCGAGCGCGCTCGTCGGCGCCGGCGCCACCGTCCTCCTGACGCTTGTCGGGAGCGCCTCGCCGGCCATCGCCCTGCGCTTCCTCACCGGCGTCGCGCTCGCGGGGGTGTACCCGCCGGGGATGAAACTCGTCGCGGGCTGGTTCCGCGCCGGGCGCGGCCTCGCCATCGGGACGCTCATCGGCGCGCTCACCGTCGGGTCGGCGCTCCCGCACCTCGTCAGAGCGGTCGGCGGCGTCGACCGACCGGGACTGGTCCTGCTGGTGGCCGCCGGCCTCGCCGTCGTGGGTGCGGCGCTCGTTCTCCTGGTGGAGGAGGGTCCGTACCAGTCGCCGGCGGCACCCTTCGACCCCGGGATGGTGGGGCGCATCGTCCGCGACCGGCCGGTGTCGCTCGCCAACCTCGGCTACTTCGGACACATGTGGGAGCTGTACGCCGTCTGGACGTGGGTGCCGACGTACCTCGCCGCGAGCTTCACGGCGCGCGGCGAGGCGGCCCCGGCGCTCGCGAGCGCGCTCGCCTTCCTCACCATCGCGGCCGGGAGCCTCGGCGCCGTCGCCTTCGGCACCGCCGCCGACCGCTGGGGGCGGACGACGCTCACCGCGGTGAGCATGGTCGCGAGCGGGAGCGCGAGCCTGCTCGCCGGACTCGTCTTCGGCGCCTCGCTGTGGGTCGTCCTCCCCTTCCTCCTCGTCTGGGGGTTCGTCGTCGTCGCCGACTCCGCGCAGTTCTCCGCGTGCGTGACGGAACTCGCCGACGAGCGCTACGTCGGGACGGCGCTGACGCTCCAGACGGCGGTCGGCTTCCTGCTCACCGTGGTCACCATCCAGGCGACGCCGCTGGTGGCCGCGCGCGTCGGCTGGCAGTGGGCGTTCGCCCCCCTCGCGGTCGGACCGGCCGTCGGCACGCTCGCGATGCTCAGGCTCCGCGCGCTCCCGGCGGCGCGCAGGTTGGCCGGCGGCGCGGGCTGAGGCTCGAACTCAGACCGCCCGGCGGCCCGCCCCCGGGGTGTCGGCGTCGTGCGCCTCCTGCTCGGAGTCCCCGTGTCCCTCGGCACCGTCCGGCGACTCCCCGTAGTGGAGCGTCCGGGGGACGAGGTACGTCGCCACGACGAACAGCGCCGTCAGGACGACCAGCGTGATGGCGACGAGCGCGAGTGTGACGAGTTCTGTCATGGTACCTAGTAGCGCAATTCGGGGACAAGAACCTGTCCCCGAACGTCGGCGTCGACGAGGGTCTCGACGCCCAGACCCTCCGAATTCGGTGTGTGACGTCACCTCCGAACGGCGACGCGCTTGCCGCGCCACGAAGGCCTAACCCGTCGTCGCGCGAGGGTCGAGACGATGACCGTAACGAACCAGAGCGACACGTTCGACATCGGCGGGGAGTTGACCGTCCACCGACTCGGCTTCGGCGCGATGCGGCTGACGGGCGAGAACGTCATCGGCCGGCCGGACGACGAGGAGGCGGCGAAGGACGTCCTCCGACGGCTTCCGGAGGTGGGCGTCGACTTCGTCGACACGGCCGACTCCTACGGCCCGGGCGTCAGCGAACGGCTCATCGGCGAGGTGTTCGACGGGAGCGACGACGTCGTCGTCGCGACCAAGGCGGGGCTGTTGCGCAACCGCGACGGCGACTGGCTCCCGCACGCCAACCCGGACTACGTCCGCAACCAGGTCCTCTGCAGCCGCGACCGGCTGGGCGTCGACACCATCGACCTCTACCAGCTCCACCGGCCGGACCCCGACACGGACTTCGAGACGGCCGTCGAGACGTTCGCGGAGCTGAAGGACGACGGCCTCGTCCGACACGTCGGCGTGAGCAACGTCAGCGAGGAGCAACTGGAGACGGCGCTCGACGTGGTCGACGTCGCCACCGTCCAGAACGAGTACAACGTCGGCAACCGCGAGTCGGAGGCGGTCCTCGAACGCTGCGAGGAGGAGGACATCGGTTTCATCCCGTGGTTCCCGCTCGGCGCCGGCGACCTCGGCGAGAAGGAGGCGGTCCTGGAGGAGGTGGCGGCGGACCACGACGCCTCGAAGCGACAGGTCGCGCTCGCGTGGCTCCTCCAGCACTCGCCGGTCACGCTCCCCATCCCGGGAACGTCGAGCGTCGACCACCTGGAACAGAACGTCGCGGCCGCGTCGCTCGACCTGCGCGAGTCGGAGATGGAGCGACTGAGCGAGTGAGCCGCGCGGCGGACGCGGCGTAGCCGACGGCCCTCGCGGCCGTCGACCCCGCGACGCGCAGCGCGCGCCGTCGGCGCCCCACGAACGTCCGGTCGAGGCTCGTCTGTGTCGCGGGTCGGGGGGCGGCGACGAGGCGTGCGACGGCGAACAGCGCCGCGCCACCACCCGTCGCCAGCGTCAGCACCGCGTTGAGCAGCGCCAGGTCGGCCGCGCGCGGTGCGAACAGCGTCATCAGGACGCCCGTGAGCGCGAGGCGGCCCGCAACCGCGAGCGCGAGGCCGGTCAGCCCCGCCGTGAGGACGGCCCGCGGCCAGTCGTACTGTCTGCGCATATCGCCGCGCTCGTAGTGGAGCGGCGAGCGCGCCACCGCGGCCGTTCTGAGGACCGCGACGACAGCGCCGGGGAGTCGCCGGGCGGTCGCCCGATACGACGGGTGGTACCGGGCGGTCAGCGACTCCCGACCGGTATCGGGAACTGGGACATACATCGAAGAATGAGTTTGTGCGTCTGGACATTAATCTTCGTCAGACTCATTCTCGAATTAGATAATTTCTTGACCGCTGCTCGCGCTCGCGAGTCGGGTTCCAGAAAATCGTGCTCTGATGTCGATGCGTCCGTCCGGACCTAGAGCCGCTGCAGGTTCGTCGCCCGCGGGCCCTTGTCCGCCTGTTCGATGTCGAACTCCACTTCCTGACCCTCCTCGAGGTCGGGACCGCCGACGTCTTCCATGTGGAAGAACACGTCCTCGTCCGAGTCCTCAGTCGTGATGAAGCCGTAGCCGCCCGTGTCGTTGAAGAAGTCAACCGTACCTTTCGCCATTGCTTGTAATCGAAGCCGACGGATGAATATAATACTTCCGCGGCTCACTGTGACACGGTCCGGACGACGCCCGTCGCACGCAAGCCGAATCGCCATCTTGCGGGGGCGTGTCCGCCTCCGACGATGCTCCGAGCACTCCGGTCACTGCTGCGCCGCGCCATCGACCTCGTCATCGCCATCGTCACGCTCCCGCTTCGGATACTGCGCTCGCTGCTGTAACGACCGCTCTCTACCGTTCTGCCGGTCGCACGCGCACCTCGAGGACGCCGTTGTTGCGTCGCGTCGCGGGGACGCCCGCGGGCCACGGCAACGACACGCGCCCGACGACCCGGTCGTGCGCCGCGACGACGAGGTCGTCGTTCCGGTCGCGGCCGACGACCACGTCCTCCTCGGCGACGCCCGAGAGGTCCGCGACGACCACCACCTCGCGGTCGCCTCGCTCGACGTGAACGGGGTACTCCGGCGTACCCGACGTCGAGGTGTCCGAGGGGTCGGGGGCGGAGGGGCGACGGCTCACGCCGCGGTCGACGTGCCCCTCGACGCCGTCGTGCGCCCGCCCCGCGTCGGCGAGGTCCGCGAGGTTCTCGAGGAGGTCGGTCACGCTCCGCACGCCGACGTCGAGGCGAAAGCCCCGCGTCCACGCGCCGCGCTCGGCGTCAGTCGCGTCCGTCCACTCGTCGTCGCCGTCGTCGGGATGTGCTGGGTCGGTCATCGTGTTCGGCGGGCCGCGCTGGCTTGGCGTGCGATTGGCTGGCGTTCAGGATAAACCGCACGGCTACAGCTATCGTCGCCGGTTCGAGTCGGTCGCCGCCCGCGCTCACTCCTGGTACTCGGCGACCTCGACGAGGTTGCCGTCGGGGTCGCGGAGGTAGACGGACGCGAGCGATCCGACCGCGCCGGTCTTCGGGACCGGGCCCTCGACGACGTCGACGCCGGCCTCCCGGAGTTCCGTCTCGACCGTCTCGATGGGCGTCTCGGTCAGCAGGCAGAAGTCACCCGACCCGGGCGTCGGCCGGTCGGCCCGCGGGTCGTACTCGTCGCCGGCGGGGTGGAGGTTCACCTTCTGGTCGCCGAACTGGAGGGCCGTCCGGCCCTCACCGAACGTCACCACCTCCGCGTCGAGCACGTCCTCGTAGAAGTCACACGTCGCGTCGATGTCCTCGACGGTGAGGACCAGGTGGTCGAGGCCGGTCGTGTCCATGGCTCCGTATCGCTCGTCGCCAGTATGAGCCTTCGCCTCATGGGGTGCGACGACTGCGGCGCCGTCGCTCGTGGTGCGTGTCGTCCAAGAGAAATGCAGAACCGCGTGTATCACCGCCCGGTGCGGTGCGTACTCGCCGTGTTACAGGCGGGTAAGGTTCTTCGCGCGGGGGCCCTTGGGGGCCTGTTCGATATCGAATTCCACTTCCTGGCCCTCCTCGAGGTCCGCGCCGCCGATGTCTTCCATGTGGAAGAACACGTCGTCGTCCGCATCCTCCGTCGAGATGAAACCGTAGCCGCCAGTGTCGTTGAAGAAATCAACCTTGCCGTTTGCCATTGCGACTAAACGAAACGCCCACCCACCAATAAGACTTGCGAGAGTCGTGGTACCTTGGGGGTATTTTGCTGGACGACGTAACCGATTCGTCCGCTCGGCTGGTCGAATGTCAGAAACGGCCGGTTCTCGACGGGACCGGTGGGGGTTTCTGACCCCTGCGCCGCTCGTTCGACCGAATCGGCAGTTCCCGACGACGTCGCTCCCGTGACTCGTGTCGTGGGGTCGAGGACACCGGGGGGCGACACCACGGCCGACCCCTCTGTGACGGCATCGACTCCGCGCGTTACGACCCGAGGACGCGCGCGAGGCCGCCCGCGAGGAGGACCAGTGCGCCGGCGATGAACGTACCGGGAATCGGGAGGACGAACAGGACGGCACCGAACGCGAGGACGGCAGTTGATGCTCTCATTACGGGCAGGGGTTCGACGGGCCGGTAGTTACCGTTTGTGGCGGTGCGTGCCGGTCCGGCCACCGGGTCAGTAGCCGCCGGGGAGCGCGAGGACGATTCCCAGTACGACCAGCGGGACGGCGAACAGCGTCGCGTACCAGCCGCCGGCGGCGCCGAGCAGGACCCACGTCGACCAGCCGTAGCCGGTCGGGTCCCAGTCGACGCCGACCCGGGGGAGCGCGAGGACGCCGACGACCGGACAGCCGACCGTGTACAGCACCCCCAGCAGGAGCGCCAGGGTCAGGAGCGCGTTCCCCCACGCACCGCCCGCCGAATCCACGGACGCGAGCACCCACAGGACGCCGCCGACGTACGGGAGCGACAGGCCGACGCCGACCAGCGCGTACGTCGTGACCGGCGAACCTTCGGGGGGGAGCGCCGCGAACAGCGACCGAACCCGCTTCGCGGCCAGGAACGGTGCACAGAGGGCCGTAGCGGCGACCCCCGGGACGAGCAGTACGAGCCCGAACGTCACCCATCCGCCGACTTCGGGGACGACAGACTGGAGGAGGGCCATGCGTGGTCGCGCGCGGAGCGACACAAGTGCTTTCGGGTGCGTCGCTCCCGACCGTGCAGACGGGTACCGTGACCCCGCGTTCGTGCGCCACCGCGACGAACCGGCGTGATACCGCCCCGAGCGACGGCGGTCTGTCGGGTGTGGAGGGGGCCCGACGCCCGACGAGCGAGCACGCTCGCACCGGGCCGACGTCCGGGTTTATACTGCCAGCGACCCTATTCCGGCCGGAGAGACACTCGTGACTGGACCTCAGAGCGTGCGTGTCCTCGCGGTCTCGGACGGTGACGAACTGCTTGCCGCCCTCGACCGTCGAACGACACTGGCACTCACCGCCGTGTCGGAGGGCAGCGACGCGTTGTCGCGTCTCGACGACGCCGACTGCGTGGTGTTGATCGACGGTGGGGGCGTCGATGCGGTCGCCCTGCTGGAGCGTCTCCGGGCTTCGATACCGGCGTTGCCGGTCGTAGTGGTCGCCGACGACGGAACGGTCGCGAGTGACGCCGTCGCCGCCGGCGTCTCGGAGTACGTTCCGAAGGATGCCCCCGACGTCGACGACCGACTGTACGGGCGGGTCATCGCGGCAGCGGACGCGGCGACGTCGCGTCCGACCGACCGGAACGCCCGGATGCCCATCGAAGACCTCGGTTTGCGCGAGGAGCTACGACTGAAAGAGCGGGCCATCGACGAGGCACCGGTCGGCATCACCATCGCCGACGCCGACCGCCCTGACGAGCCGATGGTGTACATCAACGACGCCTTCGAGCGGCTGACGGGCTACTCGAAGGAGCGCGTCGTCGGCCAGAACTGTCGGTTCCTGCAGGGCGAGGACTCCGACCCCGAGGCCGTCGCCGCGATGCGTGGGGCGATCGACGCCGGCGAGCAGGTGTCGGTCGAGTTGCTGAACTACCGGAAGAGCGGCGAACCGTTCTGGAACCGCGTCGACATCGCGCCAGTTCACGGCTCCGACGGGTCCGTCTCACACTTCGTCGGGTTCCAGACCGACATCACCGAGCGCAGGGAGGCCGAGATGCAGGTGGAACGCGAACGACGGAGCCTCGAACACCTGCTGGTACGCATCGACGGCCTTCTCAGGGACGTGACCCGCACGCTCGTCGGGTCCGGGGGACGCGTGGAGGTCGAACGGGGCGTCTGCGACAGCTTCGTAGCCGTCGATACCTACGAGTTCGCGTGGCTCGGCGTTCCGGACCGCTCCAGTGACACCCTCGCCGCGACGGCGTCGGCCGGCGAGTGGGCCGTCTCGCTCGACGACCTGCACGTCGACCTCACGGCGTCGGACCCGCCTCTCGCCGCCACCGCCTACGAGACCGGCGAACTGCGTGTCGTCACCGACGACGCAACACTGGCAGCCATCGCCGAGGACTCGCCGTGGATGGCCGCCGGGGCTGTCCACGGCATCGCCGCAGTCCCGCTCGTTTACGGCGAGACGACGTACGGCGTCCTGTCCCTGTACGCCACCGAGGAGGCGGCGCTGAACGAACACGAACGGGTCGTGCTCGAAGCCATCGGCCGGTCGACGGCGACGGCGTTGAACGCCCTGGAACGCGGCCGGATGCTCGCCACCGACAGCGTCCGACAACTCGACATCGAGACCACCGACGGGGGCCTGTTCTTCGTCGAACTCTCGGCACAGACCGGTTGTTCACTCACGTACAACGGCTCGGTGTACCGCGACGACGGGTCGGTGCTGATGTTCTTTCAGTCGGACGGCGACGCCGAGGCCGTCCTCGCGGCCGCCGAGCAGTACTCACACATCGCGTCGGGGGAGCTGATACACGAACACGGCCGCGAGGCACTGCTCGAGTTCACCGTTACGGACGACTCCCTGCCGGCGACGCTGGCCGAACGCGGCGTCCAAATCCGTGCCATCGCCGTCGACGACGGCGTCGCTACGATCGAACTCGAACTGCCGAGCGAGGGCGACGTGCGTGCCATCGCCGACCTCCTCTCAGAGCGGTATCCGGCGACGGAAATCGTCGCCCAGCGCGAGCGCGAGCGTCCGCCGTCGACCCGACAGGCGTTCGTCGGCGAGGTCGAGGAGCGACTCACCGAACGACAGTTGACGGCGCTCCAGAAGGCCTACGTCAGCGGGTTCTACGAGTGGGACCGTCCCGTCACTGGCGACACGCTGGCGGAATCGATGGATATCGGTCGGGCGACGTACCACCAGCACCTCCGTGCGGCGGAACGGAAACTCATCGGTGCGTTCTTCGAGCGGTGACACCTCACCCCCACCAGATTCCCTCCCGGTAATCCATCCACGTCACTACAGCGACGTGGGGAAGCGTGAGCACCGCGACGAAGACCAGATACACAGCGGCTCCCGACGCCGTCGAAGCGGGTGCGACGGGAACGAGCGAGGCGAAGCCGACGAGGAAGACGAGCGCGAGCGCCGTCGTCGGTGCGGCCTCACGGGCGGACGACACGACGACGCTGCGAGGGGTAACCGGTCCGGTCCCGGTCCTGGTCCCGGTCCCGTCGACGGCGACGACCCTGAGGACGTGCCGAAGGGAGTGCCACACGCAGAAGTAGACGCCGATGGCGACCACCGGTGGCACAGTCAGGAAGAACAGCCACAGGAGCGCCGTCTCGCCGGCGTCGACCTGCCAGCCGCGGCCACCGTCTCGACGGTAGCCGACGAGCAACACCCCGACGCTGACCGTCAGGAAGACCGCGCCCCCCACCAGACGGGTCCCTCCGGCGAACAGCCACATCGCCGAGACGTCGGTCCCGAACAGGCCGACCCACGAGTCGACGACGGTTCGATACCGCTCCGGGAAGGCGAGGAGCGGGACGAACATGGGGAGGCCACCCCGAACCCCTCCTGTCGTCACCCGAAGTCCCGTCGAGTCGAGGTGGTCGGCTTCCACGAAGGCGACGAGGGCGTGAACGTCGCCTTGACCCCAGTGGAACCACGTCAGCGCGATGAACCCTGCTGCGGCGGCCAGCGGGGTGATGAGCCAGAGTACCGCGTAAGCGCCGCCGAAGACGGCGTAGAGCCCCCCGACTGCGGCCATCGAGCGGGGGGGCGAGCAGTCGTCGACTCGCGCCGGAACGAGGTAGTCGATCGCGCCGTGTGGGAGGCCGAAGACGACGACGCTGGCCGCGAGCGGGAGGTACCTGATCGACGGCGGCAGCGAGACGTCAAGCGCTCGTCCGAGGGTCGCACCGACGACGAACAGGGCACAGATCACCCACGCCGGGCGGGCGGCGAGACGGCGGTAGACCCCGCGAAGCGCCGGCGTCGGTCGCTCGACGGTCACGCCCATCGATCGACCACCCATCGGAACAGGACCAGCCCCTGCACCACGAAGAGGTTCGTCACGAGAAAGAACAGCGCCTCCTCGAGAGGGAGGCCGACGAGCGCGACGCCGGTCGTGTACGTCGGCGAGATGTGCCAGATACCGGTGGCGAGCGCGACCCTGTCGATTACCCAGAGGTACAGCGTCGGGACGGCGACCCCGAGGGCGGCCGTTCGACGCTGATACAGCAACTGTGGGAGGCCGACGACCCACTGGATGAACAGGACGGGCGCGCCCCACGCGAGGATGGCGCCGAGGTAGAGCGTCTCGGGCGACCGGAGGCACACCGCACCGGCGATACCGAGTCCCGTCGCGGCGAGCGCTCCGACGCCTCTGTATCGAAGCGAGAGTCGACCGACGTCGAGCGTTCGTCGCCCGTGTGTGGTCCGGCCGAGTGCGTCGGCTTCCGGCCACCCGTCGCGGAGCGTCAACTGCCCGAGCCACAGTGCGGTGAGTATCGGCTGGAGGACGAAGAACACGTACTCGCCCAGCGGGGCGAACCCGAGATGGACGAACGTCCGTCCCTCGCCGTAGCCCCAGACGCCGCGAGCGATGAGGTAGTTGTCCCACGGCGTCGTGTAGACGACAGCGAGCAGCGTGACGATGGCGACGCCGCTCCAGTAGGGTCGGTCGATCGACCACACCGTCGGCCGGGTCGTTCGAGAACGGGTCACCGTGGCCGCTGCCAACAGTCCCGCGACTGCCGGCAGGACGAACGCGAAGTGAAACTGCGCGTACGTCGGACCGCTCATTGTCGCTCCGCTCGGCGAGCCGTGCTGTCGAACGTGTCCGTGTGTCGGCGGGTGGAAGTCATCGAGACGGATTCGAGCCGGTGCGCTTCGGGAGTAGTTCCTCCTCGACACCGTCGTCCGGTGTCAGTCGGCGACCGGCTGGGACGTCGACCCGGCGAGCCCGCCGGCGGCGTCGAGCACCTCACGGCTCGACAGCAGTATGAACCCGAAGCCGACCTTCGCGACGAGGTCGAGGACCATGAAGCCCGCCGTCTCGATGGGGAGGCCGACGAGACCGAGCCCCTCGGTCCCGAGGATCCACCACACCGGATACACCAACCAGACGACGATGATGAGGTTTCGGAGGGTACGGAACGTCGACTGGGCGGCCTCCGGGAGCCGGTTCGCCTCCTCGGTCAACGTCTCCAGCAGGAAGTACAGGAGCACCAGCAGGAAGCCGGTGGAGACGCCCCACCAGACGATGCGGTCACCGACAGGACCGAGCAGCGCGCCGGTCGTCGACAGCGTCGCTACCGCACCGGTGCCTATCATCAGCGCGTCGAGCCCGACGAGGGTGGCGAGTTGGTTCCGGTTCGCCCCGGCGAGCAACCCGAGGTCGATGAGGAGCAACGGCGTCGTGAACAGCCAGTCGGTGTACCGTGCCCAGTAAATGGGTATCTCCTCGCCCGCGACGGTCACCGTCGTCAGACCGAACCCCAGCGCCATCATCAGATAGTTGACGAAGGCGATGGCGGTGATGAATATCGTCACGATGTAGAACTCCTGTCGCCGTCTGCTCTCCTCGCCCCACCCGCGGGCGATGAAGTACACCATGCCGAGGAACATTCCTGCCGTACCTATCCACAGCCATATCGCTTCGCTACCTGGAGTTGCCATAACTCGTCGTTGACTACGCACTGGTCGGTTTTGAAATCTATACCAAACTAGTATGGACGATTCGGCAACTCTTACGTGCCGGGGCTTCCACCCCGTCGTCCGGCCCGACGCAGACATCGACGAACGCGGCACCGGGGGTCGGAATCGTTGTAAGGCGACGCCGTCGCTCGACTAGAAATCGCGCGAACGAACCATGCCGCCTCCCGGATTTGAACCGGGGACAGCTCGATCTTCAGTCGAGTGCTCTCCCAGTCTGAGCTAAGGCGGCTCGTCTCAACGGATGCCGACGGACCGAAAAAGCGTTTCGAAACGGCCGTGTGCGACCCGAAAGCTCATCACACCCCATAGCGGCGTCTCGGTCATGCCCGCTCCCCCGCTCCTGGAGAACGCCGGCGGCGCGCTCGTCCTCCTCGCGGTCGCCGCCTCCTCGTCGTTCACGGTCCTCGTCTTCGCCCCGCCCGTCGTCCCCACGTCCCTCCTGGTCTGTCTCGTCGCGGTCGCCCTGTTCGCCGCGACGCTGGTGGAGACGCCCCACTAACACACACTCGCTGTCGCTCGCGGAACGAGAGTGGGTCCGGACGGATTCGAACCCCACTCGCACCGCTCACGTTCGTTCGCGGTGCTCCCTGATTCGAATCCGCCGCAGTCCACGATCCACGCGGCTCACGTCCGTTCGCCGCGAGAAGTAGTGGGTCCGGACGGATTCGAACCATCGACCTCAGCCTTGTAAAGGCCGCGTCATGACCAACTAGACCACGGACCCTCGTCTCGACCCACCGCCGCGGAGCGAATAACGCTTGCGAAGCCCCCCGGAACCCTTACACTCGCACGGCCGGAGTCTCCGCTACATGCGAACGGAACGCGTCCTCGCCGCCGCCGGTCTCCTCCTCGCGCTCGGACTGGTCGGGGCTACCCTCGTCGCCGCCGGCGTCCTCCCTCCCGCCTTCCTCGGTTCGCCGCCCGCGGACGACGACTACGACCGGACGGCCGTCGTCGTCAGCGACGAGAACGGCACCGAACTCGGTCGCGTCGAGGCGCGCATCGCGGACACGCGACAGAAACGCTACACCGGCCTCAGCAACACCTCCTCGCTCCCCGAGGACGAGGGGATGCTGTTCGTCCACGACGACCCACAGAGCCTGACCTACGTGATGCGCGGGATGGACTTCGGCATCGACATCGTGTTCGTCGCCGAGAACGGCACCGTCACGGGCATCGAACACGCGCCGGAGCCGCCGGAGGGCGAAGACGGGAACGACTACCGGTACACGGGCGAGGGAAAGTACGTCCTCGAGGTGAACTACGACTGGACCACCCGCCACGGCGTGACCGTCGGCGACCGCGTTCACGCCGAGGGCGTCGGCCTGGAGCGGTCGGAGTAGCCTGTCCAGTGTTACCGTATTCCACTGGCTGCCAACACTTTTCACCGGCTCACGCCTAGGTTCAGCGATGGGAATACACGCCGACGAGGACGACCCGTTCGAGGAACAACGCGAACGGGCGGAGAACCCCATGCGTCGGCTGTTCGTCGATTACGGGGGGAAGAACACCTTCGCGTTCGTCGTCGGCGTCCTCGCCAGCACGGCCGCACGCGCGCTCGACCTCCTGCCGCCCATCCTGCTCGGGTTCGCCATCGACTCGGTCATCCGGCAGGACAAGGCGTTCGTCGCCCCGCTGATACCCGACGCGTGGGTCGCCACCCGGGAGGGACAGCTGTTCGTCGTCACGGCGCTCGTCGCGTTCTCCTTCTTCGGGGGCGCGCTGTTCCACTGGGCGCGCAACTGGGGGTTCAACTCCTTCGCCCAGCACATCCAGCACGACGTCCGGACGGACACGTACGACGCGATGCAGCGGCTCAACATGGACTTCTTCGCCGACAAGCAGACCGGCGAACTGATGAGCATCCTCTCGAACGACGTCAACCGCCTCGAGCGGTTCCTGAACGACGGGCTGAACAGCGCGTTCCGCCTCGGCGTCATGATCATCGGCATCGCCGGGGTGCTGTTCTACTTCAACTGGCAACTCGCGCTCATCGCGCTGGTACCGGTCCCCGTCATCGCCTTCTTCACCTACAAGTTCGTCGAGATAATCCAGCCGAAGTACGCCGAGGTTCGCTCCTCGGTCGGGAAGGTCAACTCCCGGCTGGAGAACAACCTCGGGGGTATCCAGGTCATCAAGTCGAGCAACACGGAGGACTACGAGTCGACGCGCGTCGACGGCGTCTCGCGGGACTACTTCGACGCCAACTGGGGCGCCATCGAGACGCGCATCAAGTTCTTCCCCGCCCTGCGCATCATCGCCGGCATCGGCTACGTCCTCACGTTCGTCGTCGGCGGACTGTTCGTCATCACCTACGAGACGACCGGCGGGGCGCCGGGGCCGTTCACGCAACCGCTGTCGGTCGGCGAGTTCGCCACGTTCATCCTCCTCACCCAGCAGTTCGTCTGGCCGATGGCGCAGTTCGGGCAGGTCATCAACATGTACCAGCGCGCCCACGCCAGCGCCGCCCGCATCTTCGGGCTGATGGACGAACCCGGTCGCCTCGTCGAGAACCCCGACGCCGACGAACTCGTCGTCGAGGAGGGCCGCGTCGAGTACGACGACGTCACCTTCGGCTACGACGACGCCGAGACCATCGTCGAGGACGTGCACTTCACGGTCGAGGGCGGCGAGACGCTCGCGCTGGTCGGCCCGACGGGCGCCGGGAAGTCGACGGTGCTCAAACTGCTCATGCGCCTCTACGACGTGGACGAGGGGGCAGTCCGTATCGACGGTCAGGACCTCCGGGACGTCTCGCTCCAGAGCCTCCGCCGGCACGTCGGCTACGTCAGCCAGGACACGTTCCTCTTCTACGGGACGGTCCGCGAGAACGTCGCCTACGGGTCGTTCGACGCCACCGACGAGGAGATCGTCGCGGCGGCGCGGGCCGCGGAGGCCCACGACTTCATCCAGAACCTCCCCGACGGGTACGACACGATGGTCGGGGAACGCGGCGTGAAGCTCTCGGGGGGCCAGCGCCAGCGCCTCTCCATCGCCCGGGCGGTCCTCAAGGACCCCGAGATCCTCGTCCTCGACGAGGCGACCAGCGACGTGGACACCGAGACGGAGATGCTCATCCAGCGCTCGCTGGACCGTCTCACCGCCGACCGCACGACGTTCGCCATCGCCCACCGCCTCTCGACCATCAAGGACGCCGACCAGATCGTCGTCCTCGAGGGCGGTCGCATCGTCGAGCACGGCTCCCACGACGACCTCCTCGCGGAGGACGGCCTCTACGCCCACCTCTGGGGCGTCCAGGCCGGCGAGATAGACGAACTCCCCCAGGAGTTCATCGAGCGCGCGGCTCGACGACAGGCACGCACGGACTCCGAGACGGGCGAAGCGGACGACTGAGCGGCGCGCTCGCTTCGGGACGGCGTCGCCACGCTGCCGTCGCTCGTCGGTTTCGGTCACGCGTCTCTCCGACCTGCCAGCGAAACGTCCGAAGAACAGCCGTTACAGCGACTCCTCGTCGTGTTCCTGGTCGGACTCCGACTGGTCGCCCCGGTCGGAGTAGTTCTCCCGGCCGACCGCCTCGCTGCCGACCATGTTCAACACCGCCTGCTTCACCTCGTCGGCGGACTGGAACTCCTCCTGGTACCCTTCGAGCGCCTCGTCGAGGCGCACCGACCCGCCCTCGAGACCGATTTCGGCGTCGCCGTACGCCTCGCGGATCTCGTCGGTGTCGGCCGGGTAGTCGTGCGATTCGAGGCGGCCGTCGAGGTCGCCGAAGTCCACGCCGAGGCTCCGGTCGTCGTCTGACTCGCTCATAGTGTCGCGACCAACACGGGCCAACGGGATACGGTTTGTGCCCGCGACGGCGCGGTCACCTCGCGTTCGCACTCGACGTTTGATTTGATGTGGGCGGCGCCCGACGCACGGGTATGCGACTCACGGACCACCCGTGGCCGGACGTGGAGGCGTCGTCGACCGACCTCGCGCTCCTGCCGGTCGGAAGCACCGAACAGCACGGCCCGCACGCACCGCTCGGGACCGACGCGCTGACCGCCGAGGCCGTCGCCGACGCCGGCGCGGCCGCCACCGACCGCGAGGTGGTCGTCGCGCCAACGATTCCCGTGGGCGTCGCCGAGGAACACCGCGGGTTCGCGGGGACGCTGTGGGTCTCCGAGGACACGTTCCGGCGGTACGTCCGGGAGGTCGTCGAGAGCCTCGCACACCACGGCTTCGATCGCGTCGTCGTCGTCAACGGCCACGGCGGGAACGTCGCGGCGCTCCGCGAGACCTGCGCACGGGTCACCCGCGACGGGACGGCCTACGCCGTCGCGTTCACGTGGTTCGACGGCGTCTCCTCCGACCTCCCGATGGGGCACGGCGGCGCCAGGGAGACGGCGCTGCTCCGACACGTCGCACCGGACCTCGTCCGCGAGGACCGCGTCGAGGCGGCCCGCGCGGAGGGGGCCGACCGCTGGGGGGAGTGGGTGAGCGGCGTCAACCTCGCCTACGACTCGGCGTCGTTCACCGAGAACGGCGTGGTGGGCGACCCGGGTGCGGGCACCGCGGCGGACGGCGAGGAACTGCTCGACGACGCGGCGGCGGCGCTCTCGACGCTCCTCGATAGCGTGGCCGACCGGCCGGTCGGCGGTGACGAGTAGCGTAGCCGCCGGCGGTCAGACCGCGCCGCGCTCGCGGGTCACTCCTCGTCTTCCTCGTCGGCGTCGTCGTCCGCCTCGGCGTCGTCCGCCGCCTCACCCTCGGCGTCTTCGAGCGCCCCGCGGAGCTGGGGGATGGTGCTCGCGAGCGCCCCCACCTGTTCGTGGGCGTCGGCGACCGTCTCGACGAGGTCGTCCACCTCCGCGATGGCCTCGCGGAGGTCCTCCGCGTCCTCGAAGGCGTCGGCCCGTTCGCCCATCGTGTACCACTTCTTGGCGTTGCGGAGGTGTTCCTCGGCGGCACCGGCGTCGAGGGCGCTGCGGAGGCCGTTGAGCACGCCGAGGGTGTTGTCGGCCTCGACGTCCCACACGTCGTCGGCGGGGGGGAGTTCCGCCCGGGCGTTCGCGAGGCTCTCCTCGACGTCGTCGCGCATCTCGGTCGCCGCTTCGCCGAAGAGTTCGTCGTCGTCGAGGGTCTGTTGGCTCATGGCGCGGGGTTTGTCGCCATCGTTCATAAACGCCCGCCCGAAACTGAAAGTAAAAACGGTGGTTTCGACCGCTCGCGAGCGGGTCAGCGTCGGTTCACCCCCCTCACGGGGCGGCGACCGGTGTCCGGTCCGGTTCCGTTCACTCCTCGTGGACGTCGACGACGCGCATCATGGGGTAGCCGTCCTCCATCCGCATCTCGGTACGGACGACGGTCTCCCCGTAGTCGATGCGCATGTGCACCTCCATGTACCGGCCCGTCAGTTCGGTGTAGTCGTGGGTGGTGTCGAGTTCGTCCACGAGGATGGCCACGTCCACCGCCGTGCAGTGGGGCTGGTTCTCGACGGCCGCCTCCATGGCGCGTTCGAGGCTGGCGGCGCTCTCGGGGCTGACGGGGGTCCCCGCGAACTGGTGGTACAGGGTCCCGAACTTGATGCCCGCCTCGAAGCAGGCCACCTCCCGTTCCGTGGGGTCCATACGCCCTCTGGCCGCGGGGCCGACTAAAGCGCCCCGGGTTCTCCCCCTCGCACTCTTGGTACGTGAACGCACATCTCGCAACCGGTTTAGGCGCGAATCGCTTTGCTCCCGCCATGGATTACGAATCGAGCCTCGACCGAGCCATGGAGAACGTTCCCGACATCGATACCAGTGGCGAGCGCCTCAGCGTCCCGGACGCGCAGGCCCAGAAGGACGGCGCGTTCACCCGCCTGACCAACCTCTCGGATATCGCCGACACCGTCTCCCGCGAGACCGAGCACGTCCACCGCTTCGTCCAGCGCGAACTCGGGACGAACGGGAAACTCGAGGAGGGCGTCGGCCGCTACAACGGGACCTTCTCCGGGCGCGACTTCGACACGGCCATCGAGAAGTACGTCGAGACGTACGTCCTCTGTGGCGAGTGCGGCCTGCCCGACACCCGCCTCGTGACCGAGGACCGCACGCCCATGCTCCGCTGTGACGCCTGCGGCGCGTTCCGTCCCGTCTCCAAGCAGCGCCGCCCCCAGCAGCAGACCCAGCAGCGCGACGCCGTCGAGGAGGGCAACACCTACACCCTCGAGATAACCTCGACCGGCCGCAAGGGCGACGGCGTCGCCGAGCGCGGCGAGTACACCATCTTCGTCCCCGGCGCCCAGCGCGGCGACATCGTCGAGGCGTACATCGAGAACATCAGCGGGTCGCTCGCGTTCGCCCGCCTCGAATCGAAACAGGACTGACTCCTCCGGCACGTCCCTCCCGCGAGCGCACACCGACGAGCGGCGAAACCGCGTCATTCTTCACCGACTTCTCCCTCTCTCCGCTCGAATGGACGACCCGGTCTTACTCACGGGGGCCGCGGGTCGCGTCGGCAGGGCCATCCTCGGCGACCTCGGCGGGGAGTACGAGTGGCGCCTGCTCGACCGCGAACCGCCGACGGAGGAGCCCGACCACGAATACGTCGTCGCCGACATCACCGACGAGGAGGCGGTGCGCGAGGCGATGGAGAACGTCGGCGCGGTGGTCCACCTCGCCGGCGACCCCCGCCCGGAGGCGCCCTGGGACAGCGTCCTCGCGAACAACATCGACGGGACGCACACGGTGCTGGCGGCGGCCGTCGAGGCGGGCGTCGAGAAGTTCGTCTTCGCCTCCTCGAACCACGCCGTCGGCGCCTACGAGTTCGGGCGCGACCCCCACATCTACCGCACCGAGTCGGAGTTCCGCCTCGACGGTACCGAACTCCCCCGCCCGAAGAACGTCTACGGCGTGAGCAAGGCCGCCGGCGAGACCCTCGGGCGCTACTTCCACGACGTCTACGACCTCTCGGTCGTCTGCGTCCGCATCGGCAACCTCACGAAGGGCCACCCGCCCGTCGACTACGAGCGCGGACAGGCGATGTGGCTCTCCTACCGCGACTGCGCGCACCTCTTCGACTGCTGTCTCCGCGCCGACTACGACTTCGAAATCGTCTACGGCATCTCCGACAACGACCGCAAGTACTACTCCATCGAGCGCGCCCGCGAGGTGCTCGGCTACGACCCGCAGGACAACTCCGCAGAGCACGACTGAGAAATCTATTGTCTTCTTTGATAAAGAAGGATCTCAGGAATTTCAGAAAGTGCCCGGTCAACTCAACCCATTTTCATCTGTGATAGGCTGTTTAAACACATCTCATGGATGTTTGTGACGGGGTTTTTATATGTATGGCTCTCTTTAACTATTGGGAGTACTGCTCATAGCGGTTAATGAGGAAGTAGAGGAATGCACCTACTTGGTGGATTAGCAATGTACAGTAAGTGCGGTCCATATAGGAATGGCGTTGTTTTCTGTCATTTCCAAGTTTAGCCGTCAACTGCTCTAATCCCTGTAGTAGATTATTCAACTCGGGCGCCGTGATACCATTTGCATTGTATACTCCTTCCTCTCGAAGCATATTGAGATAGTCTGAGTGATTTAAATCTGGATTGTCTGTCCAACCCTCCTTGTCCACGCAGATTGTACGGAGAACATCCTCAACACTGTTGTACAATCTCTTTGCAATCAGTTCGTCGTAGTCACCGTCCAGATACTGCTCATAGGCATCATTGTAGCCTCTGAGCGCTGTAGACCACTGCTTGTCTGCTGCTAACGATCGAACTTGTTCGTCAACGTCTTTCATCGCATCAGAAGCGAGCGATTCGAATCTAATCGTCCCTGGCTCATTCTCCGGGACTTCCCGTACCTGCCATAGTAACCCCTCTGTCTCAATAATGTCGCAGAGTGTCTCAAAATGACTCCCCATCCATTGATTGTTTCTGTCATATTTTTCTACTTGTACAATGAACAGATGCTCTAAGTAAGACAACGCAATATCGCTATCTGACTCTAATAATATCTTCTCATGAAGTTTATTATTCCCTGATAAACCACACGTGGAGGTTTCTGTTTTAATAGCCTCTACCACCTCATCGGGTATGCCGGATGTACCTGCTACACGAATGACTGGTTCCAGAGCTGCCCCTACATCAAAGTCTGTGGCGGTAAGTGCGTGAGCGATTCGTTCTCTACTACGTTGTGTTAGTTCTCTGTGGACTCGCGATTCGGGTTCTCTATTGCGCTCGAAGAACGATTCGAATTCATCTGTCATCGCTGCCTACTTTGATTGGGAATTGATAGATGTATGGTTGATGGAATACTCTGAGAACTACCCGAACAGCCCCTCGACGTCCCGTTCCTCGTGTTCGCGCCGGTCGACGTGTTCCGAGAGGCGCCGGTAGACCAGCGCGCGGTTCCGGCCCTCCGCGAAGTCCATCACGAGCGCGACGAACGGGCTGGTCGCCCGACCGGCGTCGAGGTCGGCCCGCCCGAACTCGGTGGCCCGGTCGAGCAGGTCGGTGTCGTAGTCGTACTCCGCGGCGAGCGCCCGCGCCGCGAGCGCCGCCTCCTCGAAGGTGAGGTCCGCGACGGCGAGCGCGACGCCCTCCACGTCGAGTGCGACGGGGTCGCGTCGTTCGACGACGGTCGGGTCGGCCGCCAGCGCGTCGAGGTACGCTCGAACCGGGTCGAGGGCGACCCCCCGGTACTCGCTCCCGAGGGGTGCGAGGTACTCGCGGGCGCCCGCCGCGAGGCCGACGGCCCCCCGTTCGTTCCCCTCCCTCGCGTGGTAGACGGCGGCGGTGAACTGGACGAGGCCCTGCAGGAAGTCGCGGTCGCGCCCCGCGTCGAGTTCGAGCCACTCCTCCTCCCACGGGTCGTGCGCGGCGTGGTACTCCCCGGCGTTGTAGAGGGCGACGCCGGCACGGAGTGCGCGGTCCATGTCTTCCCTTCTCGCTCGCCGGAGAAGTGTCTGGCTCCCTCAGTCGCGCGCCCAGACGACGCTGAAGTTCGCCACCTCGGGGTGCGTCTCGCGCATGAGTTCGGCGGCGTGCGCGGGTGCGGGCAGGTTGCCGCTGCCGAAGTAGGGCATCGCGTAGGCGGCGCGCAGGTCGCCCCGTTCGCGGACGGCGCGCATCGCCTCCTTCCGGCCGCCTTCGAACAGCGGCGGGCGCGGGAGGCCGAACAGCAGCGCCGCGTCGTCGTTCGCGACGACGCCGAGCGGTGTGACATCGTCCGTCAACTCCTCGCCGACGGTCTCGGGGTCGAGGTCGGCGAGCCCCTCCCCGAGCAGCCAGAGGTCGACGTAGGAGCCGACCGCGAAGGTCGGGTCGCCCTCGGCGCGCGCCAGGTCGCGCCGGACGCCCGCCGTCTCGGGCGTGACGAGTTCGTCGATGGGTCTCGGCTCCCCCTCCCGCACCGAGAGGTCGACCGTCTGGGTACGGTCGAGCGTCGCGTCGACGCGCTCGTCGATCCGTGCGTGGGGCGTGACGTCCTCCTCCTGGAGGAGTCGGAACGCCTCGCGCTCGGTACAGAACGCGCCGAGGTCGAAGGGGACGGCGACCACCCGGTCCAGTCGGGCGTCCCCGTCGGCCCCCTCGCGCGGTTCGACGCGCAGGCGGAGCGTCCCGTCCGCGAGGTAGCGCTCGGCCTCGAGCGCGCGGACGGCGCTGACCAGCGGGCCCGACTCGGGGACGTGTGGCTGGGCGTCGGGGTGGTAGCCCCCGACGTCGCCGAGGAACTCCCAGCCGTCGGGCGTGTCGGCCCAGACGGCGTGGTCGAGGAAGTCGAAGCCCTCGCCGGCCAGCCAGAGGTCGAACCGGCGGTCGGGGGCGTACGCCCCGTTCCGGGCGAACGTCGCCGCCCAGGCGTAGAGGTAGCGGTCGCGCGCGACGGTGATGGTGTCGACGGGCAGGTCGTCGCCGAGGCTGTCGGGGTCGACCTCGTTGGGGACGAACGGGTCGAACCCGAGTTCCGTCCGCGTGTACTTCGTCCGGGCGTACCAGCCGACGCCGTCGGCACCGGCGCCGATGGAGGCCCGGAGGTCCATCCGCATCGCCTGCTTGCTCGGGGTGTACTGGGGGTTGTTCGTGTGGCTCTCGCCGAGGTAGTAGACCGGGCTGTCGTCCGAGTACCGCCGCGCGTTCCTGACGAGGCTCCTGACCGCTTCGTTCGTCTGCTCGGGGCTGATGTCCTTCTCGTACCAGCCGCGGTAGAAGTCGGTGAAGACGAAGTCGGGCAGCGACTCCCGGAGACGCAGGTCGTCCATCACGCCCGCGAACACCTCCGGCTGGCGGCTCTCGACGATGTAGGGGAAGTGCAGGAAGATACCCACGTCGAGGTCCTCGCTCACCGCCCTCACCGCGCGCCGCTGGGCGGTGAAGACGTCCGGGCCGTACTGCTGCATCCGTTCGACCGACTCGCGGTTCCACTTCCCGCCCGGAATCCACTCGCCCGCGACCGGTGCCTCCTGCCAGAGGATGAGTTTCCCGCCGGGCATCCGCTCGCGGTAGCGCTCGGCGACCGCTCGGAGTCCGTCGAGGTGACGCTCGCGTTCCGTCCCGTTCGTGGCGAACGTCTCGGCGTCGATACGCCGGAGGACGCCGACGTTCGCCCACGCCTCCACGCCCGCGTCGCGCGCCTGCTCCAGCGCGGGCGCGAGGCGCCGCCCCTCGTCGTCGACGTGCGCGCTCGCGTCCGCCAGCACCACCGCGAGGTCGTGCTGGCGGGCGAAGGCGTAGAGGTTCCGGCGCAGTCGGTCGTTCTGCCAGATCGCCCGTTCGGCCCACGCGAAGTCCGTCCGCGACTCGGCGGCGCTCGTGTCTGGGTAGGGGACGTCCGCCCACTGGTTCGTCGGCTCACCCGTCCACTGGCTGACGGCGTAGCCGCTCGTCGCCGCCACGCCGACGACGCCCGCCGCGCCGAGCATCGCTCGCCGGCGCGTGATGCCGCCACCGCCACCGCCACCACTACCACCCTCGCCGCCCTCGCTGCCGCCGTCTCCGGGTTCTGCGGCTCCGCCACCCCCGCCGCCGTCGTCGCCGCGCTCCGGTCGGTCCATTCGTTGCCTACCCGGTACTGACCCGAGGGCAATCAACCTGTCCGCTCGCGTGTCACTCGGGCGCACGGTGGGTTACCGGCGGAGCGTCCACCCGAGTGCGAGGACCGCGACGGCGACGCCGAGCGCGAACGGGAAGGTGTCGCTCTCGCCGCCGAACCGCCAGCCGAAGACGACGAACCCGACGAGCGCGACGACGAACGCGGCGAGACCGACCCACTGGAGGGTCGGTGAACGCGAGGAGCGTCCGGGCATGGTGTGGGTGTAGCTGTTGGTGGAGGAACACGTGCGTTGGCCAGAGACGGAGCTGTAACAGTCGCTGTGCCTCGAGCGAGAAACGTCCTGACGGAGTCTCACGCGAGCTGCGCGGGACCGGAGGTCCCGCGAGAAACCGGCGGCTTCGCCGCCGGTGACGAAAACGAGCGTGAGGCACGTCAGGGCGCGAACCGTGAGGCGAGTCGCTCTCCGAGCGACTCGCCGAACAAAGTGAGCGTCCTGATGGAGATTTGAACTCGCCGAGACTCGCTGACGCTCACGGCTTCGCCGTTCGCGGGCGAGGTCGCAAGCGACCTCGCCACCGCTCGTCTCGTCTGCTCAAATCTCCGTGGAGGCGTTTCACGAGGCGTCGGCTCCTCGCTTCGCTCGTCGCGTGACGCCTCGTAGAAACGTCCTGACGGAGATTTGAACTCCGGTCCCTGGCTCCGCAAGCCAAGAGGATAGTCCACTACCCTACCAGGACTCACCTATCCGTACCGGGGTTCGGGATAAGTGGGTTACGGTTCGCTCGCGTCCTGCCGGCTGTCAACACGGCGACGAACGTTCAAGTACCAGAGGGTGACCAGTGGGGCGTATGCCGAACCGTTCGAACAATCGACAACGATTAACAGCGGTGTACCCATGTCCCGACTAATGGGCGTTATCGAGGACGTATACGGGGACCTCGAGGCGGACATCTCCGAGGAGGAGTTCCGCGAGGCAGTGGCAACGAAGGTCGAACAGATGGACGGCCTCGCCGACGAGGAGACGGCGGCGATGCTCGTCGCGCACGAACTCACCGAGGAGGAGGTCAACGGCATCGCGGACGTCGAAGCCGGCATGGAGGAGGTGAAGTTCCTCGCGAAGGTGCTGAGCGTCGGCGACCTCCGGACGTTCGAGCGCGAAGACGGCGAGGGGCAGGTGCTCAACGTCGAGGTCGCGGACGAGACGGGCCGCGTGCGCGTCGCGCTCTGGGACCAGGACGCGGCCGCTGCCGAGGAGGAACTCGACGCCGGCGACGTGCTGCGTATCAAGGGTCGTCCCAAGGAGGGCTACAGCGGCCTGGAGGTGAGCGCCAGCCGCGTCGAGGGCGACCCCGACGCGACCATCGAGGTCGACCTCGCCGAGGAGGGCACCATCGCGTCGCTCTCGCTCGGCCAGAGCGACGTCTCTGCGCGCGGGCGCGTCCTCGGCACCGAACCCGTCCGGACCTTCTCGCGCGACGACGGGAGCGAGGGCCGCGTCGCGAACGTCGTCCTCGGCGACGAGACGGGCCGCGTGCGCGTGACCCTCTGGGACGAGCAGGCCGACCGCGCCACCGAACTGGAGGAGGGGCGTTCCGTCGAGGTCGTCGACGGCTACGTCAGGGAGCGCGACGGCGCGCTCGAACTCCACGTCGGCTCCCGCGGGAAGGTCGAGGACCTCGACGAGGACGTGACGTACGTCCCCGAGACGACGGACATCGAGGACCTCGAACTGGAGGACGTCGTCGACATCGCGGGCGTCATCCGCTCCGCGGACCCCAAGCGGACGTTCGACCGCGACGACGGGAGCGAGGGCCAGGTGCGGAACGTTCGCGTGCAGGACCGCACTGGCGACATCCGCGTGGCGCTGTGGGGCGAGAAGGCCGACGCCGACATCGGCCCCGGCGACGAGGTGCTGTTCGCCGACGTGGAGATAAAGGACGGCTGGCAGGAGGACCTCGAAGCCTCCGCCGGGTGGCGCTCGACGGTCTCCGTCCTCGACGCGGGGAGCACGACCGCCGGGGCGGAGGCGGGGAGCGCCGACGCCGACGACTCCGACGGTGGTTCGGGCGGTGCGACCGGTCTCGACGCCTTCACCGGCGAGAGCGACGCCGACGGTGCGGGAAGTGCCGGAGACGCGCCGTCGTCCGACGCCGGGGCGGAGAGTGCCGCCGCGGCCACGGCGAGCGCCGAGGGACTCGCCGACGCGAGCGACGGCGACGAGTCCACGGAGTTCACCGGGACCGTCGTCCAGACGGGCGACCCGGTGATGCTCGACGACGGGAGCGAGACGGTCACCGTCGTCACCGACGAGGACGTCCGCCTCGGCCAGGAGGTGACCGTCCGCGGGCGACTGGTGGACGGCCGCCTCGAGGCCGACGAGGTCTTCTGACGACTGCCGCCTGCGGTCGACGACCGTCGCCTGTCGCCTGCCGCCTGTCGGCCGACGGCCACCGTGTTCTGCTCCCGTTTCCTCCGGTCTCGCTGCACTTGCTCGAACCGTGTCTGGTCGTCACGTCCCCCGGACGACTGCGTTCGCCCCGACACCCGCGCTTCGACCCCCGTCGGAGGGTGGTCTATCGACGCGGAACGCTTAAGCCCGAAACAGTCCCGTGTCACGGTATGAGTGTCGAGTTACCGTTCGCGCCGGTGGACACTATCATCCGGCGGAACGCGGGGTCCCTCCGGGTGAGCGCCGACGCCGCCGAGGCGCTCGCTCACCACATCCAGGTCCGCGGCGCGGCGTTGGCCGTCGACGCCGCCCAGCGCGCGACCGAGGACGGCCGCAAGACGCTGATGGCCGAGGACTTCGGCACGACCGGCGAGAAGGCGGCGCTCGAACTCCCCATCGCGCCGGTCGACCGCATCGCCCGACTCGACATCGACGACCGCTATCGCGTCTCGATGGACGCGCGTATCGCCCTCGCGTCGCTGCTCGAGGCCTACGCGGACGACGTGGCCGCCGCGGCCGCCGTCCTCGCCCGGCACGCCGACCGCCGGACGGTCATCGAAGCCGACGTCGAGACGTACTTCGAACTCGCCGCCTACTTCGAATGAAGTTCGGCTACCGGGAGGCCTGTCTCTCACACGACGCGGGACCGCGCCACCCGGAGCGTCCCGACCGACTGCGCGCCATCCGGCGCGCGCTCTCCCGGCAACACGCCGTCGAGTACGCCGCCCCCGACGCCGCCACCCCGGAGGAGGTGAAGGCCGTCCACGACGACGAGTACGTCGAGTCCGTCCGGGCGTTCTGCGCCGACGGCGGTGGAGAGTGGGACCCCGACACGGTCGCCGTCGAGGAGACGTGGGACGCGGCGCTCGCCAGCGCCGGCATCGCCCGCTGGGCCGCCCAC
Source organism: Halomarina ordinaria (assembly GCF_030553305.1). Taxonomy (NCBI): domain Archaea; kingdom Methanobacteriati; phylum Methanobacteriota; class Halobacteria; order Halobacteriales; family Natronomonadaceae; genus Halomarina; species Halomarina ordinaria. Next base: position 1,890,364 of record NZ_JARRAH010000001.1, on the reverse strand, counting down.
GAGGCACTCGACGGGGCCGACGGCTGGGACACCCCCTTCGCGCTCGGTCGCCCGCCGGGTCACCACGCCGTCTACGACGACGCCATGGGCTTCTGCTTCTTCAACAACGCCGCCGTCGCGGCCCAGTCCGCCCTCGAACGGGTCGACCGCGTCGCTATCTTCGACTGGGACGTCCACCACGGCAACGGCACGCAGGACATCTTCTACGAGCGCGGCGACGTCCACTACTCCTCCATCCACGAGCGCGGCCTCTACCCCGGGACGGGCCACCCCGACGAGACCGGTCGCGACGACGGCGAGGGGGCGACGTTCAACCTCGCGCTCCCCGCCGGCTGTGGCGACGTCGAGTACGCCTTCGCCATCGACGAGGGGCTTCGCCCCGCGCTCGAAGCGTTCGACCCCGGCCTCGTGCTCGTCAGCGCCGGCTTCGACGCCCACGAGCGCGACCCCATCTCGCGGATGCGCGTCTCCTCGGAGGGGTACGCCGCCCTCACCGACCGGATGCGCGACCTCGCTGACGACCTCGACGCCCCGCTCGCGTTCGTCCTGGAGGGGGGGTACGGCCTGGAGTCGCTCGCCGAGAGCGTCGCCACCGTCGACGAGGTGTTCGAGGGACGCGAGCCGGTCGAACCCGAGGGCGATGTCGACGAGAAGGCCCAGCGGGTCGTCCGGTCGACCCTCGACCATCACGGCCTGGGGTCGAAGTAACGCGCGAGGTCCGCCCCGAACTCCCCGGCCAGTGCTACGGTCTCCTCCCCGCCGAGCACCTCGTAGCCCTCTCTGAGTGCGTCCTCGACGCGGACGCCGAGCGAGACGCCGAAGAGGGCGTCGCTCTCGAGCCACGAGCGCGCCGTCGCGTGGTCGCGCTCGCGCTCGACGACGTAGCGCGCACCGTCGACGAACGGCCCGTAGACGTCCCCCGATTCGGCGTACTTGTCGTAGAAGCCAGCGGCGTGACCGCCGACCCACACCGGAGGCCCGTCGTGGCGCGCGACGGCGGGTCGGGCGGCCACCTCGCACTCGACGAAGAGGACGGCCGTCTCGTCGGCGAACGCGGCCGCCCGGAGCACGTCGAACCCCTGCCGGTCGAGTTCTCCGGCGACCCCCGCGAGCGACTTCTCCAGCTGGGGGTAGAGCTGGTCGTCCACGAGGTCGGGCGCGTCGAACCGGAGCGCGAAGGGGGTCGTCCCCCGCCGGTCGAGTTCCGCGGCCATCCTCTCGGCGTCGAGCGGGGTCGGCGCGGGCGGGTCGAAGCGCTCGACGGTCGGGTCCGCGAGGAACACCCGCGCGTGGTGGACGAGCCGCGCGACGTTGTCAGTCGAGCACACCGCGGCGACGTTGCGCTCCGGGTCGGTGGGGTCGACGACCACGAGCGGGTCGTCGAACGACCGCCTGCCGTGGGCCTCGGGGTCGAGTTCGACCGGCGGGCGCCAGTCGCACGCGGCCGCCAGGAACGAACGCAGGTCGCCGTACGCCAGCACGAGCAGTTCCGTCAGGTAGCCCGAGAACCCCTTCGTCCGGAGGTCGCTCCCGTAGACGCCGATGCCCTTCAGGAACGCCTTCGTCAGCACCACCTCGCGGGCGAGGTCGGCGTCGAGTCGCGCCGAGAGGTAGGCGTCGTGGAAGGGCGTGCGGTCCACCGCCGACTGGATGTCCGTGGCGTCTGCTACCCTGTAACAGGGAACGAGGTCGACGTCGAACCCCTCGACGGTGCCCTTCACGTAGGGGTGTTCGGCGTACTCCTCGTGGCCGTCGGGGAGGACCGCCCGGCCGACCTGGAGGCCGTAGCGCTCCAGGTCCGCGCGCGGGAGGTCCGGCGGGAAGCGGACGAACACGTCGATGTCGCGGTCGCCGCTGACCCACGTCCCCCGGGCGGTCGAGCCGACCTGGACAACGTCCGCCGCGACCGGCAGGTCGTCGACGGCCGCCTCCGCCGCCGCGAGGACGCGCCCCGCGACCCCCGCGAGTCGCTCGCGCTCCTCCGTATCGGGGACGACGCGGGCGGCGATTTCCTCGACGACGGCCTCGAACTCGTCCATGTGCGGAGGTCCCGGTCGGCGGGCGAAAACGTGTCGGTCCGCCCTGTGACGTGTGGTCGCACTCCGCCCGACCGCCCCGGAAACGAAAGTCCTATCTGGTGAATCGAGTTAGGGGATGGTAGAGCCGCCGTAGCTCAGTTGGTAGAGCACCTCGCTGTTAACGAGGTTGTCCCAGGTTCGAGTCCTGGCGGTGGCGCTCCTCTCGTTCACTGCTCCGCCAGCCCCCGCTACGACTCGATGACCGCCTCGCCCGCGCGGAGCGCCTCGTCCCACCACGACGCCTCCCGCGCGTCGGCGACGGGGAGCGGCGGGTCGGGGTCGGCCGGTGGGTCGCACAGCGCGCGACGGAACCACCCCACGTCGCACCACTCCTCCAGTTTGTAGCCGACGTCCTCCCAGACGCCGACGCGCCCGAAGCCCAACGCCTCGTGGAAGGCGGCGCTCGTCGGATTGGGGAGCGTGACGGCCGCGTAGACGCTACAGTAGCCCTGCCCGGCGAGCAGGTCGAACAGGGCGGTGTAGAGGCCCCGACCGACGCCGGCCCGTTTCGCGCCGTCGGCGACGTACACCGAACTCTCGGTCGCCCACCGGTAGGCCGCCCGCGAGCGCACCGGGCCGGCGTAGGCGTACGCCACCACCCGGCCGTCGCGTTCGCAGACGAGCCACGGGTAGGCCTCCCGTTTCGACTCGATGCGCGCTCGCATCTCGGCTTCGGTCGGGGGCGTCCGCTCGAACGTGATAGTGGTCTCCTCGACGTAGGGGGCGTAGACGTCGCGAATCGCGCCCGCGTCCCCGGGCGTGGCGAGTCGGAGCGTCGCGCTCACCGCGCCCGCGGACTCGCTGGCCTCTCCGGTCATGCCCTCCGATTCGGGGCGGCGTGCAAACCCGTTGCGTCCCGCGCGACGCTTGCCGACCCGTCTCGGCACACTAAAGAGGCGCGACAGAAAACCCTGGACTGAGGGCCCTTAGCTTAGTCAGGTCAAAGCGACCGGCTCATAACCGGTTGAGCGCTGGTTCAAATCCGGCAGGGCCCATGCGAGTACCGCGAGCGTCAGCGAGCGGTCGCGCGGAACCCCGACGGATTTGAACTGAGGAGCGAGCGCCAGCGAGCGACCGTGGTTCAAATCCGGCAGGGCCCATGAGGCCGGCGCGCAGCGCCGTGCCGAGTACACCGCTGCCGATTTGAATCGAGGAGCGAGCGCCAGCGAGCGACCGTGGTTCAAATCCGGCAGCTCACTCCTCGCTCGCGAGCGTCCGCCGGAGCGCCGTCGCCACCTCCTCGAACAGCGTGATGGGCATCGCGTCGGTGGTGGCGAACGTCCCCTCCTCGCCGTCGACGACCCGGACGACGTAGCCGTCGGTGAACGCCCTGATGGTGAACTGGTAGGTGCCGAGTTCGGAGGTGCCGTAGGCGCGCAGGTCGGCGAACGCGAGGCGCTCGTTGGCGGCGAAGCGCTCGACGTCGGCGTCCCGGTCGAGGTCGCTCCGCAGGTAGAGCCGTTCCCACTCCTCGGGGGTGAAGTAGACCAGGCTCCGGAGGTCGTCTCCGATGGCGGTTCGAGCGGCGCTGACGAGCGTCTCGCGACGCTCGTCCGTGACGAGTGCTGTCATGTCTCTCGAATACGCACGCCGAGGAGATATGCCCTGCGCGAGCCCTCCCCTCACCACTCGGTCAGCGCGCGCGTCCCGTGGTAGCGAGAGAGGACGCCGAGGAAGGTGGCGACGGCGCAGAGCGCGCTCGCCCCGCCGAGGTAGAACACCCACGCGATGCCCACCGAGTCGACGAGGACGCCGGCGACGACGGGGGCGACGACGCTCCCCGGCCGCCAGACGAGTTCCCGGACGCCGAAACTGCTGGCGACGCTGCCGTCGGCGGTCCCCTCGTCGGCGAACAGCGCCATGCTCGCGGGTTCGCGGAGACTGTCCGCGACGCCCAGCAGCGCGTTCAGCGCGACCAGCGGGAGGAACGCCACCGACAGCTCGCCCAGGGAGGGGAACGTCGCGGGGAGCGAGAGCGCCTCGCCCAGCAGGGGCGTGAACGGGACCAGCAGGGCGACCACGCCGTAGGCGGCCCCGCCAACGAAGACGAACAGCGCGCGGCCGTGGCGGTCCGAGAGCGTCCCGCTGTAGGGTTGACAGCACATGTTCGCCACCTTCTCGGCGACGATGACGACGCTCACGGCGAGCGTCGCCTCCACGTAGCCGAGACCGCCGCGGGCGGCCGACAGACCGGCGTAGACGGGGACGAAGTTCCGGACGAGCGTCACCGAGACGGCGTACTGCGCGCGGAAGCTCGTCAGCGTCCACAGCCGCCGGTTGAGTGCGAGCCCACGGAAGGGGTTTCCCCGTATGCGGCTCCCGTCGGGGTCGACGAACGCGAGGACGGCGAGCAGCGCGCCCACCATGAGCGCCACCTGGACACTGTAGACGGCGCCGAAGCCGAAGCGCTGGTAGAGGTAGCCCGCGCTGAGCGCGCCGCCGACCCCCGCCGCGAGCCGTGCGGCGTTCGCCCGGCCGATGCGGTTCGCGCGGCCGTCCCTCGCGGCGAGTTCGCCCACCAGCGCCAGCGAGAGGATCCCCGTCGCCGTCGCCGAGAGCCCCTGGAGGGCGCGCGCGAGGACGACGTGCCCGCTCGTCTCGACGAACGCGAACGCGCCGTAGGCGACGACGCCGAGACCGAGGCCGACGAGCAGGACGGTCCGCTTGTCGTAGCGGTCGCCGGCCCACGCCACGGGGACGACGGCGGCCGTCTGGGCGACCGTGAAGCCCGTGTAGAACAGGCCGAGGACGACGCCGGAGGCGCCGAGGACGTTGATGTACGTCGGGAGGAGCGCCGCGAGCGTCGCCAGGCCGAACCCGGCGGCGAAGCGCGTGAGGTAGAGCGCGCCGAACTGGCGGGCGGCCGGCGTGGCGACTCGCGAGCGGAGGGGCATACACCGGGTCTGGGTGGTCCCGAAAAAGCGGTTGCGAAACCGACCGGTCAGTCGACGACGACGGTCTCCTCGGCGACCAGCTGGAGCACGTCGTCGGTGTCGGCGAAGTTGGCGATGTCGGCGCCGGCGGCCCGGCCCGCCTCGCTGTCGAGCGCCGCGTCGAGCGCCTCGCGGTCGGCGAAGAACACCTCCGCCAGCGCGTCGTAGGGCGCCCCCTCGTCGGCGAACGCGACGGTGTAGCGCTCGACGTTCGGCATCTCCTCGGCCATCGGTGCGTGCTCCTCCAGGTAGTAGCGCTCGAACTCCTCGCGGTCCATCCCCTCCGTCCGGTTGAGACCGAACACAATCTTGGTCGTCATGGCGTCTCGACCTCTCGCGCCGGGACCGTAACTGTTCGCTCGCGGCAACGCTCATGTGCGCCGGGCGTGAACCCCTCCACTCGTGACCGAGAACGACCGGGTCGGACGACGCGCCTTCCTGCGTGCGGGGGCCGGGGCGGGGGTCGTCGCCGCGACGGCCGCCGCCAGCGCCACCGCGGCCGCCCAGGGCAACGAGAGTGGCACCAACGCGAGCGAAGGTGAGGGTGAGAACGACGGCGGTGGGGAGGGCGAGAACGACGGCGAGGGCGAGAACGACGACGAGGGTGAGAGCGAACCGTTCGCCCCCGGCCTGAACTTCGTACTCGCGTTCCTCGCCGTCGTGCTGGCCGTCCTGTCGCCGCTGGCCTTCGCCCTCCTCCTGTTCGCCCGCGGCGGGGGCCGGGGGCGGCCCCCGGAGGAGTAGGGACGGCACCCCCGCGCTTATTCTCCGTCGTCACCTGGTGTGTGTATGGCTGACCTCGCACTCTCGCCCGAACAGCTCGACCGGTACTCCCGGCACATCATCATGGACGAGGTCGGACCCGACGGGCAGGCGGCGCTGCTCGACGCGCGGGTGCTCTGCATCGGCGCGGGTGGCCTCGGCTCGCCGGTCATCCAGTACCTCGCCGCCGCCGGCGTCGGGACGCTCGGCATCGCCGACGACGACGTGGTCGAACGGTCCAACCTCCAGCGGCAGGTCATCCACGCCGACGCCGACGTGGGCCGCCCGAAGGTCGACTCCGCCGCCGACTTCGTCGCCCGACAGAACCCCGATATCACCGTCGAGCCCCACGAGACGCGCGTCACCGAGGAGAACGTCGAGTCGCTCATCGCCGACTACGACGTGGTCGTCGACGGCTCGGACAACTTCGCCACGCGCTACCTCGTCAACGACGCCTGTACGCTCGCGGGCGTCCCCTTCTCGCACGGCGCCATCCTCCGCTTCGAGGGGCAGGTGACGACCTTCGAGGCGCGCGAGGACTCCCCCTGCTACCGGTGTATCTTCCCCGAGGCGCCCCCGGCGGGGACGGTCCCGAGCTGTGCCGAGGCGGGCGTCCTCGGCGTCCTCCCGGGAACGGTCGGCTGTATCCAGGCGACCGAGGCGATGAAGCTCGCGCTCGGCTACGGCGAGACGCTCGACGGTCGGCTCGTCCTCTACGACGCCGGCGACATGACGTTCGAGACCGTCGAGATACGCAAGAACCCCGACTGCCCGGTCTGCGGGGAGGACCCCCGCATCGAGTCGGTCCACGACGTGGCGTACGAGGAGACCTGCTCGATTCCCGCCGAGTAGTCACGTCTCGCGCTCGAACGCCTCGCCGTCCCACAGCCAGCAGCCGACGAACGACTCGTCGGGAACGACGATGACGTAGCGCATCCCCGGCCACGTCGCCTGCGCCGCGTCGGTCGCGCTCGGCCCGGTCGGCCCGCGCGGGTGGGAGTGGTAGAACCCGACGACCGCCCGTCCCTCGTCTTCGATGCGTTCCATCGCCGCCAGCTGAGCCGCCGGGTCGAGTTCGTAGCGCGTCTCCGGCGTCCGGGCGACGTTCTCGACGGGGACGTGCGTCGTCGCCCGTATCGACTCCTCCTCGACCACGCCGCCGAGGACGCCACAGACCTCCTCGGGAGCCCCCTCGCTCGCGTGGTCGAGGAGGGCGGCTCGCGTCGCTCGTGCGAGTTCGAACATCGCGCTCGCTCAGGCGGTGACGCGCGCCAGCGGTCGCGCGACGTCGCCCGGCGGCGCCTCGAACAGGTCCGGGTGAATCAGCGCGGCGAGGTACTCCAGGGTGTCGACGAGGCGCGGCCCCGGCCGGTTGAGGTAGTGATGGCCGTCGAGGGCGTAGGCGCGCCCCTCGCGGACGGCCGTCAGGTCGTCCCACCCGGGACGGTCGGTGAGGCCGCCCAGGTTCGCCGCGGTCTGGTCGAGGTCGAAGCCGCAGGGAGCGGCGACGAGGACGTCCGGGTCGGCCTCGCGAATCGCCGCCCACTCGCGCGGGACGGAGGCGTCCCCCGCGAACAGCGGGTCGCCACCGGCGTACTCGACCAGTTCCGGCACCCAGTGGCCCGCCGTCATCACGGGGTCGAGCCAGTCGAGGACAGCCACCTCGGGGCGCTCCTCGACGCCGGCGGTCACGTCGCGGACGGCGTCGACGCCCGCGCGGAGTTCCGACACCAGCTGGTCGGCGTGGCCCTCGCGCCCGGTCGCGCGTCCGACACGTCGGATGTCGTCGAACACGTCCGCGAGGCTGTGGGGGTCGGTCGTCAGGATGCGACAGTCGAGGTCGAGTTCCTCGACGGCCTCCTCGACGACCACCTCGTCGACGGCGCAGACGTCGCACAGCCCCTGCGTGACGATGAGGTCGGGGTCGGCCGCCGCGAGGACGTCGAGGTCGATGTCGTAGACCCCCTCGCCCTCGCGTTCGGCGTCGAGCACCTGTGCGTCGATGTCGGCGCTCGACGCCGTCGGGTCGATTCGCGTCGCGTTCACGGCCGGCTTCTCGCTCGCCTCGGGCGGGTAGTCGCACTCGTGGGACACCGCCACGGGTTCGAGGCCGAGCGCGTAGACGATCTCCGTCGCCGAGGGGAGCAGCGAGACGATGCGCATGGTCGTCGAGAGGGGCGCGAGCGACTAAACCCCGCCGGCGGTGCGGGGGCGCGGCGCACCCGCCGGCGCACCCCTCAAGGGCGCGCACCTGCTACCCGGAGGCGATGCTCCGCCGTCTCACCACGGTCGTCGTCGAGGCGTACGTGCTGGTCCGGGTCGCCCTCGACCGGCGAACGCCGAACCGCGTCGCCGCGCTCGTCGCGCTCGCCGCCGCGTACCTCGTCGTCCCGGTCGACCTCCTGCCCGACGCCATCCCCCTCCTCGGGTGGGGCGACGACCTGCTGTTCGGCGTCCTCGTCCAGCGGGGCGTCGGCCACGTCGTCCCCGACGCCGTCGTCGAGGAGCACCGCGAGGCGGCCCGCGACCGGGTGTGGCTGGCGGCGGGGCTGGTGGCGAGCGCGCTCGCGCTGTCGCTCGTCGGGGCCGTCCTCGTCGTCCGGTGGCTCGGCTGGCTCTGAGCGACGACCCGACAGCCACACAACGCCCGGCCACCAACGCCCGCCGATGAGCGACTCCGCGGTCTACCGCGTCCTCCGGAGCACCCGCGCGGACGACGAGTTCCTCCTGCTCGACACCGAGACGGCGGACCCCGTCTACGTCGAGCGCGCGGGGTACGACGACCCGCTCGCCGACCGCGTCGCCGCGCTCGAACCGGGCAACACCGTCCGCGCGACGTTCGACTGGGACGGCGAGCGCCCCCGGTTCGTCGCCCTCGACCGTCTCACCGAAACGCACTTCTCGTTCGCTCGTGACGTCTCGCCGACCTTCCAGGCGGCGCTCGACTGCTGGGCCGAGGCCGACCGCGCCGGCGAGGCGATGAACGCCCACCTCACCCGGAACACCGACGGCGACGTCAACGGCGTGCTCTACGTCTTCGCCGAACAGGCCGGCGAGCGCGACCTCTTCGCCGAGTTCGAGGACGGCCTCCGCCCGCTCGACCCCCTCGTCGCCCGCATCGAGGGCGCCGACCCGCCGTACGACGTGTTCGTCCTCGACCCGGCCGCCGACCCCTTCGTCGTCGTCTACATCGCCCTCCGGCGCGACGGCCTGCTCGCGGAAACGGTACGGGATACGTACTCTCTCGATTCCTGAAAGCTTATGCCACGTTCACCGTAGCCTCCGTCCATGTCGACCCGTCGGTCGTTCCTCCGCTCCGGGGTCGTCGCGGCGGCCACCGGCGCGCTCGCCGGCTGTCTCGCCGCCGGGAGCCCCGACCCGACCACCCTCTCGCTCGGCGAGCGAGCGACCCTCGACGAGGCGACCCCCCGCGTCGACCGGGTCCACCCCTACGCCGCGTACGTCCTCGACGAGTCCACCGCCCCCGCGATTCGGAGCGCCCCCCACACCCAGTTCCTCCTCGCGTGGGTCGACGTGCGCGGCGAGCGCGAGGCACCGCCACCCGAGCAGTACGGCCTCGTGCTCGACGGCCGCGCGCCCGTCCCCGCAGAGGCGGTCAGACCCCCACCCGAGGTCGTCTACGGCGCGGGTCGAGTCGTCGGCGGCGACTGGGCGCTCGTCTTCCCCGTGCCGACGACGCGCGCGGTCGAGTCGGCCGCAGTCGTCCGGTTCGAGGCCGGCGACCCGGTCGCCGAGTGGCCCGTCGACGGGGCGACGCTCGACCTACTGAACGACCCGCCCGCCGTCCAGGTCCGGGACGTTCGCGTCCCCGACCGCGTCGAGCGGGGGGAGCCCTTCCCCGTGGCGGTCACCGCCGCCCGCCTCGGTGGGCGCGCGGAACCCCTCGCCGTCGTCGCGACCGCCGACTCGCTCGCCGGCCGCGTCGAACGCGTCGACCTCCCGGCCGGTCGACCCGTCCGCACCACCCTCTCGCTCACCGCACCCGCCGCCGGGACGAGCGCCGTCCTCGTGGAGTGGATGGGCGGTCGCATCGAGCGCCCCCTACACGTCGAGGGCTGACGTCCGAACCGAGAGCCGCACGCTTAATCCGCCGGCCGCCGACGGACGAGTATGCCCGGCATCGACGAGGCGCTGTACGAGCACCTCGAAGAGCACCTCATGAGCCAGAACGTCTACCTGACGGACGCGGGGTGCGTCGACGGGACGCTCGAACTGGTCTACGAGACGGTCCTCCCGACCGGCGGCGTCCCGCCCCGACAGGTGGGCACCGTCGTCGTCTCACTCCGCGAGTTCGAGGGGTGGGACCCCCAGAACGTCGGCGCGACGGTCACGAACCCCGACGGCGTCGTCCACGGGACCTGGGAGGTGCGCGAGGAGTGGCTGCGGGCGCTCGACGCCGGCGACATTTCGGAAGAGGAGTTCTCCCGACGCGCCATCGAGGCCGTGCGCGCGTGGGGGCCGCGCACCGAGACGAACTGACCGACCGAGCCAACAGCTATCACGGCGGCGGGCCGTCTCCGCGTATGCACGACGTCTACGAGAACCGCGTGCGCTTCGCAGAGACCGACCAGCAGGGCGTCGTCTTCTACGGCGAGTACGTCACCTTCCAGGACGAGACGGTCAACGCCTTCCTCCGGGCTATCGGCTACGACTACGACACCATGCGCGCCGCCGACTGGGACGTCCACGTCGCGCACGTCGACCTCGACTACCGCGCGCCGGCGCGCTTCGAGGACGTCGTCGTCAACGCCTGTCGCGTCGAGGCCATCGGGGAGTCGAGCGTTCGTTTCGCCTACCGCGCACGCCGCAAGCGCGACGGCGCGACGCTCGCCGAGGGCCACGTCGTCCACGTCGCCGTCGACGCGGACGGGTCGACGCGCGTCCCCGAGGCGTTCCGCGACGCCGTCGTCGTCTTCCAGGACGACCCGCCCGAACAGTGAGGCGAGCGTTCATATACGAGCGCGCGGCCAGCGCCGGTGTGCCCTGACGCCGGCCACGGACCGTCCGCGGGTGTGCGACACAGCGGTCCGTGGAGCGCCCGCCGTGTCGCCTGTTCGCCCCCCGACCGCTCAACAGACCGGCCGCGGGTCGATGCCCATCCCTTCGAGCGCGTCGGCGTACTCCTCGTAGGCCAGTTCCACGACGGCGACGGCCGCCTCTCGCGCGCGCTCCCAGTCCTCGTCGCGCCCGCACAGGTCGTCGAGGAGCGCCGCCCCGTCCTCGACCTGCTCGTCGGTCTCCGAGCGGAGTTCCCGGAACAGGTTCGCCGCCGCCTCGTCCGACTCGTTGACGAAGAAGTTGATGGTCTGGAGGAAGGTCCTATCGGTCACCAGCGACCGCCCGACCATCCCGGCGGCGGCGCGCTCGACGGTCGAGTCGCAGCCCCGGAGGTGCTCGTGGAGCGCGTCGGCCGTCGCCTCCACCTCGCCGTCGAGGTGGTCCTCGACGCGCGCGGCGTGCTGGCGCTCCCGGTCGGCGACCCGCTCGAACGCCTCGCGAGCGGCCGCCTCGTCCTCCCTTTCGGCCCACGTCTCGAACGTCGTCGCCGCCCGCCGCTCGGCACGTGCGGCGGCGGTCAGCACGTGCTCGCGGTCGAGGTGCGCCGCCGTCGTCGCGACCAGCGCCTTCTCGCTCCCGAGTCGGTCGAGTTCCGTCGCGCACTCCGCTCGGACCGTCGAAACGAACGTGTCGGGGTCCATGTCCCCCCAACGGGTCGCCGACGTATGTAGAGTCGTCTAGACGGACCGACAGCTCTCGCGGCGCTTATCGGTCCGGGTCGCCACCTGCGGGTATGGCCCGCGACCCATCGAGCGCGTCGACCGAGGCGGGCGACGGTATCGACGCCGCGACGCTCCGCGAGCGCCTCGTGGACGGCGAGTCGGTCCACCTCCTCGACGTACGCAACCGCGACGAGAGAGAGGAGTGGCGCATCGACGCACCCGCCAGCACGGCGATTCCGTACATGCGCTTCGTCGCGGCGCAGGCGACCGACGGCGTCGCCGACCTCGCCGCGGCGTTACCCGACGACGAGACGGTCGTCGCGGTCTGCCCGCGCGGCGAGGCCAGCGCCGAAGTCGCGGCCCTCCTCCGCGAGGTCGGCGTCGATAGCGTCAACCTCGACGGCGGGATGGAGGGCTGGGCGCGCCTCTACGAGTCCACGGTCGTCTCGGAGGACCCGACCGTCGTCCAGTACCTCCGGCCCTCCAGCGGTTGCGTCGCCTATCTCGTCGTCGACGACGGCGAGGCGGCCGTCGTCGACCCGCTGCGCGCGTTCGCCGACCGGTACGTCGCGGACGCCGCCGACCACGGCGCCGACCTCGTCTACGCGCTCGACACGCACGTCCACGCCGACCACGTCAGCGGCGTCCGCGACCTGGCCGACCGGGGTGTCGAACCCGTCCTCCCCGCGGGCGAGACCGACCGCGGTCTCGCCGACCCCGAGCGGTTCACGCTGCTCGACCCGGGCGAGGCGTTCGACGTCGGCGGCGTCCCGGTCGATACCGTCGCCGCCCCCGGCCACACCACCGAGACGACCGCCTACCGGGTGGGGGACGTCCTCCTCACGGGCGACGGCCTGTTCACCGAGCGCGTTCCGCGGCCGGACCTCGAAGCCGGTGCCGAGGGCGCCGAGGCGATGGCCGGGGAGCTGTACGCGACGCTCACCGACCGGTTCGCGTCCCTCTCGGACGACCTGGTCGTCGCCCCGGGACACGTCGAACCGGACGCCACCGTCCGGGGGCCGTTCGTCGCCCGCCTCGGCGACCTGCGCGAGCGTCTCCCCGCGTTCGACCGCGACCGCGAGGCGTTCGTCGCGTACGTCCTCGACCGGATGGGGCCGCGTCCGGCGAACCACGAACGCGTCATCGCGGTCAACCTCGGGCGCGACTCGGTCGACGACGAGGAGGCGTTCGAACTCGAACTCGGGCCGAACAACTGCGCCGCCGGGTGAGATGACGGCCACGACCGAGGAGCGGGTGCGGTCGTACCTGCTCGCCGAGCACCGCGACCTCCTCCAGCGGGTGCTCGACTGCGCGGACGCCGTCGCGGCGGGCGTCGACCTCGACGCGGTGGACGCCCTCGATGGCCCGCTCTCGGCCGCCCTCGCCCGCGCCGGCGTCACCCAGCGGTTTCCCGCCGTCGTCGCGGGGTGCGCCGAGGCGGCGGGCGGGGAACTGCGCGCGCCGCCGGTCGCCGCCCCGCCGTACGTGGTCGTCACGAGCGTCGGCCCCGTCCTGCGCGCGACGCTCGACGGGGTGCGCGTCGTGGTGACGGTCGAGGCGTTCCGTCTCGAACATCGTCCACGACGGTACGTCCGGGCCGCGCGGACGCCCGAGGCGGCGCTCACGGTGGAGGTCCGCTCGCGCTAGAACAGCCCTAGCTTGTCGCGGTTGTAGAGGTCGAGTTCGCTCACGTAGGAGGGGTCCTGCCGGGCGGCGAACGCGACGGCTTCGGCGACTTCCTCCGCCTCGACGGCCTCGCCGTGGTCGTAGCGGTCCTCGAACGCGGTCGGTTCGTCGCCCTCGAAGCCGGCGACGGAGAACTCCGTCCGGACGGCTGCCGGGTTGACGACGGTCACCCCGACGCCGTCGTCGCCGACGCGGGCGGCGACGCTCAGCGCGAACCCGCGCGTCCACCACTTGCTCGCGGCGTAGACCGGGTTGAACGGCCGGGGGTACTGCCCGGCGAAACTCCCGACGAACACGAGCGTCCCCGCCGACTCGCGGAGGTGCGGGAGCGCCGCCCGCGTGGCGAAGAACATCCCGTCGACGTTCGTGTCCATCATCGTCCGGTAGTCTTCCGTCGAGAGGTCGGCGACGCCCGCCCCGCGCGCGAGGCCGGCGTTGTTGAGCAGGATATCCAGTCCATCGAAGCGTTCGACGGTGGCCTCGACGAGCGCGTCGACCGCCTCCTCGTCGCGGACGTCCGTCGGGACCGTCGCCGTCTCGCAGTCGTACTCCCCGCCGATGGCGTCGGCGAGTTCCTCCAGGCGTTCCTCGCGGCGGGCGGCGAGCACCACGTCCGCGCCGTCGCGGGCGAGCGCCCGCGCCGACGCCGCGCCGATACCCGAACTCGCACCCGTCACGATGGCCGTCTGCCCGTCGAGCGGTCGTGTCATGCCACGGGTTACCGCGGCCATCCTCCTCGCTCTTTCGGGTTACGCCGTCGACTCGCCGCGCGCGTCGAGGTCGTCGAGCAGTTCCTCGGCGTGGCCTTCGGGCGTGACGTCCTCGTAGACGCCCGTTACCTCGCCGTCGTCGACGAGGTACGTGTTCCGGAAGGTGCCGTCGAAGCGCTTGCCGAACATGTGCTTCTCGCCGTAGGAGTCGTAGCGAGCGGCCACCTCGCCGTCGGGGTCCGACAGGAGCGTGAACGGGAGGTCGTACTTCTCCGCGAACGCCCGGAGGTCGGCCGGCGAGTCGTCGCTGATACCGAGGACGGTGATGTCGCGGTCCTCGTACTCCTCCCACGCGTCGCGGAAGCCGCAGGCCTCACTCGTACAGCCCGGGGTGTCGGCCCGTGGGTAGAAGTAGACGACGACGGGGCCGGCGAAGTCCGTCAGCCGGGTCGGTCGGCCGTCCTGGTCGAGCAGTTCGAAGTCGGGGGCGTCGTCGCCTACCGTGAGCATCGACCGAGGGCTAGACGGGCGCGAGCAAACGGGTTGCGGTCTCGCCCCGGGAGTTATCATCCCACGTGACGATTCGACCCTATGCGACTCGAAGACGCGACCGTGTTCGTGACGGGCGCCGGCGCCGGTATCGGCGAGGCGACCGCGCGACGCTGCGCCGAGGAGGGGGCCACCGTCATCGTCACCGACGTGAACGAGGAGACGGCGAGCGAGACCGCCGACGCCATCGAGGACGCGGGTGGGCGGGCGGTCTCGCACACCCTCGACGTGACCGACGGCGAGCGCTTCCACGACCTCGTGACGGCGACCGCCGAGGAGTACGGCCTCGACGGCATCGTCAACAACGCGGGGACCGGTCACCCGCCCGCCTACACCGAGGACCTCGACGCGGGCGTCCTCGAGTTCGTCCTCGACGTGAACGTCCGTGGCGTCTGGCACGGCTGTCGCGCCGCCCTCCCCGTGATGAAGGAGCAGGGTCACGGCGCCATCGTGAACGTCGCCTCGCTGGCGGCCATCCTCGGCCTCCCCAGGCAGGCCGTCTACTCGCTGACGAAGGGGGCCGTCCTCAACTTCACGCGCGCCGTCGCCGCCGAGGCGGGGCCGACGGGCGTCCGCGCGAACGCGGTCTGTCCGGGGTTCATCGACACCGACCTCGGCCGGCAGTACTTCGAGTCCCGCGACGACCCCGAGACGGCCCGCGCGCGCATGGAGGCGCAGTACCCGCTGAAGCGCCTCGGCGAGGCCGACGAGATAGCCGACGTCGCCCTGTTCCTGCTGAGCGAGGAGTCCTCCTACGTGACGGGCCACGGCCTCGTCGTCGACGGCGGCTACTCCGTCTCCTGAGGGCGGTCAGGCCGCTACGGCCGCGTCGAAGTCCTTCCCGAAGGCGAGGAAGAGGACGACGCCGAGCAGCCCGACCGCCGAGGCGGCGCCGAACGCGAGCCGCGGCGAGAACCCGTAGATGAGGCCGCCGAGCGCGGAACTCGGGATGACGACGAAGTTGCGAACGAGGTAGTACGCGCCGGTGACACGTCCGCCCTCGTTGCGCTCGGCGGGGCCGACGATGAGCGCCTTGTGGGCCGGCAGGCCGGCGAAGCGCAGCCCCGAGACGGCGAACAGGAGCGTCACGACCAGCGGGTCGGCGGGCGCGGAGATGAGCAGGACGGGGAAGACGGCGTAGACGGCGAACCCGAGGGCGACGACGGGTTTCAGCCCCACGCGTCGCGTGAGCGCGGCGACGGGGACCATCGTCAGGAGCGCGACGGCCATCTCGACGGCCAGCAGGACGCCGAACAGCGCGTCCGGGCTCAGGTAGCCCACCACCGGGAGCGTCACGTCCACCTCGAGGAACTGCGTGACGACGATGACGAAGAAGGTGTAGACCATCCCGTTGGCGAAGCGCACGAGCGTGTCACCGAGCAACAGCGGCGGCAGTTCCGGCGGGAGCCCCCGGAGGTCGTCGACGAGTTGACCTATCCCCTCGAAGGACTTCCCCAGCGCGTCGCCCGAGGGGTCGTAGAGGCGGTGCTGGGCGACCGTTCCCACGAGCGCGACGACGGCCGCCACGCCGACGACGTAGCGGAAGCCGAGGCCGAAGCCGTAGGTGGCGATGAGCGCCGAGGCGAGCAGCGGGCCGACGAGGAACGCCGTCCGACGGACCGTCTCCGTGCTCGCGAACCCCGTCGCCAGCCGCTCGTCGGCGACGCTCTGTTTGACGATGGCGAACGTCGCGCCGAGGCCGAACGACTGCCAGCACTGGACGAGCAGGAGGCCGAGGAACACCGCCCCCACGCCGAACCCGAGCGACCCCGCCGCGAACCAGACGACGAACCCGAGCGTCGACAGCAGGCCGAACAGCGTCAGCGCCGTCCGCGAGCCGATGCGGTCGGAGACGGCGCCGCCGGGGTAGGGGTACGCGAAGCCGATGACGTTCCCCACCGTCCCGTAGAGACCGATGACGAACGCGCTCGCGCCCAGCAGGTCGAGGTACCGTCCCATGTACCGGCCGGTCATCTGGAAGCCGAGGCTGAAGGCGAACATCGACAGCGACAGCACGAGGACGTCCCGCTCGAAGGAGAACAGTTGGCGGACGATTCCTCTCACGCTCGTGCTGTCCGTCGACACGCGCTCGCCTTCGAACGTGGCTCACATCAATCTCACTATGAGTCCTCCCGAGCGCTCCCGAGCAGTGCACCGGGTGTCCGAACGCTCGGCCTACTCCCGTCTACGCCCCGCGTGGCCGGGGTAGTCGCGCTCGAAGCGCTCGGCGATCTCCTCGCGGCCGAACGCGACGACCGTGGGCCGCCCGTGGGGGCAGGCGTAGGGGTTCTCGCAGTCGTCGAGGGCGGTCAGGAGGTCGACGACCGACCCCTCCGTCAGCGACGTGTTGCCGGTGATGGAGGGGTAGCAGGCGAGGTCCGCGAGCAGGGCGTCGGCCGCCGCCTCGACCGTCGTCGCGCCGTCGCCCGCGACGAACGCCGTCAGGAGGTCGCGCACGAGGTCCTCGCGCCCGGTGAGGAGCGCGGGCACCGTCCGCACCGCCGCGACGCGTTCCTCGACGAGGCCGGCGTGGAAGCCGAGCGAGGCGAGGGCGTCCTCGAACTCGTCGAACAGCGCCGCCTCCCGCGCGGTGAGTTCGAGGCGGACTGGCTCGGCGAGCGCCTGCGTCGTCACGTCGTCGGCGAACGCCTCGCGCAGGCGCTCGTAGTTCACCCGCTCGTCGGCCGCGTGCTGGTCGACCAGCAGCAGGCCGTCCTCGGCCTCGCAGACGAGGTACGTGTCGTCGTACTGCCCGAGGACGGTGAGCGACGGCAGGCGTTCGTACTCGGGGTCCGGCGCGTCGTCGCTCAGGCGGCTCTGTTCGGTGCCGGGGCGGAACCGACGCCGGTCGTGGGGGTCTCGGATGTGAGTGTGGTCGTCGGACTCGTCGCGCTCACCCTCTTCCTCGTCGCGCTCGCGTTCACCTCTCGACCGACTCTCCCCGCCGTACATCGGGTCCGACGCGGGCGCGTCCGCGACGTCGGTCGACGGAGTCGACGCCGCGGAGGGAGCGGTGGAGGCGGACGAGGGCGCACCGCCCTCCTCGCCGGTGCGCTCGCCGTCCCGGCGGCGCGCGCCGTCGCTCGCGTCGTCCGTCCGACTCGCGCGTGCCCCTCCTCCGGTTCGACTCGAACCCGAACCGGCGTCGCCCCCGGTCGCCCCCTCGCCGTCCGAACCGTCCTCGGCTCGCTCCGGACTGATCTCGGTCTGCTCGGGCGCCGACCGACCGCGGGGCGCGCCCGAGCGAATCAGCCCCTTATCGAGCAGCGCGCGCTCGACGGCGTGGCCGACCTGCTCGCGGACGCCCTCCTCGTCGACGAACCTGACCTCCTGTTTGCGCGGATGCACGTTGACGTCGACCGTGGCGGGGTCGACGTCGAGGAAGACGACGGCGAAGGGGTAGCGGTCGGGCGCGAGCTGCGTCCCGTAGGCGTCGACGACCGCCTCCCGGACCGCGCTCGCGGCGACGTACCGCCCGTTGACGAACGTCGAGCAGTACGACCGGCTCGCGCGCGTCGTCTCGGGGTGGCTCACCAGTCCCGAGACGCCGTCGAGGGGGCCGTCGGGGAGGTCCAGGTCCGCGCCGTCCACCTCGACCATCGCGCTCGCCACCTCGCGGCCGTAGACGGCCATCACCGCGCTCCGGAGGTCGCCCCGGCCGGCCGTCGAGAAGCGCTCGCGGCCGTCGGCCTCGAACGTCACGGCGACGTCCGGGTCGGCGAGCGCGTAGCCCGTGACGACGCGCTGGACGTGGTCGGCCTCCGTCGAGGGGCGCTTGAGGTACTTCCGGCGGGCGGGGACGTTGTAGAACAGCTCCTCGACCTCGACGGTGGTTCCCTCGGGACAGCCGGCGGGGCCGACCGACTCGACCTCGCCGCCCTCGACGACGAGTTCCGTTCCCCGGTCGCCCCCGCGGGGTTTCGTCGTCACCGTCAGCCGCGAGACGGCGCCGATGGCGTGGAGCGCCTCCCCGCGGAAGCCGAGCGTCCGAACGCCCGCTTCGAGGTCCTCGACGTCCGCTATCTTGCTCGTCGTGTGCTCCTCGACGGCCCGGCGGACCGCCGCCTCGTCCATCCCGACGCCGTCGTCGCGGACGCGGATGCCGTCGATGCCGCCGTTCTCGACGCTCACGGCGACGCGCGAGGCGTCGGCGTCGACGCTGTTCTCGACGAGTTCCTTCACCGCGCTCGCGGGGCGCTCGACCACCTCGCCGGCGGCGATGCGCTCGACCGTCTTCGGGTCGAGCCGGCGTATCTCGCGGCTCACGACTCGCCCCCGTCCAGCGCGTACTCGAGCCCGGTCGCCAGCCGCTCGCTCAGCACTGCCGACGCCTCCGCCGGGGTCGCCCACCGGTGCTCGACGTGCTCCTCGCTCAGCTCGACGCGCGCTCCGTCCGTCGTACAGCGGTAGACGACGACGAAGCGGTTCGTCCCCGAACTCCGCCAGGCGGCGGTGTGGACCGGTCGGTCCACCTCGACCGCGAGGCCCGTCTCCTCGCGCACCTCGCGCCGGAGGCCGTCGAGCGGGCGTTCCCCGACGCCGAGGCGCCCGCCCGGGAACTCCCAGCCGTCGTCCGGGTCGCGCAGGAGCAACACGTCGCGCCCGGGGCCGAACAGCGCCGCCTTCTGGTGGACCGTCGCCCGCAGCGGTCGCTCAGTCATCGGCCAACCGCCCCCGGAGGTCCTCCACGAACTGGAGCGCTTCGAGCGGCGTCATCCCGCTCGTGTCGACGTCCCGGAGTCTCGACACCACCTCCTCGGTCGCCGGGTCGAGCGCGGCCGGCGCGGTGTCGTCGGGGTCGATACCCGCCGTCCCGCCGTCGGCCTCCGCGCCGTCCCTGAACGACCCCGACCCGAGGTCGAAGACGGCCTGTACGGTCTCCCCCTCGCGCTCGCTCCCCTTCGCCTCGATGGCCCGCTCCTCGCGGAGCGCGGCCAGCACCTCGTCGGCGCGCTCGACGACCGGCCCGGGCACGCCCGCGAGGTCGGCGACGTAGACGCCGTAGGAGCGGTCGGTCGCCCCCTCCTCGACCGTCCGGAGGAACGTGACGTCGCCCTCGCGTCGGTTCGTCTCCCCCTCGGTGGTCCCCCGCTCGTCGACCGCGACGTGGACGTTCGCCACGCGCGGCAGGTGGTCGGCGAGCGTCGTCAGTTCGTGGTAGTGGGTGGCGAAGAGCGTCCGCGCGCCGACGACGTTGTGGAGGTACTCGGTGGCCGCCCACGCGATGCTGATGCCGTCGTAGGTGGCCGTCCCGCGCCCCACCTCGTCGAGGATGACGAGCGACTCCTCGGTCGCGGAGTGGAGGATGTTCGACAGTTCGGCCATCTCCACCATGAACGTCGAGCGCCCCTGCGCGAGTTCGTCGAGCGCGCCGACGCGCGTGTAGATGCCGTCGACGACGCCCACGCGCGCTCGCCGGGCCGGGACGAAACTCCCCACCTGCGCGAGCAGGGTGATGAGCGCCGCCTGGCGCATGTACGTCGACTTCCCGCTCATGTTCGGGCCGGTGACGATGAGGAAGCGTCGGTCGTCGGAGAGCGAGAGGTCGTTGGGGACGAACTCCGTGTCCGTCTCGACCACGGGGTGTCGGCCCGCCTCCACGTCGAGGACCCCCGGTTCGGCGAGGTCCGGGCGCGTCCAGTCGTGCTTGACGGCGTGGACCGCGAGGCTCGCGAGGGTGTCGAGTTCCGCGAGCGCCCGCCCCACGTCCTGCAGGAGTTCGGCGCGCTCGGCGACCGACTCGCGGAGGTCGCAGAACAGGTCGTACTCCAGGTCGCCCCGGCGCTCTTCGAGGCGCAACAGCTCTCGCTCGCGCTCGTTCAGTTCGTCGGTGACGTAGCGCTGGGCGTTCTTCAGCGTCTTGATGCCCTCGTACTCCTCGGGGACGGCGTCGGCCGCCGACTTCGGCACCTGCACGTAGTAGCCGTCGGTCTTGTTGCGGTCGACCGAGAGCCGCGAGATACCGGTCCGCTCGCGCTCGCGCTCGGCGAGCGTCTCGAACCACTCCAGGTTCGCCTCGTAGCGCTCGACGAGCGCGTCGAGGTCGTCGTCGAACCCCCGGCGCAGGAGGCCGCCCTGCGTGACCGTCGTCGGCGGGTCGTCGACCAGCGCCTCGTCGAGCGCCCCGGCGAGTGAGACGGCCGCCTCGCGGTCCGGGCCGTCGAGGAGCGCCGCGACCGGCGAGTCGGCGAGGCGCTCCGCGTCCGACACCGCGTCCACCAGTCGCGGCAGGAGCGCGAGCGTCTCGCGCACCCGGAGCAGGTCGCCCGCGTCGGCGCTTCCCGAGACGCTCCGGCTGGCGAGGCGTTCGAGGTCGTACGCCTCGCCGAGTCGCTCACGGAGCTCCTCGCGTTCGAGCGCGGCGGCCGCGAGCGCCGCCACCGCCGACTGGCGCCGGGTCAGTTCGCCGCGCTCGCGCAGGGGTCGGCCGAGCCACTCCTTCAGCAGGCGTCGCCCCGCGCTCGTGGCGGTGTGGTCGACCGTCTCGAACAGCGAGCGCCCCGCGCCCGTCATCGTCTCGGTGAGTTCGAGGTTGCGCTGGGTCGTCGCGTCGAGGTCGACCCGGTCGTCCGCGGCGTACGGCTGGAGGCGTGTCACCGACGCCAGCGCGCCGACGCCCGTCTCCTCGACGTACGAGAGCGCCGCCCCCGCCGCCCGCAACGCCGCGCCGTCGAGGTCGCCCGCCAGCGACTCGGGCGCGCCCCCGAACTGCTCGCGGACGGCGTGGCGCGCCCGCCCCGGCGCGAACGCCTCCGTCGCGTGGAGCGTGAACGTCGTCTCGACGCGCTCTCCCACCCGCGCGAGCAGGTCGTCGTCGCCCCGGACGTCGGGACCGGGGAGCACCTCGGTCGGCGCGAAGCGGTACAGCTCCGTACAGACGGCGCCAGCGTCCGCGACGCTCGTGACGTGGAAGCGCCCGGTGGTGACGTCGACGAACGCGAGGCCGTACTCGCCCTCGCCCTCGACGACGCTCGCCAGGTAGCGTGCCTCCTGGCTCGTCGTCTCCAGCAGGGTACCCGGCGTCGCCACGCGCACTATCTCCCGGCTGATGTCGCCGTCCCCGCGCTCGAACTGCTCGGCGACGGCGACGCGATACCCCCGCTCGACCAGCGCGCGCAGGTACGGCGTCAGTTCCGAGAGGGGGATGCCGGCCATCTCGTACGACGACCCGCCGCTCGACCGCTCTGAGACTTTCAGGTCGAGTTCCCGCCCCACGGTCCTCGCGTCCTCGTGGAAGAACTCGTAGAAATCGCCCATCTGCATCGCCAGCAGGTCGGCCTCGGACTCGCGCTTCAGTGCGAGGTACTGCCCGACGATTCCCTCCGCAGTCATGAGACGTGAGTGGTGGGTGACGGAGGAAAACCCTGTGGGTTCCCGGGGACGGGTGTGTCCGCCTCCCGTGGGGGTCTTCCTATCGGAGCGCGTCGGCCAGCGCGAGCAACCGGTCTTCGAGCGTCGCCGCCTCGCCCGAAAGGAGGAGGGCCGTCGCCTCCCGGCCGACGCCGGCGTCGAAGGCGACGACGTCCGGGACCCCCCCGTCGAACGCCGCCGCGATACCCTCCTCGTAGGCCGTCTCGCCGTCGACGACCGCCACCTCCAGGCCCGCGTCCGCGAGCGCGTCTCGCACCGCCTCGTCGTTCCGACAGACCGCGGCGAAGCGAAGCGACGGGTCCTGTTCGCGCGCCGCGAGCAACACGCGCGCCACGTTGTTCGAGGCGCCGAAGCGTACCCCACGCGGCGCCGCGACCCCCGCCAGCGTCTTCGTGAGACGCCCCTCGACGGCGGCCGCCTCGGCGCGCGACTCGGCGTAGCGCGACGCGCCGACGACGTTCATCCCCACCTCCGGGACGAGCGCGCGCACCGCGTCGCCGTGCTCCCGGAGCGTCGCGAGCAGGCCCTCGACGGCCTCCGCGGTCGGCTGCCGGTCGGCCCGCTCGCGCAGCGCCGCGAGGTGGTGGACGGCGCCCGGCCCCTCCCCGACGGCGTGGTGGTACCGGACGGCGCGCGCCACGAACCCCGTCGCGCGCTCGACCGCACGCTCGACGTCGTCGCCGCGCGCGAGACGGGCCGCGACGGCGCTCGCCAGCGTACACCCCGAGCCGTGGGTCGCGTCGGTGTCCACCCGCCGGTGGCGGAAGGTCTCGACTCCCTCGCCCGTGACGAGGGTGTCGACCACCTCGTCGCCGGACCCGATGTGGCCGCCCTTCACGAGCGCCGCGCGCGCGCCGAAGTCGAGCAGCGCCTCGCCCGCCGCGCGCGCGTCGGCCTCGCTCTCGGGGCGCTCGCCGACGAGCACTTCCACCTCGTCTGCGTTCGGCGTCACCACCGTCGCCTCGGCGACGAGCGCCTCGTAGGCCTCCTCGGCCGCCTCGGCCAGCAGGCGGTCGCCGGAGGTGGCGACCATCACCGGGTCGACCACGAGCGGGCAGTCGAAGTCGGCCGCGCGCGCGGCCACCGCCTCGACCACCTCGCTCGTGGCGAGCATCCCCGTCTTCGCCGCCCCGACGTCGAAGTCGTCGAGGACGGCGTCCAGTTGCGCCTCGACGTGCTCCGTGGGCACGACGTGCGACCCCGTCACGCCCCGCGTGTTCTGCGCCGTCGTCGCCGTGACGACGCTCGTCCCGAACGTCCCGAGCGCCTCCATCGTCTTCAGGTCCGCCTGGATGCCCGCACCGCCGCCCGAGTCGCTCCCCGCGATGGTGAGCGCCACCGGGAGGGTGACGGGTGCCGCCGCCCGCATCTCACTCCTCCAGTTTCGGCAGGTTCTCCTCGACGGCCGCCCAGTACGGGTCGGCACCGGGGTGGTCGGTCGGTTCGCCGTCGACGACCAGCCCCGACCCCTCGACCACCCTGCCGGCGTCGGCGGCGGGGATGCCCTCCTCCTCCAGTGCCGAGAGCACGCTCTCGACGTGTTCGGGCGCGACGGTGAGCAGGAGCGTCCCCTCGCTGATGGACGCCCACGGGTCGATGTCGAAGAACTCGCAGGTCGTCTCGACGCCCGGCAGGACCGGGATGGGGTCGCGTTCGAGTTCGATGCCGACGCCCGCCGCGCGGCCGAGTTCGTAGCATCCCCCGTAGACCCCGCACTCGGTGGCGTCGTGCATCGCGCTGACGGGCGCGGCGGCACTCGCCACGAGCGCGTCGCGAACCGGCGACATGTCGTAGAAACGCTCCTGTGCCGTCTCGATGTCGTCGTTGGGGACCTCCCCGCGGAGGAGCTCCTCGAACTGGACGGCGAGCAGGCCCGTCGCCTCCACCGCCGGTCCCTTCGTGACGACGAGGCGGTCGCCCACGCGCGCGCCGTCGGGCCTGACGAGGTCCTCGGGGTCGCCCACGGCGATGCTCGTCGCGCCCCCGACCATCGGGTAGTTACAGCCGGCGTAGCGCGCGGTGTGCCCCGTGACGATGCTCACGCCGAGGTCGCGCGCCTCGGCGTCCATCGTCTCCCAGACGGTGGCGAACTCCTCGTCGGTGATGTCCGGCGGGAGGTTGAAGTCGATGCTCAGGTGCGTCGGGGCGATACCCGACACCGCCACGTCGCTCAGCAGGATGTGGAACGCGAACCACGCGGCGCGCTCGAACCCGAGCGACGGCATGACGAACACCGGGTCGGTCGCCAGCGCGACGGCCTTGCCCCCCACCTCGATGGCGCCGAAGTCGACGCCGTGCTGGGGGGCGAGCGTCACGTCGTCGCGCTCCGCACCCAGGTACGGGTAGATGTACTCGTCGAAGAACTCCCGGTCGACTTTGCCGAGGTCGGTCATACCGGGTGGTACTACGAGGTGATGCTTAGCGGTGGTGGTCGCGCTCGTGCTACTCCCGGTAGCCGAGCGCGCGGAGGCGTTCGTTGACGTCCTCGTCGTCGGCCTCGCGCGAGCGCGACCGGACGCCGTCGTCCCTCGTCCGCCGACGCTCGCCGTCGAGGACCGCCCATGGCACGCGCACGAGGTCCGGGTGGCGCACCCCGCGCGGGTGGCCGTAGACGCGCACCCCGAGGGGCCAGACCCGCTCGCCGAGCAGGTTGCCGTGGTCGCTCGTCAGCACCGCTCGGCCGTCCAGGTCGTCGGTCAGCGCGCGGGCCGCCGCGAGGACGTAGCGCAGGTTGTCGGCGTACGCCGCCCAGACGCGTTCCGTGGGGAGCTCGCCGTCTTCGAGCGCCTCCCAGACGTCGTGGGGGCCCTCCTCTCGCTCCGCGCCGTTGAGCATCCGGTCGGGCGACCAGCTCCGGTAGCGCATCTCCGGGTAGCCGACGAACGGGTAGTGCGGCTGCATGAAGTGGACGACGAGGCGCTTGTCGGGATACGTCTCGTGGGCCTCACGGGCGGCGTCGGCGACGGCGTCGGCGGGGACGGTCCCCGCCTCCTCGTCGAAGGCGTCGGCCCACACCTCCACCACGTCGTGGAAGGCGTCGCCCGCCAGTTTCGAGACGAACGGGTTCGCGGAGACGTAGACCGTGTCGCCGAACGCCCCGTCCGCGAAGTTCTTCTCCGTCCACTCGGCGGTCATGCTCCCGAGGCTCTCCACCCGGCGGTAGTCGTCGAACTCGCGGAGGTCGGCCACCGCCTCGAACAGGTCGGCCCGGCAGCCGTCGAGGACGACGAGCGTGTCCCAGTCCTCGTCCATCACGTGCGTCGCGGCCCCGTCGCCGGGGTAGCGCTCGTGTACCGGGACGACCACCCGCTGGGTGAGTCGGCCCTTCCACCACCGCCTGTCGTCGTAGTGTGCGCCGACCTCGGAGAGGGCGTAGCGTATCGACTCCTTCAGCGCCATTCTCACGTCAACTCGCGCTGGAAACGTTAATAACTCCGCCGGCCGAGCGTTCTCGACCAGTGACGCCCGACGTCTCCCTGCCCGACTCCCTGCGGTCGGGTCGCGGCCCGCTCGTGTCCGTCGTCGTCCCCACCTACGAGGACGACGAGTTCCTCCCCGGTGCCCTGGAGAGCATCGCCGCCCAGCACGCGGACGTCGAGCTAGTCGTCGTCGACAGCTCCGGCGTCGGGTGGCTCCGCGACCTCGCCGCCCGCGTCGAGGGCGTCGAGTACGTCTACCAGGAACCCTCCGGCCTCTCGGCGGCGCGCAACCGCGGTATCGACGTCGCGCGCGGCGAGTACGTCGCCTTCCTCGACGCCGACGACCGCTGGCGCGAGGACAAACTGGAGAAACAGCTCGCGGTCATGCGCGACGGCGCGGACGTGGTCTACTCCGACGTCACCGTCGTCGGCGAGTCCGGCCGCCGCCGTCTCTCCTCGCTCCCCGTCGAGCGCCCGGCCGCCCACCACGTCGACTTCCTCTACTCGGGGGGCGTCCCCATCCTCACCGTCCTCGTGCGCCGGGCGTGTCTCGAACGCCACCGCTTCGACGAGTCGCTCGGGGCCGTCGAGGACCGCCACCTGCTCGCGCGACTGTTCGCGGAGTTCCGCCCCGGGCGCGTCGCCGAACCGCTCGCCGAGTACGCCGAACGCGCCGACTCGATGAGCTCCGACGCCGAGTTGATGTACCGCAGCGAGCGCGACTCGCTCGCGGACCTCGTCGCGCGCTACCCCGACCTCGACGCCCACCGCTCGCACCTCGAGGCCCGCGCCGCCTACAGCTACGGCAAACGACTCCTCCGGACGGGCGACGCGCGCGCCGCCCGCCGCCCGCTGTTCGACGCCCTGCGCGGCGGGGCCGGGGGCTACCGCGGCGCCGCCCTGCTCGCGCTCTCGCTGCTCCCCCGCGGGCACGAGCGGCTGCTCTGGGAACTCGAACGGTTAGAGGAGTGCCGGCGCTAGGGGATGGGGAGGTTCCGGCGCACCGTCGCGCGGAAGCGCCGCGAGAGCGCCGCGAGCGCGAGGAAGTACACCCCCGCGCCGACGCTCACGAGGGTGAGGGTCGCCGGAATCCCGCCCGGCATCGTCTCGCTCCCGGCGAACACGACGACGCCCATCACGAGCGCCGCACCGACCTGGGTGCTCACCTCCCGCGTCGGGAGGGGGACCTCGATGAGCCGCGAGAGGTAGACGTAGCCGAGGACCAGGCCGGCGACCGCCGAGAGGGTGGTCGCGACGGCCGCGCCGTACCAGCCGAAGCGATAGACGAGCACGACGTTCAGGACGAGGTTGAGGCCGATGAAGACGACGTTCACCCGGAAGGCGAGGTCCGGGCGGTCGACGGCCCCGAGCGTGTTGGTGAACTGCGACTCGTAGACGTACACCAGCCGCGCGAACACGAGGACCACGAGGATGAGGCCGCCCTGGGCGAACTCGGCGCCGTAGATGCGCATCAGCGACTCGCCGAGGACGAGGCTCCCCACGAGGCCGGGGATGACGAACAGCCCGGAGTACGCGAGCGCGTCGTCGACGAACCCCTCGACGGCGCGCGTCCCCTCCGCCTCGCTCAGGCGGCTTATCTGGGGGAACAGCGACCGGCTGATGGCGACGCTGAACATCGCCAGGATGGACGCGAGGTTCCAGGCGATCTCGTAGATGCCGAGGAGGTCGCTGGCGACGAAGATACCGAGGACGATGGTGTCCATCGAGGCGAACGCCCGCGACTCGATGCCGTTGAACCAGGAGAACTTCGCGTAGTCGACGACGCTCACCACCTGCTCGCGCGAGGGGAGCGTCGGCCGGACGGTGAACATCGCGATGCCGACGACGCCGGCGAGTACCTCGGCGACGGCGTAGCCAGCGAGGAGCAACTGGACGGTGCCCAGGCCCGCGAGCGCCACGCCGACCTGCGCGATGCTCCGGAAGAGACGGTCGATAGGCGAGAGGAGCGCGCCGAGGTGGACGAGGTCCATCCCGTTGAGCGCGCTCGTCGCCGTCCAGATGAACAGGCTCGCCGCGAGCAGGCCGAGGACGACGCCCGGGCTCACGCCGAGGCCGACGTCGAAGTACGTCCGGGCAACCTTCGCGCCCGCGAGGAACACGAGGGAGACGACGGCGAACGCCGCCCCCTGCAGGAGGACGACCGCCCCGAAGTAACCCGACCGGTCTCCCCCCTCGCTGATGCGCTTGATGGCCGCCGTCTGGATACCCTGTCCGGAGAGAATCTTCATCCAGATGACGATGCTGACGACGAAGTAGTACTGCCCCAGGACGCTCGCGCCCAGTTCGCGCGCCAGGACGAGCGTGACGGCGAACCCGAGAATCGACGTGAGGAACTGCGAGCCGAAGTACACCAGCGACGTCTGTCCGATGCGCATGAGGGGTCAGTGAGTTCCCGAGACGACGGCGGGCCGCCGTTTCAGCGTTGTGTTGTGCGCGCTCCGCGCGCCGTGTCGACGCGGCGCAGTCGCGACCCGGCGCGGCGACGTGCGGTCCGCCGACTCGTGCGGCGAGGTCGACGCCGCCGAGGGAGGCGTCACTCCTGGTAGCCGAGGTCGCGCAGCCGTTGCTTGACGTGGTCTTCCATCTCGACGTCGCCGAGGTCGACCGTCGTCGCGTCCACGTCGCGCTCGTGGTCGTCGACGGCCGCCCGACACCTTTCGAGGGCGCTCCGCTCCTCGCCGGCGACGTCCTCCGTCTCGCCGGGGTCGGCCCGCAGGTCGTACAGTTCCTCGTCCTGCCCCCGACGGATGTACTTCCAGTCGTGGTCGCGGTAGGCGTAGCGGCGCTCGCTGTCGGGGCCGTCCGGCGCCCAGTCGCCGATGACGGAGTCGCGGGGCCACTCGCCCGCTCCGACGAGCGAGCGGAGGCTGTGTCCCCAGAACGCGTCCGCCTGTTCGCCGCCGGCGTAGTCGACGAGCGTCGGCGTCACGTCGAGGAGGCCGACGAGGTCCTCGAACTCCCCCGAGGCCTCGCCGTCCGACAGCACGAACGGGACGTGCGTCACCTCGTCGAAGAACGTCGCGTGGTGGCTGTACTGGCCGTGCTCGCCGAACTCCTCGCCGTGGTCGGCCGTGAACAGCACGACGGTGTCCTCGCCCCACGTCTCGCGGACGTGCTGGAGGAGGCGGCCGATTTCGGCGTCGCAGAAGCGAATCTCGGCGTCGTAGAGGTCGAGGAGCTGCTGGCGCTCGTGTTCGCTCAGCGCCTCCGGTTCCTCGAGCATCTTCCGGCGGAGTTTGACCGCCTGGCGCTCGTCGATGTACTCGCCGGTGAGCGCGCGCTGGTGGCGCTCGGGCGGGACGTAGGGGTGGTGGACGTCCATGTAGTGCGCCCAGAGGAAGCGCGGGTCGCTCGCGGTCGCCTGCTCGTCGACCCAGTCGACGGCCATGTCGGTCAGGTCGTCGGCGGTGACGTACGCCGACCCGACGTTGAGGCCGGCCTGTCGCTCGGCGGTGTTGACGCCGGTCGAGAGCGCCTGGAAGAGCAGGCCGTCGTTGTCGAGGCGGTCTTTCGCTATCTGCTTGATGCGGGCGACCGGGCCGGGGTCGGTCTTCGAGTCGAAGAAGTGGTCGAAGCCGCTCCCGTAGCCGAAGTCGGCGGAGAGATAGAGGTTCGAGTGGAGGCCGGCCGTCCGGTAGCCGGCGTCCGAGAGCGCCTCCGAGACGAGCGTCTGCTCGTCGGAGATGCGCTCGTAGCCGCCGTACATGAGCGCGTACGAGGAGGCGAGGATGGAGGGGAACGACGGCCGGGTCGAGCAGGCGTGCGCGAAGGCGTTCTCGAAGCGACACCCCTCGTCGGCCAGGGCGTCGATGGTCGGCGTCGTCTCCCGGTCGTAGCCGTAACAGCCGACGTGGTCGGCGCGCAGCGAGTCCACCGTGAGGAGGAGGATGTCGGTCATGTTCGTTGAGTTATTCGCCCAGAACCGTTCGTAACACTTCGGTGTATCGGCCCGCGACGCGGTCGTAATCGAAGCCTGCGACGTACTCGCGGAACGCCTCGGGGCCGTGGTCGGCGTCGCGCCGTCGGGCGCCCGCCTCGCGGATGCCGCCCGCGACACCCGTCGGCGTCGGGTCGCAGAACGTGACGTGCTCACCGAAGCGCGCCTCCGCCCGGCCGCGCGCCTGGACGACCGACAGCCCCGCCGCGCCGTACTCCAGCACCTTCAGCGTGTGCGGGTCGTCGACGAGGCAGACCCCCACCTCCGCGCGGTGCAGGTAGCCCGGGACGTCCTCGTGGGGGACGGTGCCGAGGAAGACGACGTTCTCGCGCTCGCGGGCGGCGCGCGCGACGGCCGGTTCGAGGCTCCCCGCGCCGAGGACGAGGAGCGTCCAGCCGTCGAGGTAGCGCGCCGCCGCGAGCAGTTCCTCGATGCGGTAGAGCGGTTCGAGCCCCCCGACGTAGACGGCCACCCGGTCGTCGGGTGCGACGCCGGCGTCGGCGAGGCGCTCGCGGGCGCGCTCGACGGCCGCCGGGTCCGGGTCCGCGAACCGCTCGTAGGAGACGCCGAGGTCGGCCTTCGTCGCCGCGGGGGCGTGCCGGCGCGCCCGGTGTTCCTCCTCCTCGTAGACGTACAGCGTGTGCGTCGAGAGCCGGAACGCACACGCTTCGAGCACGCGTACGGGGAGCGACAGCCACCGGGGGTGGGTCGCCTCGAACTGCCGGATGGGGTCGACGTGGTCGACCACGAGGGGCCGGCCGAGCAGGCGAAGGAGTGCCCCCGCGAGCGCCCCCGACCGCGTCGTCCCGACGACGACGTCGTACCGGTCGCGCTCGCGCACCGACGCGAGGAGCGTCCGGGGCGTCGTCCCGCGCAGGGTCACGTCGAAGCCGCGGGCTTCGAGGCACTCGGCGATACGTCGGCGACCGACGCTGATGTTCGCCGGCTTGTCCGGCGTCAGCCACAGCACGTGCCCGCCCATCTCAGTCGAGGGCGGCGTCGAGCGCCGCGACGATGCGTTCGCCGGCGTCGCCGTCGCCGTAGAGGTCCGGGTGGCCGGTCATCGCGTCGCGGGCGTCGGCGTCGGTCAGCAGGGTCTCGAGGCGCGCGCTCAGCTCTGCGGGTTCGACGAGTTCGTTCACGCCGGCCTCGACCGTCTCCGGGCGCTCGGTGTTCGGGCGCACCGTCAGACAGGGCACCTCCAGCACCGACGCCTCCTCCTGGATGCCGCCGGAGTCGGTGACGACGACGCGGGCGTGGTCCATCAGTTTCAGGAAGTCGAGGTAGTCGAGCGGGTCGACCAGCCGAAGGGACCCCGACGGCTCGTAGTCGAGGTCCGCGAGGACGCGCTGCGTGCGGGGGTGGGCGGGGAAGACGACCGGCACGCTCGCGCCATCGAGGGCGTCGACGACGGCGCGCAGGCGCTCCGCGTCGTCGGTGTTGTGCGGGCGGTGGATGGTGGCGGCGACGTAGTCGCCGTCGAGGCCGAAGCGTTCGAGGACGTCCGAGCGTTCGGCGGCGAGGGGGGCGTGTTCGTGGCAGGCGTCGACGACGGTGTTGCCCGTCTCGTGGACCCCCTCCGTGACGCCCTCGTCTCTGAGGTGTGAGACGGCCTGTTCGGTCGGAGCGAACGAGAGGTCGGCGACGTGGTCGGCGACGACGCGGTTGACCTCCTCGGGCATCGTCCGGTCGAAGCTCCGGAGACCGGCCTCGACGTGGCCGAACGTGGTCGAGAGCTTCGACGCCGCGAGCGCCGTCGAGAGGACGGCGTTCGTGTCGCCGAGCGCCACCGCCGCCGCGGGTTCGCGCTCGAGCAGCAGGCGCTCGACGCCGACGAGCGCCTGGGAGGTCTGCTCGCCCTGTGTCCCGCTGCCGATTTCGAGGTTCTCGTCCGGCGCCGGGAGGTCGAGCGCCTCGAAGAACGCCCCGCTCATCTCCGCGTCGTAGTGCTGGCCCGTGTGGACCAGATAGCGCTCGAACGTCCCCTCGGCGGCGCGAATCACCGGGGCCATCTTGATGATTTCGGGTCGGGTGCCGACGACGACCACGAGTTCTCGCATACTCGATACGCCTGCGGCGAGCCCCTTGCGTCTTTCTGCCCTTCCGTGTCCCGTGGGGCCGCCTCGCGCACCTCGCCCGCGGTGACGACCCGCCGCGCCCGGTCGCCTCACGGGCCGTCGCCTCCCGGTCGCCCCGCGGGTCGTCGCGCGCCGGCGTCGGCGCTACGGTCGCCGGTCGGCCGTTATCTCCGCCCCCGCCGCCCGCTCGCGCGCCAGCACGTCGCCCTCGTAGACGATACCGCGTTCGGCGTCGACGGTGACGGTCGTTCCGGGCGCGACGTCGGCGGGGGCGAGCGAGGCACCCGAGACCATCGGGACGCCGAGTTCGCGGGCGACGATGGCCGCGTAGCCGGTCATCCCGCGGCGGGCGGCGACGATGCCGCCGATGCGCGAGAGGTCGCCGTCGAACGGTCCCTCGAACGACCCGGGGACGGCGAGTATCGCCCCCTCCGGTGCGTTCTCGAGGCCGTCGCCGGCGTACGCGAGGGGGCCGACGACCCGGCCGGGGACGGTCCCCTGGCCCGTCGCCAGCGTCTCGGCGGCGACGTGGACCTTGAGCATGTTCGTCGTGTCCGTCCCCTCGACGCCCGTCATCATCCCCGAGAGGACGACGACGGTGTCGCCGCTCTCGGCGGCCCCCACGTCGAGGACGGCGTCGACCGCCCCCCTGATGACGTCCTCCGCGTCGGCGACGTAGTCGACGTGGACCGGACGGATGCCCCACGAGAGCGCGAGACGCCGGCGCACGCCCTCGTCGGGCGTCGCGGCGACGATGGGCGCCTCCGGACGGTACTTCGCGGTCTTGAGTGCGGTGTAGCCGGACTCGCTGGCCGCGACGACGGCACTCGCGCCCACGTCGCGCGAGAGGTAGCGCGCCGCCCGGGCCAGCGAGTCGGCGCTCGCCGTCCCCGGCCCCGGGACGCGCTGTTCGCGCAGGTCGGCGTACTCCTCGCTCGCCTCCACCTCCGAGACGATGGTGTCCATCGTCTCGACGACCCGGACGGGGTCGTCGCCGATGGCCGTCTCCGCCGAGAGCATCACCGCGTCCGTGCCGTCGAGGACGGCGTTCGCCACGTCGGAGGCCTCGGCGCGCGTGGGCCGGCGCGCGTGGACCATCGAGTCGAGCATCTCCGTCGCGATGATGACCGGCGTGCCCGTCTCCCGGCAGCGCCGTACCACGCGCTTCTGGATGAGCGGGACCTCCTGGAGGGGGTACTCGACGCCGAGGTCCCCACGCGCGACCATCACGCCGTAGGCCGCCTCGACGATGTCCTCCAGGTGGTCGATGGCGCCGCTTCGCTCCAGTTTGGCGACGACGGGCACGTCGCCGCCGAGGTCCTCGATGACCCCCGCGACCGCGAGCACGTCCTCAGCGGTGCGGACGAAACTCGCCGCGACGAAGTCGGCCTCCTGCTCGACGGCGAGTTCGAGGTCCTCACGGTCGTCCTCCGTGACGACGTCGAGGTCGAGGGCGAGGCCGGGGACGTTCACCCCCTTTCGCGCGCCCAGTTCGCCGCCGCTCTCGACGCGCGCGACGACCGCATCGCCGTCGACGCGCTCGACGGTCGCCTCGATGCGCCCGTCGTCGACGAGGACCCGGTCGCCGGGCGAGGCCCCCGCGATGGAGATGGAGAGGCCGACCTCGCTCGCGCTGGCGTCGTCGCCCTCGACGAACCGCACCTCGCTCCCCTCGACCAGGTCGACCGGTTCCTCTACGGGTGCGGTCCGAATCTCGGGCCCCTGCAGGTCCACCATCGACGCCAGCGGGGCCGCCGACTCGCGGTCGACCTCCCGGATGCGTTCGAGGAGGTCGCGGCGCTCCTCGCGCGTCCCGTGACTCGAGTTCACCCGCGCCACGGTCATCCCCGCGTCGGCGAGCGCCCGAATCCGCTCGTGCGAGGCGGACGCCGGCCCGAGCGTACAGACGATCTTCGCGTTACTCATGGGGTCTCTCGCCCGTCATCCGGGAAAAAGGTTCGTTCCCCCCGAAGAATCGCCTTCCAGCGGTCGTGCGCGCCCGCCTCACAGCCGACCCGCGCTCTTCCGTCCGCTGCCCGGAGTCCCTCCACATGAGTGACGCCCACTCCACGGAGCGACTGACCGTCTACTCCGACTACGTCTGCCCGTTCTGCTACCTCGGTCGCGCCTCGCTCCGGCGCTACCAGGCGTCCCGCGAGGACCCCCTCGAGGTCGACTGGCACCCCTTCGACCTCCGGAGCGGGAAGCGGAAGCCGGACGGCACCATCGACCACGACGCCGACGACGGCAAGGACGACGACTACTACGCGCAGGCCCGGGAAAACGTCCGCCGACTCAGCGAGGAGTACGATGTGGAGATGGCCCAGGAGATAGCGACGGAGGTCGACTCGCTCCCCGCGCAGGTCGTCTCGTACTACCTGTCGGAACACCACCCCTACGAGACGTGGCTGGCGTTCGACGAGGCGGTGTTCGAGGCGCTCTGGACCGAGGGCCGGGACATCGGCGACGAGGCCGTCCTCGTCGACCTCGCCGAGGAGGCGGGCGTCGACGGCGAGGAGGTCCGGTCGGCACTCGACGACGACGCCCTCCGCGCCGAGGTCGACGAGCGGTTCGCCGAGGCCCAGCGTCAGGGCGTGACGGGCGTGCCGACGTTCGCCTACGACGGCTACGCCGCCCGCGGTGCGGTCCCCCCCGAACAGCTGGAGCGTCTCGTCGAGGGCGTCTGAGTCGCGTCCGAGGTGCGGGCGGCACGTGCCGCCAACAGAAAGCCCATTACGCACCCCTCCCGAGCACCGCTCGTCGGCGGACAGGAATATCGGTCGCCGACACCCCTCACCGACACCCCGCTATCCCCCCCCAGCCGGGGTGTCGGTCGTACCCGGCCGCCCGCCGCGACGTCCCTCGCTCCTGCTCGGGGCGTCCGGGCGGGCGTTCTCTACTCTTCGATACCGCGTCGTTCGACGAAGTCCACGACGGACTCGGTCCCCTGGAATCCCTCGGCCAGCCGGGCGACGGCCTCGCCGTCCTCGAACAGGACGAGCGTCGGGACGCTCCGTATCGCGTACTCCTCTATCAGCGGGAGGTCCTCGCGGGGGTTGACCAGCGCGACGACCGCGTCCGTGGCGCGCGCGACGTTCCCCAGGACGGGTTCGATGCTCTGACAGAGCGTGCACCCCTTCGTGTAGAAGTCGACGAGGACGAGGTCGTGGGCGGCGACGAGCGCCGCCAGCTCCTCGCCGTCGCGCAGGTGAACCGGTCGGTCGGGGGTCTCGCGCGCGGCGACGAGCGGGTCGGTCTCGGCGGTCGTGTCGGTCACGAGTCGGAGAAGGTGCCCCGCGCACTTACACCCCTCACGCTCGTGTGGCCCGGTCGCCCGGCCGTCCGCCCCGGGACCGCCGGCCGCGCTCCGCGTCGTCTCCACGGTCGACGCACCGCCGAACGGTCACGATACCCGACAGCTCGTGACTGTCCCGTCTGCTTCACTCTCAAACCCGTACTAAAAAACAGGTAATAGCCGAGCGGGCGACTGTCGATTCGGTGTCATACCAATGGACGCAGTAGTCTACAAAGGCGAGCACGAGGTCGCAATCGAGGACGTCGACGAACCGAGCATCGAGGACCCGAACGACGTGGTCATCGACATCACGACGACCGCCATCTGCGGGTCGGACCTCCACATGTACGAGGGCCGGACGGCCGCCGAACCGGGTATCGTCTTCGGCCACGAGAACATGGGGACCGTCACCGAGGTCGGCGAGGGGGTAAGCACCCTCGAGGAGGGCGACCGAATCGTCCTCCCGTTCAACGTCGCCTGCGGGCACTGTCGAAACTGCGAGAACGGGTTCACCGGGTTCTGTACGAACGTCAACCCCGGCTTCGCCGGCGGCGCCTACGGCTACGTGGCGATGGGTCCCTATCAGGGGGGGCAGGCCGAGCAACTGCGCGTCCCGTACGCGGACTTCAACGCGCTGAAACTCCCGGAGGGCAACGAGCACGAGGACTCCTTCGCCCTCCTCGCCGACATCTTCCCGACGGGGTGGCACGGGACGGAACTGGCCGGCCTCCAGCCCGGCGAGTCCATCGCCATCTTCGGCGCCGGTCCCGTCGGTCTGATGGCCGCCTACAGCGCGAAGATAAAGGGCGCCTCGGAGATATACGTCGTCGACCGCGTCCCGAGTCGCCTCGACCTGGCCGAGGAGCACTGCGACGCGATGCCCATCAACTTCGAGGACGCCGACCCGGTCGAGCAGATAAAGGAGGCCCACGGCGACGGGGTCGACCGCGGCGTCGACGCCGTCGGCTATCAGGCCATCGACCCGGACACCGACACGGGTGACGACGCCT